>NZ_CP115465.1:920782-1241564 GCF_027912535.1 Brevundimonas sp. NIBR11 | reverse complement strand
ACAGATACAGAAGCACCCCCAGCGGCACGCCGAACACGACCGTCAGGGCCATGGAGCCGAACAGCATCAGCAGCGTGTCGCGCGTCGCTCGCGCGATCTCGGGCCAGTCGATGTTGACGAAGAAGTCCATTACAGCGACTCCACCACGACGCCGCGCGCGGTTAGATGCGCCGTGGCCGCGTCGGCGTCGCCACCTGTGAAGGCCACGACCATCTGGCCATAGGGCTCGCCCCGGATGCGGCTGATGCGACCAGACAGAATTGAGTAGTCGACGCCGGTCGTGCGGGCCACGCGGCTCAGCTCCGGCTCATAGGTCGAACCACCCCGGAAGGTCAGTTTCGCCAGACGTCCGCCAGCTGGAACGACCGAGGCGTCATAGTCCTCGCCATCCTGCCCTTCCGCCAGCATGGCGCGGGTCACCGGCGACTGCGGATGCAGGAAGACATCGGCCGTCGCCCCCTCCTCCACGATCCGCCCATCCTTCAACACGGCGACGCGGTCGCAGACGCGGCGGACCACCTCCATCTGGTGGGTGATCAGGACGATGGTCAGGCCGAGGTCACGGTTCAGCCCGTCCAGCAGGTTCAGGATCTCGTCGGTCGTCTCGGGGTCGAGCGCGCTGGTCGCCTCGTCGCACAGCAGGATCTCGGGGCCACAGGCCAGGGCGCGGGCGATGCCGACGCGCTGCTTCTGGCCGCCCGACAACTGGGCCGGATGCTTCCTCGCATGTTCCGCCAGACCCAGTTGGTCCAGCAGTTCCGCCGTGCGTCGTTCGATCTCAGCGGCGGGGCGGCCCTCCAGCTTCAGCGGGAAGGCCACGTTCTCAGCGATGGTCTTGGCGTTCAGCAGGTTGAAATGCTGGAAGATCATGCCAATGCGACGACGGGCGGCGCGCAGTTCGGCCGGCTTCATCACGGTGATGTCTTGACCGCCGACGATGACGCGCCCGGCGTCGGGACTCTCCAGCCGGTTGATGGTGCGGATCAGGGTCGACTTGCCAGCGCCTGAGCGACCGACCACCCCGAACACCTGGCCCCTGGCGACATGCAGATCGACCGCGTCCAGCGCCACACGCTCGCCCGCCGCGCTGCGATAGCGCTTGGTCACCCCTTCCAGGCGGATCATGTCAGTCGGCGTCCAGCGCCGCGGCGGGAATGATGGTGACGCTCTCGCCGCAGCCGCAGGCGTCGGTCTCGTTCGGATTGCGGAAGACGAACTTCGACGACAGCTTCGACGTCTCGAAATCGATCTCCGATCCGATCAGAAACAGGATCGCCTTGGGCTCGATCAGGATGGTGACGCCCTTGTCCTCGACCACCTCGTCCAGCGGCGCGATCTCCTCCGCGTAGGCGAAGGTGTATTCCTGCCCGGCGCAGCCGCCGTTCTTCACCCCGACGCGCAGGCCGACGTACGACTTCTCGGCATTGGCCATGATCTCGCGCACACGCGCGGCGGCCGCGTCGGTCAGCGTCACCACCTTGGGGCGGGGACGGCGGGGACGGGTCGTGGTCTGAAGCTCAGTCATCGCACCCTCAGAACATGTTCAAGGCGAGCTTCGCCTCGTCGCTCATCTTGGAAGAATCCCACGGCGGGTCGAACACCAGATTGGCGCGCGCGGACTTGACGCCCTCGACCTTCATCACCGCGTCCTCGATCCAGCCCGGCATCTCGCCGGCCACCGGGCACCCGGGCGCGGTCAGGGTCATATCGATGACCACGTCGCGGTCGTCGGACAGATCGACCTTGTAGATCAGGCCCAGCTCATAGATGTCGACCGGGATTTCGGGGTCGTAGACGGTCTTCAGCGCCGCGATCAGCTCGTCGGTCAGCCGGTCGATCTCGGCCTGCGGCAGGGCGGCCTTCTGCGGCTCGTCCCACGCTTCGGCGAAGGTCTGGTTCTCGCTGATCGGCCGCTCAGTCATCTCACTCACACGAAGAATTCCCGCGCTTTGATCAGCGCGTCGGTGAAGGCATCCGCATCCTCCACGGTGTTATATAGGGCGAAGCTGGCCCGCGCGCTCGACGTCACGCCAAATCTCGTGGCCAGAGGCTCGGCGCAATGGGTCCCGGCCCGCACGGCGACGCCGTAACGATCCAGAATCTGGGCTACGTCATGGGCGTGGGCGCCCTCGACGGTGAAGGTCAGGATCGCGCCCTTCCCCTCGGCCTCGCCGATGATCCGCAGCCAGTTGAGACCCGACAGGCCCTCCACCGCGCGGTCGTAAAGCGCCTTCTCATGCGCCGCGACGGCCGCGCGGTCGAAGCCCATGAGCCAGTCCAGCGCGGCGCCCAGACCGATGGCCTCGAGGATCGGCGGGGTGCCCGCCTCGAACCGGTGCGGCACGGCGGCGTAGGTGACGCGGTCCTCGGTGACTGTCCCGATCATCTCGCCCCCGCCCTGATAGGGCGGCAGGGCCTCCAGCGCGGCCCGCTTTCCATACATGCCGCCGATGCCGGTCGGGCCATACAGCTTGTGGCCAGTGAAGACATAGAAGTCGCAGTCCAGCGCCTGAACGTCGGGGCTGCAGTGAACCGCGCCCTGGCACCCGTCGACCAGCACCAGCGCCCCAGCCGCATGGGCCAGATCGGCGACGGCGCGAACATCGTTGATCGTGCCCAGCACGTTCGACATGTGGGTGACAGCGACCAACCTTGTCCTCGGCCCGATAAGGGCGGCCAGACCCGCCATGTCCAGCGAACCGTCGTCCAGCACGGGCGCCCATTTCAGCACCACGCCCAGCCGGTCGCGAAGCATGGACCAGGACACGATGTTGGCGTGGTGCTCCATCTGGGTGACGACGATCTCGTCGCCGGCCGTCAGCGTCTGACCCAGCCCGGCGGCGACCAGATTGATCGCCTCGGTCCCGCCCTTGGTCCAGACGATCTGTTCGGCGCTCTCGGCGTTCAGGAAGCGGGCGACGGTCTCGCGCGCGGCCTCGAAGGCTTCGGTCGTCTCGTTGGCCAGGGTGTGCAGACCGCGGTGGACATTGGAGTAGCTTCCCTCCATCGCGCTGGTGAGGGCGTCGATCACCACACGCGGCTTCTGGGCCGAGGCGGCGCTGTCGAGATAGACCAGAGGCTTGCCGTTCACCGTCCGCGACAGGATCGGGAACTGGGCCCGCGCCGCGTAGGGGTCGAAGCGAGTCGCGGAGACTACAGGCGTTCCGTCAGCCATGACCGGACCACCTCCCGTGCATCTTCGTATTCGATCCGATCGACCACCTCGAACAGGAAGGCCTGGGTCAGCAGCGCCCGCGCCTCGTCCGCCGGAATGCCGCGCTGCTGCATGTAGAACAGGGCGCTCTCGTCCAGATTGCCGATCGTGTTGCCGTGCGCGCACTGCACGTCGTCGGCGTAGATCTCCAGCTCCGGCTTGGCGTCGATCTCGGCGCGTTCGCCCAGGATCAGGGCGTGGTGGCCCATGCGGGCATCCGTCCCATCCGCGCCGCGTTCGACCACGATCTTGCCCTGGAACACGCCGCGCGCGGTGTCGGCGGCGACGCCCTTGGTCAGTTGCGACGTGACGCCGTTCTCGCCCTCGTGGCGGACCACGCTGGTCAGGTCGGACTGACGCGAACCCGTCAGGGCGTAGAGGCCGTCGATGCGGACGTCAGCGCCCTCCCCGCCATGAGCGAGCGTCGTGGTCTGGCGTTGCAGCTTGGCGCCCGTCGCGATCGTCGTCTGGCGATAGGTCCCGCCCTTGGCCACCTTCACGTCGATGTCGGTGACGGAGATGGCGTCTTCCGGCTCCTCGACCAGGACAACGCGGGTCACCTCGGCGCCCGAGGCCACGTCGATGTCGAGCCGGTTGTGAGCGACATAGGCCGAGCCGGTCCCCTCATGGGTTTCCAGCAGCAGCAGCTTGGCGCCCGGCCGCGCCACGACGCGCGCAGCGGCCGTGTGGCCCGTCCCCTCGGCCTGGGAGATGAAGCGCAGACGAAGGGTCTGTTCGCCCGAGGCGATGAAGTCGGTCACGCCCACCGGGCGGCCGTTGGCGAAGACGATCGCCTCGCCGCCCAGCTCGTAGAAGGGTCCCGGCGGGCCGACGGCCGTGGTCGGCGACGGCTCAGGCGCCTCGCGCAGATATCGACGCAGGTCGCTGTATTTCCAAGCCTCCACCCGCCGCGACGGGAAGGTCGAGGCGTCGGTCAGGTCGATCTTCGGCTGCACCATCACGCGGCCTGCGGCAGGTATTTGTCATACCCTTCCGCCTCCAGCTGCAGCGCCAGTTCCGGGCCGCCCGAGGCGACGATGCGGCCGGCGGCCAGCACATGGACCCGGTCCGGTTTGATGTAGTCGAGCAGGCGCTGATAGTGGGTGATGACCAGCATCGAGCGGTCGGGCGAACGCAGCGCATTCACCCCCTCCGACACGATGCGCAGGGCGTCGATGTCGAGGCCGGAATCGGTCTCGTCGAGGATCAGCAGCGACGGCTCCAGAAGGGCCATCTGCAGGATCTCCATCCGCTTCTTCTCGCCGCCCGAGAAGCCGACGTTCAGCGGCCGTTTCAGCATGTCGAAGTCCATCTTCAGCGCCTTGGACGCCTCCCGGACCAGCTTCAGGAAGGCCGGCGCCGAGACCTCGTCCTCGCCGCGTTGACGACGCTGGGCGTTCAGGGCCGTGCGCACGAAGGTCAGGGCCGGCACGCCCGGAATCTCGATCGGATACTGGAACGACAGGAAGACGCCCTTGGCCGCCCGCTCGGCCGGGTCGAGGTCCAGCAGGTCCTCGCCGTTCCAGACGACGGCGCCTTCGGTCGCCTCATAGCCGGGCCGACCCGACAGGGCGTAGCCGAGCGTGGACTTACCCGCCCCGTTCGGCCCCATGATGGCGTGCACCTCGCCGGCGGGAACGTCGAGCGTCAGCCCCTTGAGGATCGGCTTGTCGCCGACGGAGACGTGGAGGTTGGAGATGGAGAGCATTCAGTTGGTCTTCGAAAAAAGGCGGCGAAGCAGGGAGGTCGCGCTGTTGGTATTGGCTTTTGGTTCGACGTCCGGAATCGTCACGGTTCTCTGAAACCAATATTCGTGCATGGCATCGAGGAAGTCCGGCTTGTTTACCGGGTAGCCCGAGGCGTCGCCGATGACAGAGTCGATGGAACACTGCGGACACAAGGCCGTGCCGCCCGGCTCTTCGATCCAGTTTTCGATCTCCTTCGGCGCGTAGTTTTGCAGGCAATAGAAGCAGCCGCAGACCTGACTGACTTCAAGCTCCGCCTTGTGACCGCTGCTGTGCTGGTGCGCGGCCTCGAGGTAGGCGACAGGGTAGCTCACCCCACGCTCCCTTCCAGACTGATCGCCACCAGCTTCTGGGCCTCGACGGCGAACTCCATCGGCAGCTTCTGCATCACGTCGCGGACGAAGCCGTTGACCAGCAGGGCCACCGCCTCTTCCTGCGAAAGCCCGCGCTGCTGGGCGTAGAACAGCTGATCGTCCGACAGACGCGTCGTCGTCGCCTCGTGCTCAAGCTGGGCCGAGCCGTTGCGGGCCTCGATATAGGGCACGGTGTGGGATCCGCAGTCCTTGCCGATCAGCAGGCTGTCGCACTGGGTGAAGTTGCGCACCCCCGTCGCCTTCGGATGGACCGAGACGAGGCCGCGATAGGTCGAGTCCGATTTTCCAGCCGACACCGCCTTGGCGACGATGCGCGACTTCGAGTTCTTGCCCAGGTGGATCATCTTGGTGCCGGTGTCGGCCTGCTGATGCCCGTTGGTGATGGCGATCGAATAGAACTCGCCCGAGCTCTCCTCGCCCTTGAGGATGCAGGAGGGGTATTTCCAGGTCACGGCCGAGCCCGTCTCGACCTGGGTCCACGAGACTTTGGACCGGTCGCCTCGACAGTCGGCGCGCTTGGTGACGAAGTTGTAGATGCCGCCCTTGCCCTCGGCATCGCCGGGGTACCAGTTCTGGACCGTCGAATATTTGATCTCGGCGTCGTCCAGCGCGACCAGTTCGACCACCGCTGCATGCAGCTGGTTCTCGTCTCGCATCGGGGCGGTGCAGCCCTCCAGATACGAGACGTAGCTGCCCTTGTCGGCGATGATCAGGGTGCGTTCGAACTGACCGGTCTGGCTGGCGTTGATGCGGAAATAGGTCGACAGCTCCATCGGGCAGCGCACGCCCGGCGGAATGTAGACGAACGAACCGTCGGAGAAGACCGCCGAATTCAGCGCCGCGAAATAGTTGTCCGAGACCGGCACGACCGATCCCAGATATTGCCGCACCAAATCAGGATACTCGCGCAAGGCCTCGGAAATGGGCATGAAAATCACGCCGACCTTGGCCAGCTCGGCCTTGAAGGTGGTGACCACGCTGACGCTGTCGAACACGGCGTCCACGGCGTAGCGCGGCGCGCCTTCGACGCCCGCCAGCACCGCCTGTTCGCTCAGGGGGATGCCCAGCTTCTTGTAGACCTCGAGGATTTCCGGATCGACTTCGTCCAGCGACTTGGGCCCGTCCTTTTTTTTCGGCGCGGCGTAATAGAACAGCGACTGGTAGTCGACCGGCTCGTACTTCACCGCCGCCCAGGTCGGCTCCTCCATCGCCAGCCAGCGCTCATAGGCGGCCAGACGCCATTCCAGCATCCACTCCGGCTCGCCCTTCTTCTCGGAGATGAAGCGCACGATGTCGGCGTTCAGCCCGCGCGGGGCGTATTCCGTCTCGATGTCGGACGTGAAACCGTGCTCGTATTTCTCGAGGGCGGCGACGGCGTCGATGGTTTCCTGAACGGCGGCCATGGCTTGTTACGCAACTTCCTTCGCGCGCTCGGCGGCGCGCGACTTCTGCCGATCCCAGGCCTTCACCCAAGCTTCGGCGAACCTGATCCAGTCCCCCTCCGTCGTGCCCCAGCCGCCCGAGACGCGCACGCCGCCGGTGGCCAGATCCATCCGCCCCATGGCCACGATGGCGCGGCTCGGCTTAGTCTTGCCGGAGGAACAGGCGCTGCCGGCCGAGACCATGACGCCGTCCAGATCCAGCACGATCAGCTGCTGCGGGCTGTCCCAGCCGGGCACGGACAGGAACAGGGTGTTGGGCAGACGCGGCGCGCCCTTGCCCAGGATGGTTGCCCCGGCCGCCTCCACGGCCGCCTCTGCCGCATCGCGCCACGGACGGTGCGCCTCGGCCTTCGGCAGATCACGCACGGCGCAGTCGGCGGCGACGCCGAAGCCCGCGATGCCCGGCACATTCTCGGTCCCGGCGCGGAGGCCGCGCTCCTGACCGGCGCCGTGAATGATGCGAACCGCCGACGCGCCCTCGCCGAGCACCAGCGCCCCAACGCCCTGCGGTCCGCCCAGCTTGTGCGCGGACAGGGTCAGGCTGTCGGCGCCGAGCGCGCGCATATCGACCGGGATCTTGCCCGTCGACTGGATGGCGTCGACGTGCAGCCAGCCCTTGGCCGCCCGCACAAGACGCGCCGCCTCGGCGATCGGCTGGATCACGCCGCTTTCGTTGTTGGCGTGATGGATGGCGACGACGGCCCGGCCGCCGGTCTGGTTCAGCAGCTGACCCAGTTTGACCAGGTCGATGACGCCCTTCGCATCCACCGGCAGCGGCTTGACCGACTTGCCGGACGCCATGGCCGCCTCGATCACGCAAGGGTGCTCGGTGGCGCAGACGATCAATCGCTCGCAGCCCGCAGCGATGGCGCTCTGCAAACCTTGCGCGTTCGCCTCAGTGCCGCCCGAGGTGAAGACGACCGCCGTCGGATCGGCCCCGACCAGTGCGGCCACCTTGGCCCGCGCCGTTTCGACCCGCGCCCGCGCGCGCCGTCCGGCCGCATGGACCGCCGACGGATTGCCGTTGTCGGCCAGGGCCTCCGCCATGACCTGAAGCACCTCGGGCCGCACCAGGGCCGAGGCGTTGTAGTCGAGATAGACGCCGCTCATGCCGCCACCCCGACTTTACGCGCAGCCGGCCGCCTGGACGTGCGGTTCAGGATCACGTCTTCCAGCGAGACACTGGACAGATAGCGGTGGATTTCGTCGCCGAGATCTTCCCACAGATTGTGGGTGATGCAGCGCTCGCCGCCCAGCATGCAGCCGCGCGGCGTGCCGTGGGCGGCGCAGCGCGTCGCCCGGATCGGCTCATCGACCGCCAGGACGATTTCGGACACCACAGTTTCGCCGGCCGTCTTGGCGAGACGATAGCCGCCGCCCGGACCGCGCACGCTGCGCACCAGACCGCTCTTTCTCAGGCGAGCAAACAGCTGTTCGAGATAACTCAATGAAATTTCCTGGCGCGTGGCGATCTCGGCCAGAGACACGGCGCGGCCTTCGCCGGCGTCCGAGCGGCCGTGCCGGGCCAGATCGGCCATCGCCATCACGGCGTATCGTCCCTTGGTCGACAGTCGCATCGCCCATCCTCAAAAATCGCGCGCTTTTCAGGGGTCTTGTGCTATGACCCGCCGCTTCGCGAGGCGGCCGAACGCAGGTGGGACTTAGAAAGTCCTACCCCTGTGGTCAAGTATTCCGGCGGCCCGAAACGACATAAGTGAACGGATTCCGGAGCCCCCAAGGAGCCCCAATGCCTGAAGTCATCCTGCCCGGCGCCTCCGGCCGCATCGAAGGCCGTTATTCCCCCGGCAAGCGCGCCAATGCGCCGATCGCCCTGATCCTGCATCCCCACCCCAAGGCGGGCGGGCACATGAACAACCCGGTCGCGGTGACCCTGTACCAGCTGTTCGTGAAGCGCGGCTTCGCGACCCTGCGCTACAACTCGCGCGGCGTCGGCAAGTCCCAGGGCGAGTTCGACTCGGGCATCGGCGAGCTGGCCGATGCGGCCACGGCCCTGGACTGGCTCCAGGCCAACAACCCCGCCGCCACCCAGACCTGGGTCGCCGGCTATCAGTTCGGGGCCTACATCGGCATGCAGCTTCTGATGCGTCGCCCCGAGACGGACGGCTTCATCTCGGTGTCGCCGCCGTCGAACATGTACGACTTCTCCTTCCTGGCCCCCTGCCCGGCGTCCGGCCTGTTCCTGCACGGCACGGCCGACAGCATCGTCCCGCCGGTCGAGGTCGAGCGCGTGGTCAACAAGCTGCGCACCCAGAAGGGCATCGTCATCGACTACGAGCTCGAAGAAGGCGCCAGCCACTTCTGGCAGGACCACATCGACGCCGTGGACCGCCGCGTCGGCGCCTATCTGGACAAGCGGCTGGAAGAAAAGCCGGCCTGATCAGCGCGGCGTGCAGGCGGGATAGTCGGCGAACCGCGCCTCATATTCAGCCAGCGTCCACGGAAAGCCCATAGCCTCGCGGCGGGCTTCGACATTCTCGGGGTCTTCCAGGTTTTCGCGGTCGATGACCCACCGGCCGCCGACGCAGGTCATCTGCGTTCCGTACCGCTGTGGCCGGCCTTCGTTGATCGCCAGCCTGTCGTACATCAGGCCATAGCTCTGACCCTCGACCTCCCCGGTCGCGACGAGCGGCTCCAGCACCGGCACGAACCTTCGCCAGTGCTCCAGTTCGGAATGCTGTATGATAAGGAAGGCCGCCCCTGCGCCTTGCCGCCCATAGACCGACTGAAGGAACCAGCCCTTGGGCGGGATCATCTTCAGGAGCTTGGCGGTCAGACGATGATCCATGGCCGTGACGGGCGCCCAAAGGGCGTCGTTGGCCGCTTGACGCTCGCCCTCGGGCAGGTCGTTGAGGTCGATGGGGATCAGGCCGCGCCGACCGACCTGATCCATCGCCCCCATCCGGTCCAGACGCTCGGCGTCGTTGCGGGCCGGCGGCAGGGCGGCTTGGCGCGCGACCTCGGCGTCAATCGCCGCCTGAACCGGCGAGATCCGCGCCAGCACCTCGGGCGACACATCCTGCGTGGCGATCGCCAGCGCCATCATAAGTTCGACCATCGAGCCCCTCCGCCACCAGAGGTTCGGCGGCCATTGTGGCGCGAGCGAGACAGCAGTCATCGCCAAGCGGGAGTATTCCGACCGCAATGGAGATTCGAATGCACGCCCTGCCCTTCCTGTTGATCGCCTCAGCCCTGTTCGCGGCGCCCGCCGTCGCCCAGGACGCCAGCTTGCGTCCTTTTTGCGCCGACCGTCCCGGAAAAGGCACGCCGACCTGCATACTCGATGTGGGTCGCTGGCAGGCGGAAGTTGGCTTGGTCGATGGCGCGCGCCAGTCGGACCAAGGCGTCAAGGCCGAGAGCTGGGCCTACGGCGATCTCTTTCTCCGTTACGGCCTGACGCCGAGGACCGAATTTCAGTTCGGCATCACCTCCTGGACCCACGAAAAGGTGACGGACCGCTCCACCGGCGACACAGAGACCGCCGACGGGACCAGCGACATCCAGATCGGCTTCCGCCACTCCCTGGCCAATCCGGATGGGTCCGGCGTCTCCGTGGCGTTGGCCGGTTTCATCACCGCCCCAAGCGGCTCGCGCGACGTACGCGGCGACGGTATCGAGGGCGGCGTCGTGCTGCCTATGGCCCTGCCGCTCAACGATGACTGGGGTCTGTCTCTCTCGCCCGAGATCGACATCGTCGCCGATAGCGACGGCGCAGGCCGCCACGCCGCCTACACGATGGTCGCAGGCGTCGGTCGGGGGTTCGGCCAGTGGGCGCTCGGCGCCGAGCTATGGGTCAGCCGTGATGACGATCCGATCGAGGCCGTAACGCAATCCACCTTCGACCTGACCGCCGTCTGGACCCCACCCTCTATGCCCGACGCCCAGGTGGACTTCGGCCTGAACTTCGGCCTCAACGACGACAGCCCGGACCTGGAGTTCGGCGTGGGCGTGGCGCGGCGGTTTTAGATCAGTAGATCAGATACGGCTTGCGCGCCTCGATCCAGGCTGCTTCGTCCGGCCCCGCGACGGCGTCCAGATCGGCGGCTGTCGAGTTCGCGTCATCGACCCATTCGCGCAAGGCCGGCCCGCCGTTGATCACGTCGATCGGCAGCTTCCCGAAGGCATACTCATATGGGAAGTCCCGCCACAGGTCGTAGTCCGGATACAGCCGCCGGATGGCCTTGAAGCCCAGGGCTAGGACCCGCCACGGCCGGAAGGCGGCGTGGTCGTAGTGCGGCCCCTCCACGTGGATCTGCACGCCCGAACATAGCTGGCCGACATGTTTATGGAAGGTCGGCTCGAACCAGATGTCCCGCAGCACACAGCCCTTCACCCATTCCGGCGCGAAGGCCTTCATCTCGGCGATCACGGCGCGGGTGTCGATGTCGGGGGCGCCAAACAGCTCCAGCGGCCGGGTCGTGCCGCGCCCCTCCGAGATCGTCGCGCCCTCGACCATCACCGTGCCAGGGTAGGCCCGCGCCATCGACAGGTTTGGCGCATTGGGGCTGGGGTTGATCCAGGCGCGTTCGCCCAGCGGCCAGCCGTAACCCGGCCCGGCCTCGGGGTCGTAACCGTGCATCTCGATGACGCGGTAAGCGACCTTGAGCTTGAAGTGATCGATAAACCAGTGGCCCAGTTCCCCCAGGGTCAGGCCATGCCGCATCGGCATGGGGCCGGCGCCGACGAAGCTTTCCCAGCCCGGGACCAGGGTCGTGCCCTCGGCCGGCCGCCCGGCAGGGTTCGGCCGGTCGAGCACCCAGACCTCCTTGCCATGCTTGCCCGCTGCTTCCAGCATGTAGAGCAGGGTCGTGATGAAGGTGTAGATGCGGCACCCCAGGTCCTGCAGGTCGATCAGGACGATGTCGAAGGTGTTCATCCACTGACCGCGCGGCCGGCGCACCTCGCCGTACAGGCTGAAGACGGGGAAGCCATGGACCGGATCGGTGTAGTCCGGGCTCTCCATCATATTGTCCTGCAGGTCGCCCTTCATCCCGTGCTGGGGACCGAAGGCGGCGGTGATGTTGACCCCCGCCCCGATCAGGGCGTCGATGGAATGGGTCAGGTCCGCCGTCACCGACGCCGGATGCGCCACCAGCGCCACCCGCCGCCCCTTCAGCGCGGCCAGCAGTTCGGGCTCGGAGAGAACGCGGTCGATGCCGAATTTCATGGCAGGTCCAGAACGAAGGAATCGGGATGATGGAAGTCCGGCTTATCCGACGGATGCGCCAGCGCCCACCAGGTCTTCGCTCCATCGACGGTCTCGATCACGGCTGACAGGGCCAACCGGGTCGCCTCGACCGGCAGTTCGATCCGCCCCTCCAGCGCGACATAGTCGCGACCGCCGTCCAGTCCCTCGACCACGCACACCTCGGCGGCGGGCCGCATGCCCTCGCGATAGCTGTCGAAGCGATAGCTGGCCCACTGGCCCGAGGGCGACAGGTTGAACTCGCGATAGCCGTCATCTGTGGCGACGAACGCCTCGAAACAGGTGTGCTTCCACAGCTCGTCGGCCCGACCGACCGGCGCCTTCCCGGGCCAGGCGATGAAGTCCGGATTGTCGTCGACGATGAACCGCAGCCACAGCAGCGCGCCCTCACGCTCGAACTCGACCGAGATCGCTTCGGGATAGACGTGGTCCGGGTCGGGGTATGGAACCAGGCTGACGATCATCCCCAACCGATAGCGTCCGCTTGACGCCGGTCAACCGCGACCGCTACCAACCGGCCCATGTTCGCCGCACGCGCCCTCTCCGGCCTCTATTGCCGCCCCTCGACCTGATCGAGCGGCTGCGAACCCCTGCGCCGCATCTTGCCGGCGCGAGACAAAGCGCCGGCCTCCCTGCTAACGGAGCCGACCATGACCGAACAAAGCTTCCAGTCCGACTTCCTGCAGACGCTTCAGGCGCGCGGCTATATTCATCAGATCACCCATCCGGCCGAGCTGGATGCGGCGGCGAATTCCGGCGTGGTCGCAGGCTATATCGGCTTTGACGCCACGGCGCCCTCGCTACACGTCGGCAGCCTGATCCAGATCATGATGCTGCGCCGGCTGCAGCAGGCGGGCGGCAAGCCCATCGTCCTGATGGGCGGCGGCACGACCAAGGTCGGCGACCCGACCGGCAAGGACGCCTCGCGTCCGCAGCTGACCGACGAGACGATCCGGTCGAACATCGACACCATCAAGACGGTGTTCGCCAAATTCCTGAGCTTCGGGGACGGGCCGACCGACGCGGTCATGGTCAACAACGACGACTGGCTGTCGGGCTACGGCTACATCCAGTTCCTGCGCGACTTCGGCACGCAGTTCACCGTCAACCGCATGCTGGCCTTCGACTCGGTCAAGCTGAGGTTGGAACGGGAACAGCCGATGACCTTCCTCGAGTTCAACTACATGCTGATGCAGTCGGTGGACTTTCTCGAGCTGAATCGCGCCAGGAACGTCACGCTTCAGATGGGCGGGTCGGACCAGTGGGGCAACATCGTCTCCGGCGTCGACCTGGTGCGTCGCGTGGATCAGAAATCCGCCTTCGGCCTGACCACGCCGCTGCTGACCACGGCCTCGGGCGGCAAGATGGGCAAGACGGCGCAAGGGGCGATCTGGCTGAACTCGGAACAGCTCAGCCCCTACGACTACTGGCAGTTCTGGCGGAACGCCGAGGACGCCGACGTCGGCCGCTTCATGCGCCTGTTCACCGACCTGTCGCTGGACGAGATCGCCGGGTTCGAGGCGCTGGAAGGCGCGAAGATCAACGACGCCAAGAAGGCCCTGGCCGATGCGGCGACGACGCTTCTGCACGGAGCGGAGGCGGCGGCGTCCGCCCGCGCGGCTGCCGAGAGCGCTTTCGAGCAAGGCACGCTGTCCGCCGACCTGCCAACCATCGAACTGCCCGCCTCGGAGGTTATCGGCGCCATGCTGGCGGCCGTCGCCACCAAGGCGGGTCTGACCGCCTCCAACGGCGAGGCGCGTCGCATGGCCCAGGGTGGAGGTTTGCGCCTCAACGACGAGGCCATCACCGACGGCGCCCGACTGATCGAAGTGTCAGACGTCAATGCGGACGGCGTCATCAAGCTGGCGGCGGGCAAGAAGAAGCTGATGCTGGTGAGACCCGTCTGATGTCCGAAATCACCGAAGACTCTAAAGCCCCCGTATTCGACATCCCCGCCGACAATGGCGGTCGCGCCACCCTCGACGGCCCGACCGCCATCTTCTTCTATCCGAAAGCCGACACGCCCAGCTGCACCAATGAGGCTGTCGACTTCTCGACCCGCGCCGCAGACTTCGCCGCCCTCGGCGTCACGGTCATCGGCATCTCGCGCGATCCGGTGAAGAAGCTCGACCGTTTCAAGGCCAAGCACGACCTCCATGTCATCCTGGGCTCCGACGAGGCCGGGGCTGTCACCGACGCCTATGGCGTCTGGGTCCTGAAGACCCTCTACGGCCGTGAATATATGGGCATCGAGCGGGCGACATTCCTGATCGACGGCGAAGGGGTGGTGCGCAGGGTCTGGCGTCAGGTCCGCGTCAAGGACCACGCCGACGCCGTTCTGGCGGCCGCGAGAGAGCTCTAGCCCGTCGCCTGCTGAGAACTCTAGTTATAGGGAGCCGCTCTACAGTCTAGGCGATTACCCCAACGACGCGAATCTACTGACCTGTAGATTCGTTTTCTCCCCTTCTGGTCTGCAACGTGGTTAACATTGCGTGAACGGTATTGCCGTTCCCAAGCTACTCCTTGATAAAGCGTCCCGAGCGTGGGGGCGTGTTCGAATGGCTGGAGAAACAGGGGCGGCGAAGCCCTCTTTGATCGAGCGCTGGTTTCCCGAGCGCCATCTGTTCCTACGCACCAACGGCGACATTCGCGGTCACGTCCTGACCAGCAAGAAGCAGATGATGCTCGCGGGGGTCGCCGTCGCGGCCGCCGCCTGGACCCTAGTCGCCTCGGGCGGCTTCATCTTCGACTTGGTCACCCGCAGCCAGGCCGACTCCGAAGTGGTCAAGGCGCGCGCCGCCTCCGAACGCCTGAACGCCGACCTGCAGGCCCGTCTTGAGACCGCCGTCGTGCGAATGACCGCCACAACCGGAGGGCTCGATGAAATGGCTCAGATGGTCGAGCGCCGTCACGCGGCCCTGACCGGCGTCATGAGCATGTTCCACGGCGTCGACGGCGCCCAGGCCGCTCTCGCTCCCGCCGCCCCGCTGGATCACGCCCGTCCGGTTCAGCGCATCGTCGCGGTTCGCATGGATCAGGAGCGTCTGATCGAGCGCGCCGGCGACTTCGCCCAGACCCGCGCCGAACGCCTCCGCCTCGCCTTCCGTCTCGCCGGCCTGAACCCCGCCGCCTACGCCGCCGCCGGTTCGGCCCTGGGCGGCCCGCTGGTCGAGGCCAAGGACCCGCAGGCCTTGGCCGCCATCCTCGACGTCGATGAGCCGTTCGCCGTCCGTATCCGCCACGCCGCCGACAACCTGTCGGAGATGCGCGGTCTGGCCGACGCCGCCGAACACCTGCCCTTCGACCGCCCGACCCAAGCCCGCACCACCTCCGGCTTCGGTGTCCGTTTTGATCCGTTCAACGGCCGTCCGGCGGTCCATCAGGGCCAGGACTTCGCCGCCCCTCTAAACACCCCGATCTACGCCACCGCTCCCGGAATCGTGTCTTTCGCCGGCGTTCGTTCAGGGTATGGCAACACCGTTGAGATAGACCACGGGCGCGGTTTCAAGACCCGCTTCGCCCATCTGAACGCCATGGCCGTCCAGCCCGGCCAGCGCATCGCGCTGGGCCAGCGGATCGGGGCCATGGGCACGACAGGACGCTCGACCGGCGTGCACCTGCACTATGAAGTGTGGATGGACGGCCGCCCGCAGAACCCCGCCCGCTTTATGAGAGCAGGAGACACCCTTGTTCAATAAGACCAAATCCCCCGCCCCCGCCACGCCGGACCGCCCGTCGAACGCGCCGCCGATCCCGCCCCTGCCGGATCTGCCGTCGTCGGGCGGCATGAACCGCGCGGCGCCCGCGCCCGCCCCCTCGCCCATCGCCTCCTCGCGGGGCCTGTCGACGCTGTCGTCAGACCTGCAGTTCGAGGGCGGCATCTCGGGCGGCGGCGACCTGCAGGTCGACGGCTCGATCAAGGGCGACGTTCGTGTCGGCCGCCTGATCGTTGGCGAGACTGGCGCCATCGAAGGCAACGTCACCGCCGATTATCTCGAGGTCCGCGGCCGCGTCGTCGGCGCCGTCACCGGCAAACAGGTCAAGCTGGTCTCGACCGCCTATGTCGACGGCGACATCACCGCCGAACAACTGTCGATCGACATCGGCGCCTATTTCCAGGGCCGCGTCCTGCAAAGCCGCCGCGAAGCGCCGGCGCCGGTGGCTCCGGCGCCCCGGCCGGTCGTCGCCGCGCCAGCCCCGGCCGCTTCGGACTTTGACGCCCCCGCCGCTCCCGCGCGGGCCGAGCCCGCGCCCCAGGTCATCGATCTGAAGTCGGTCTGATCCGGCCGACAGGCTGAAATGCGAAGGGCGGCTTCTCCGGAAGCCGCCCTTTTTCATGTCTAGTCGACGGTCGAGCCCCGGGTCTCGCCGACCCGGGCCGCCAGGGCGGCGCCCATGAACGGGTCCAGGTCGCCGTCCAGAACCCCTTGCGTATCCGAGGTCTCGACCTCGGTCCTCAGGTCCTTGACCATCTGATACGGCTGCAGGACGTAGGACCGGATCTGGTGGCCCCAGCCGATGTCGGTCTTGGCGTCGGCCAGCGCCTGGGCCGCCGCCTCGCGCTTCTGCAATTCCAGCTCGTACAAGCGCCCGCGCAGCATCTTCCACGCCATCTCGCGGTTCTGGTGCTGCGACCGCCCGGCCTGACAGGCCACGACCGTATTGGTCGGAATGTGCGTCAGGCGGACGGCGGAGTCGGTCTTGTTGATGTGCTGGCCGCCCGAGCCGGAGGCCCGATAGGTGTCGGTCCGCACGTCGGACGGGTTGATGTCGATCTCGATCGTGTCGTCCACGACCGGCGAAACCCCGATCGAGGCGAACGAGGTGTGGCGCTTGGCAGCGGCGTCATACGGGCTGATCCGCACCAGACGGTGCACGCCCGATTCCGACTTCAGCCATCCGTAGGCGTTCGGCCCGGTGATCAGGACCGTCGCCGACTTGACGCCGGCCTGTTCGCCCTCTTCCAGGGCCTCGATCTCGACCTCGTAGCCGTGCGCCTTGGCCCAGCGGGAATACATCCGCAGCAGCATCCCGGCCCAGTCGTTGGACTCGGTCCCTCCGGCGCCGGAGTTCACTTCCAGATAGGCGTCGTTACCGTCGGCCTCGCCGGACAGCAGCGCCTCCAGCTCGGCCCGAGCGGCGCGGTCCTTGATGGCCTTCAGGGCGGCGCGCGCTTCGTCCAGCGTTGCCTCGTCGCCCTCTTCCTCGGCCATTTCGGACAGCATCACGCCGTCCTCCAGATCGCGGATCATCTCCTTGACGCTGTTGATCTTGGCTTCCAGCTGGGCGCGTTCGCGACTGACGGCCTGAGCCTCGTCGGGCTTGTCCCACAGGGTCGGGTCTTCGACCCGGGCGTTCAGCTCATCGAGCTTTCGATTGGCGACATCCCAGTCAAAGACGCCTCCTGAGCAGAGCGACGCTCTGCTCGATGTCGGCCTTCATGGCCTCGACATCCGGTCTCATATGCAAATCCTCACGGTGCGGAGGGGCGGAGATAGATGGCGCAGGTCGTTTGGGGAAGAGGGCTTAGGTCTTAGAGCTTGGTCGGAATCGATCTGTCCAAGCCCTAAGGCCTACTCACCCCTTTAGAACAACCCGTCCAGATCCCGCGCCGGTTCCTGCCTCGGCGGCGGGGGAGCCGTCGGGGCGGGCGCGGACGGGCTGACGCCTGCGGCAGCTTCCTGCTCACGCCGGATGACCTCGTTGTAGTTCTGCGGGCCCACGGGCGCGACCGGACCGGTCTCGCGCCGTTCCTGCTCGCGACGCCGTTCTGTGCCGGGACGGAAGGCTTCCTCGATGCCGTTCACGTTGCGGAAGATCGCGCCGCGCGGACGGACGAACGGACGCGCCGGACGCTCCCTGAGGGCCACCGTCATGAAGTCGGTGAAGATGGGCACGGCGGCCGAAGCGCCGGCCTCTCCGGAGCCCAGCGATCGGTTGTCGTCGAAACCGATATAGACCCCGACCACGATGTCGGTCGTGAAGCCGACGAACCAGGCCGAGCGGTATTCGTTGGTCGTGCCGGTCTTGCCGCCGACCCAGCGACCCAGCCCTCGGGCCGAGGCGGCCGTACCACGCTGGATTACGCCCTCGAGCATGGACGAAATCTGATAGGCGGTGATCGGATCGATGACCTGGGTCCCGCGCGGTTCCAGGAAGGGCGAGGCCTGTCCCGAGAAGGCGCGACCGCAGTCGCGGCAGCGGCGCTGGTCGGCCCGGTAGATGGTCTCGCCGTCCCGGTCCTGGACATACTCGATCAGATAGGGATCGACCCTGCGCCCGCCGTTGACGAAGGCGGCGTAGGCGGCGGTCAGGTGATAGGCCGTGACCTCCCCGGCCCCCAGCGACACCGACAGATTGGGCTGCAGGTTGTCGGCGACCCCCATGCGGGCGGCCAGATCGACGACCTTGTCCATGCCGATGGTGTTGGCCAGCCGCACGGTCATGACGTTGCGCGACAGCTCCAGCCCCCGACGCAAGGTCGAGGGGCCGTAATAGCGGCGGCTGTAGTTCTCGGGCGTCCAACGGCGTCCGCCCGGCCCACCGGCGAAGCTGATCGGGCCGTCGACCACGATCGAGGCGGGCGTGAAGTCGCCCTCCAGGGCGGCTGCATAGACGAACGGCTTGAACGACGACCCCGGCTGGCGCTGGGCCTGGGTCGCGCGGTTGAAGCTGCTCAAGGCGTAGGAATAGCCGCCGACCATGGCCAGGACCCGGCCCGACTGCGGTTCGATGGCCACCATGGCGCCGTTCACGGCCGGCACCTGTTTCAGTGCGAATTGACCGTTGCGGGGCTCGACGAAGATCAGGTCGCCGCGCTTGAGCGGACGGTTTGCGTTGGCCCAGGCGGCGTCGGCCGCGATCAGGGTTCCGGTCGTGTCGTCGCGCGCGGTGCGGATCTGGACCGTATTGCCCGACACGCTCTCGACGGCGGCGGCGCGCCAGGCGCGACGCTCCGGCGGGGTCTGCTGGCGCAGGGCCACGGCCTGCCAGCCCGGTGCGAAATCGGTCGTGCCCCAAGCTCCGCGCCAGCCGTGGCGGCGGTCGTAGTTCTCCAGACCCTTCATAAGGGCGTCGCGCGCGGCCGTCTGCAACGACGGATCCAGCGTGGTCCGCATATAGAAGCCGCCCGCGTTCAGCTGGGCCCCGAACTCAGGGTTGGCGGCGGCCTGACGACGCGCCTCCTCGACGAAGAAGTCGGCGTCCTGATACTCGGCCCGGCGTGGCGCATCGCGAGCATTCAACGGCCGGGCGATGGCTTCTTGGTATTGCGCCTGGGTGATGAACTGGTTCTGGGCCATCTCGCCCAGCACCCAGTTGCGACGGCCCAGAGCCGCGCCCGGATGGCGTTTCGGATGGTAGTTGTTCGGCCCCTTGGGCAGGGCCGCCAGGAAGGCCGCCTCGTCCGGCGTCAGCTGCTGGAGCGATTTTCCGAAATAGTTGTAGGCGGCCGAAGCCACCCCGTACGACCGGTATCCCAGGAAGATTTCGTTCAGGTACAGCTCGAGGATCTGCTCCTTGTTCAGCGTCGCCTCCAGGCGGCTGGACAGGATGGCTTCCTTCAGCTTGCGGCCGATGGTCGACTCGTTCGTCAGCAGGACGTTCTTGGCCACCTGCTGGGTGATGGTCGATCCGCCCTCCAGACGACGCCCGGTGGCGAAGTTGAAGACGTTCTTGAACATCGCCCGGCCCAGACCGGACACGTCGATCCCGCCGTGATTGAAGAAGTTGCGGTCCTCGGCGGCCAGGAAGGCCTGCACCACGGTCGTCGGGATCTGCTCGTAGGGCACATAGATGCGGCGTTCGTCTGAGAACTCGCCGATCAGGGTGCCGTCGCCGGCATAGACCCGCGTCGCGGTCGGCGGACGATAGTCGGCCAGCTCCGACGCATCGGGAAGGTCATGGAACAGCCAGGCGGCGTAGACCGCCACGATCAGCCCCGCGAGCGCGATCGCGCCCAGAAGGCCGATGCCCGCCATCACGAACCACCGTTCGGCAACCTTCACCAGGACTCTCTCCGACTACGCGCCCAGAGGCCGGTTTAGCCCGCGTCGTCTTACGGGGCTAGCCGACTTTTCGCCGTTCCAGTTCGGCGCGGGCGGCTGACACCGCGTCGACATCCATGTCCGTTTGGCCCGCCATCCATCGCAGGTAGTCCATTGGCACCTCCGCCCATGGCTTCCTGCGGTGCTTGCCGAACGGGACGGTGGCCATCTCGCGGGGAGCGGCGGTCCATTCGATCATCCGCTCGACCGGGTGTTCCTTAAGCAGGTCCATCAGGATGTGGGCGGTCACCCAGGCGTCCGGCCCCGCTCGGTGCGCCGGATCGGCCAAGGCGGGGTCCAGTCGGAAGCCGCGCCAGTATCTCAGCACCTGGTTGGAATGTCCGGGCGCCGAGGGCCAGGCCTGTTTCGCCGATCGCACCGTGCAGATCCAGGGCAGGCCGCCGTGCGCGGTATCGGCGATGAACCCTCGTTCGAATCGGGCGCTGTGGGCCACCATGGCGTCGGCGGGCCCCAGGGCGGCGAACATCTCGCGCAGCGCATATTCGTCGCAGTGCGGATCGTCGGCGTGGAAATGCTCGGGCGTCAGGTGATGCACGGCCATGGCGTGGAATGAGATTTCGCCCCTCGGCCGGAACAGCTTCGACACCGGCGGACGCGCGGTCCAGCCGCCCTGCCCGTCTGCGATCACGTCGACGATGCCGACCTCGATGATTTCCGAAGTCCGGTCCCCGCCGGTGGTTTCAAGATCGATGACCCGCAAACGCATCGGGACGATGTAGGCCTTTCGGCCGCGATTGCACGCCCGCCGACGTCAGGATCGGACGCAACCCGTCAGGGCTGACCGCCCGATCCGCTCAGGGACGCCAGTTGCAGAGGCGCTTCCGGCTCGCGGAAATACCGGTCGATGCCCTCGGCCACGGCCCGCACCAGTCGTCGACGTTGCGCCGTGTCGCCGAGCGCCCGCTCGTCGTCGGGATTGGTGATGAACCCCATCTCCAGCAGCACGGCCGGTACGTCGGGGGCCAGCAGCACGGCCAGACCCGCATCCCGATGGCTGCGTCGCAGCAGCGGATGATCGGCGGCCTCCAGATGGGTCAGCAGAACCCGCGCGAACTGGGCCGAGCGGTTCTGGGTCGCGCGCTGGGTCATGTCCAGCAGGATGCGATCCACCGACGGATCGCGGCCCGGAAGATGAAGGTCGCGATGCCAGTCGTCGCTGCGGGTCACCTCACGCACGGCTCGCGTCGCCCCCTGTTCGGACAAGGTATAGACCGAGGCTCCCCGCGTCGCCGGATCCGCCCCGGCGTCGGCGTGCAGCGAGATGAACAGATCGGCGTCCGCCTGACGCGCGATCCGCACGCGCCGATACAGATCGACATAGGTGTCCGTCTCGCGGGTCAGCATGACGCGATACCGGCCCGTGCGATTCAGTTCGTCGCGGAGGGCGAGCGCGGCGGCCAGGGTCACGGCGCTTTCGTTGCGATGCGCGCCTTGGGCCCCCGGATCGTGCCCGCCGTGGCCGGCGTCGATGACGATCAGCGGACGTTCGGTCCGACGCGGCTCGGGCCGTGGCGCCTGACGCTGAGCCGACGGAACTGGGCCTGAGCCCGTCGCGGCGATGTCGATGACGTAGCGATAATAGGCGACCCCGTCTCCGGGCGGCAGCAGGAAGCGGCGCTCGATCCGCGCCGTCCGCGCCAGACCCAGTTGCACGCGCGAGGCCGTGCCGGAGGCGCTGACCCGCCAGTCGCGAACCAGGCCGGATCCGGCCCCGTCCACGCCCCGCCCCGCGCCCACTCCGGCCAGGGTGAGCACGAGCGTGCCGTTGTCGCCGCTTTCGATCACCTCGCCGCGCGCCGAGCGATCCAGGTCGATGACCACCCGCGTCCGCTGCACGTCGCCGCCGAAGCGCACGCCGCGCACGTCTCCGCTCGCCCCGGCCGCCAGCCCGCGCGTCGAAATCAGCAGAACCACGCCCAGCACCAGCAGGGCGAGCGCCGTCATGGCCCACTCACGCGGACCCCAGACCGACAGGTTGAAATACTTGCGACCGTTCATTCTGACGGCGACCCACCTTCTTTGTTGGGCCCTTGATGCCAGAGCGCGGTTTGGATTGGGTTAAGCGCAGGCGTTTTCCGACAGTCCTCAAGCTAAAGCAGAGCGCTGCCTTTCCATTCGCGTGCGGCATGCCTATGCTTGTGTTCGTCCGCGAACGATCGCGCCGCCGCATTGTCGGATCGGCGCGGCCCCGGCGCGGCGCTGACTTCCCGCTTTCGCGGATCGACCGGACCAGCGCTTGCCTGGCCAACCGATCGACGAACTCGGGCTCATCCGAACCGGATCTTGCGACGCCCCATCGGCGCGTGCGGGTCCAGGACCGACCAGAACCCATGGGCCTTTCCGCCTGCCTCTCCCTGACCGCGACCGCCCTTTCCGGGCCGTTCGCCAACGTCGTCGGCCTCCGCCGCGACGCCGGGATGACGCTCGCCCGCGCCCCTTACCCCGTTCGGCGAGCCGCCCCGGCCTCTCAAGGTCTCGGCAGAGCGCGCCAGAGAGATACCTTCAATGTCAAAGACGATGCTTATCGATGCAGCGCACGCGGAAGAAACCCGCGTCGCTATCGTGGACGGCCGCCAGGTTGAGGAATTCGACTTCGAGTCGAAGACCAAACGCCAGCTTCGCGGCAACATCTACCTCGCCAAGGTCACCCGCGTAGAGCCCAGCCTTCAGGCCGCCTTCGTCGAGTACGGCGGCAACCGCCACGGCTTCCTGGCCTTCAACGAAATCCACCCGGACTACTACCAGATCCCGGCCGCCGACCGCGAAGCCATCATGGCCGAGGCGCATTCGGCCGACGACGATCACGACGACGAGCACGCCCGCGACGACGACGAGTCCGAAGGCGGTCTGGCCGAAGAGGAACGCCTGAAGCGTCGCCTGATGCGCCGCTATAAGATTCAGGACGTCATCAAGCGCCGCCAGATCCTGCTGGTCCAGGTCGTCAAGGACGAGCGCGGCGGCAAGGGCGCGGCCCTGACCACCTGGCTGTCCCTGGCCGGCCGTTACTGCGTCCTGATGCCTAACACCGGCAAGGGCGGCGGCATCTCTCGCAAGATCACCCAGGCGTCGGACCGCAAGCGCCTGAAGGCCGCCGCGGCGGCGCTCGACGTGCCGCGCGGCATGGGGCTGATCATCCGCACGGCCGGCGCCAAGCGCACCAAGGCCGAGATCAAGCGCGACTACGAATACCTGCTGCGGCTCTGGGAGACGATCCGCGAGACCACCCTCGCCTCCCACGCGCCCTCGCTGATCTACGAGGAAGAGAACCTCGTCCGTCGCGCGGTCCGCGACATGTTCGACAAGGATTTCGACGGCATCCAGGTCGAGGGGGTCGAGGGCTTCAAGGAAGCGCGGGACTTCATGCGCGTGCTGATGCCTTCGCAGGCGAAGAAGGTCCACCTCTATCAGGGCTCCAAGCCCCTGTTCGCCGCAAACGGCATCGAGGAACTGCTGACGCAGATCCACCAGCCGGTCGTCCCGCTGAAGTCCGGCGGCTATCTGGTCATCAACCAGACCGAGGCTCTCGTCGCCATCGACGTCAACTCGGGTCGCGCCACCAAGGAGCGCAACGTCGAGGCCACGGCCTTCAAGACCAATTGCGAAGCCGCCGTCGAGGCCGCCCGCCAGCTGCGCCTGCGCGACCTCGCCGGCCTGGTCGTCATCGACTTCATCGACATGGATGAGGGCAAGAACAACCGCACGGTCGAGCGCATCCTCAAGGATGAGCTCAGCCACGACCGCGCCCGCATCCAGATGGGCCGCATTTCCTCCTTCGGCCTGATGGAGATCAGCCGCCAGCGCCGCCGCCTCGGCGTGCTGGAAGGCGCCACCGAGGTCTGCCCCCACTGCCAGGGCGCCGGTCGTGTCCGCTCGGCCGAGTCGGCTGCTCTTATGGTGCTGCGCGCCGTGGACATCGAAGCCGGCAAGAACGGCGCGGGCTCGATCAACCTGAAGGTCTCCTCGGCCGTCGCCCTCTACATCCTGAACCACAAGCGCGATTATCTGCAGCGCCTGCTGGAGCGTCGCGGCCTGGCCGTCATCATCCAGATCGACGACCGCCTGGGACAGGGCGAAAGCAGCATCGAGCGCACCGAGACCAACGAGGATTTCGTCGCTCCCGAAGCCTCGGTCACCCTGGCCGATCTGGACGACGACTTCGACGACAGCGCCTTCGCCGATGAGGACGATGACGACGACGAGGACGAGTTCATCTCCGACGAGGACGACGACGACGCCCTGGATCGCGAAGACTCCGACGACGACGAACCGCGCGAACGGTCCGAGCGTCACGACGGCGATCGCGGCCGCGGTCGTGGACGCCGCCGTCGCGGCGGTCGTCGCGACGAGGAATCGGCTCCCGTGGCCGCCGACGCCGAGGCGCTCGGCGACGATGACGACAGCGAGGCCGGTCGCCGCCGCCGTCGCGGCCGTCGCGGCGGACGTCGCATCCGCGAGGATGGCGAAGGCTCCAGCGAGGGTTCGGGCGGCGCCGCCTTCTTCTGGGTCCGCGGCCGCACGCCGTCGCTGGACGACCCCTATGTCTGGTTCGACCCGATCAATCCGGCCCCGCGCGCCGAACGCGCTCCGGCTCCCGCCCGTGACCGCGACGAAGCCGCGCCCGACGTCGAGGAAATGATCGGCGAACGTCCCGAGGGCGAAACGGCCGGTGATCGCGAAGGCGGTCGCTCGCGTCGCCGTCGTCGCGGTCGTGGCCGTGGCGGCGAGCGCGCTGCGCCGCACGATCTGAAGGTCGAGGCCCGCGCCACCAACGAAGGCATGCCCGCCGACGGCGACCCCGACGCTCCCATGGCGGTCATCCTGCCCGAAGGCGCCTCGGACGAGCCCGCCCCGGTCGTCGTCGCCGAGCCCCAGCGCCGCCGCGTCCGCCGCAAGACCGCCGCTTCGTCCGTGGAGACGGACGTCGTCGCCCCCGAGACCGAAATCACGGTCGAAGAGGTTGCCCCGCCGCTGGAGCCGGAAGTCGCCTTCGTCGAGGCCGAGCCGGCCCCTGTGCCCGAGCCCGAGCCCGAGCCCGAGCCCGAGCCCGAGCCCGAGCCGGAACCCGAGCCGGAACCCGTCGCGCCGGAGACCCTGGTCGCCGCCGAGGCGGTGGCCCCGCCGACCCCTGAGGCCGATCTGTCGGCCATCATCGCCGCCGATCCGAACCAGATCACGGCTCCGCCCGCGAAACCGAAACGGGGATGGTGGCGCTTGTGATCAACCGCGCCTAGTTTAGCTCCATGAGGCGGGGGCGCCGTTCGAAGGAGTTCGCCATGATCCGGCCGACCCGCGTCGCGTCCTCCATCCTCGGATGGATCGCCGCGTCCGCCGCCGTCCTCGTGACGGCGGCGGCCGGCCCCGCCTCCGCCCAGTCCACCATCCGCGACACCGAGGTCGAGGGCATCATCCGCGGCTGGTCGGACCCGGTGTTCGATGCCATGGGGCTGGAGCCGTCGGAGATCGAGGTCCTTCTCGTCAACGATCCCGATCTGAACGCCTTCGCCACGCGCGGGCGGATCATCGGCATCAACACGGGCCTGATCCTGCGCACGCGCAATCCCAACGAGCTCCTCGGCGTCCTGGCTCACGAGGCCGGTCACGTGAAGAACCGCCACACCCTGCGCGACGGGGCCCAGTCCGCCGGAACCCAGCCCATGCTCATGTCCATGGCGCTCGGCGCCCTGGCCATCGCTGCGGGTCAGCCGGGCGCCGGGATGGCCCTGATCGGCTCAGGCCAGTATTTCGGCACAATCAACGCGCTTCACTACATGCAGGGCCAGGAGGGCGAGGCCGACATCACCGCCGCCCGAGGCCTGGAGGCCGCCGGCGAATCCGGCAAGGGCCTGGTCGACTTCTTCGAGAATTTCCGCTCGCAGGAGGTCTTCTCTGACGCCCGCCGCTATCCCTATTTCCGCAGCCACCCGCTGTCGGGTCAGCGGATCGAGGCCCTGCGCCGCCCGGTCGAGGCCGCCGCTCACTACGGCCACCAGGACAGCCCGGAACGCCTGGCCCAGCACGCCCTGATCCTGGCCAAGGTCCACGCCTTCATGGACCCGCCGACCCAGACGCTGCGCACCTATCTGGAGACGGACACCTCCTTCCCCGCCCGCTACGCCCGCGCCATCGCCTGGTACCGCGACGGCCAGACCCAGCGCGCCCTCGACGCCACCGACGCCCTGATCGCCGAGGACGTCTCCAACCCCTACCTCTGGGAGCTCAAGGGCCAGATCCTGTTCGAGGAAGGCCGCCCGCGCGAAGCCATCGACGCCCACCGCGAGTCGGTGCGGCTGAAGCCCGACGCCCCCTTGCTCCGCATCAACCTCGCCCACGCCCTGATCGAAACCAACGACAGCGCCAACCTCGAGGAGGCCGTCGACCAGCTCAAACGCGCCACCGCCCGCGAGGCGGACAACACCCTGGCCTGGCGCCTGCTCGGTCAGGCCTATGCGTCCCAAGGCAAGGAGGGGGAGGCCCGTCTCGCCTCGGCCGAATACTATTTCGCCGCCGGCGCCGAGGAACAGTCGACCCAGTTTGCGCTCCGCGCCCGCGACATGCTGGAGCCCGGCTCCAACGAATGGCGTCGCGCCATGGACATCGTCCTGGCCTCCGGCGCGACCATGGACGACATCGCCGACGTCGATCGTCGCAACGAACGTCGCCGCGAGCGCCAGACCGTCATCACCCCGCCCGGCGCCTGACCTTCAAGTACCCGAGACCCGCATGACCGACGAAGCCCCCACCCCGGCCGAGACGCCCGAACGCGACCCGTTCGCCTGGTTCGCCTCGGGCCGGGGCGGCGCGATCGCGGTCGCTGTCTCCGTCGTCGCCCTCGGCCTGGCCGCCGCCCCCTACCTGACCGGCGCAGGGGATTTCGGCGGCAAGGTCCGCGCCTATCTGCTCGCCAACCCCCAGGTGCTGGACGAGGTCCAGACCGCCTATCAGCAGCGCGCCGAGACCGCCCGCGTCGAGACCATCAACGCCGCGGTCGCCGCCAACGCCGCCCTGATGGCACCCGACCCGCGCGACCCCGCCTTCGGCCCCGCCGACGCCAAGGTCACGGTGGTCGAGTTCTTCGATTACCGCTGCCCGGGCTGCAAGGCGGTGTCGGAGGACTACCTGGCCCTGATGCGCGCCCACCCGGATGTCCGCTTCGTCTTCAAGGAATGGCCGATCCTGGATCGCGGCGACGACACCACCTCCAACTACGCCGCTCGCGCCGCGCTCGCCGCCCACCGCCAGGGCAAGTACCTCGCCGTCCACCAGGCCCTGATGGCGACGGACGGCCTGACCCGTGAAGGCGTCGACGCCGTCCTCGCCGCCAACGGCGTCGACATGGCCCAGGCCGCCGCCGTCATCCGCGACACCGGCACGGATCGCCTGCTTGCCGACATCCACACCATCGGCGCCACCCTGGGCCTCGTCGGCACCCCGACCTTCCTGATCAACGGCAAGACGACGGCCACCATCGCGCCGCAGGAAGTGGCGGCGGCGATCGCGGCGGCGAAGGCGGGGTAAGCGTCAGGTCTGCTTCTCGGTGGGAGGCCAAAGACGGCTTTCGACCCAAAGCGGACGTCGGCTGGAGCCGGTCGTGGGCCGAACTGCTGCGCCGCGCTCCAAATTCAACACGATGTCTCGTCCGCTTTTTGACCGGTAAACAGAAGCAGGCGCTGCTGGCCTGATGAAATAGCGCCGCTAGAACTCGCAAATCGCGCGATCGTCCCCATATGGGACATGCGCCCGCACGATCGCTACGCGCAGACTACGCCGGATCGCCTTCGCGACCCTAAGGGCGTGCTCCTGAGACAACGTCATGGCCCATCGCTCGTCCGCCGAACTCGAGGCCGAGAACGCTTACCTGCGCCAACGCGTGGCTCAGCTTGAAAACGACGTGATTGATCTGTCGGCGCAAGTCGTGCGGGCCCATCAACAGACCGAGAGGCTGATGGGTCGAGCGGCATCGCCTCCCAATCCCTTGAGTGGTGGCCAGTCCTTCTAAGGACCGGTCGACGCAGTCCTGCATCCAAAGGAATGACGATGATCGAAGAGAGCTTTATTCGGCTTTACGCCAACGATTTCGTACGCATGGCCCAGCGGCCTGAGGTGGTCTCTCTCGAGGATCCCGCTTTGGCTAAGCGGATATTGGAGGCGCGCAAACATGCCGGCGTCATGGACGCCAGGAAGGGCGACGGGCATCTGGCCGCCCTAATCAGCCGATTGCACGACGAAGCGCGCCGGCCCTATTCGGCCAGCCGCGTGGGGTCGAGCAATGAGTCCGATGCGGTTGGACGGCGACACCGATTTCTGGAGGTGATCGCGGATCGGCTCGCAGATCGCCAAGATAGACCTCAACCCATTATGTCGGAGCGGATGGAGGAAAGTGCCATCACCTATGATGGCGTCGTTGTAGGCTTACTGGGTGGCGGGCGCAGGAGTATCCGACTGGACAACGGACACATCGTCTCCGCAGTCCCCGCCAAAGGCGTCACGAAGTCTAAGCCGGGCGACCGGATGAGTATCGAAATCGCGATCCATCCATCCCAAGGCTGGCTAATGACGGGGCCGGGCCGAGCTGAATGGCCGGCATGACGCCGGAACAGCCGCTTTCCACCCCTGATGGACGTTTAGCGGGTGGCTGATGGATGCACGTCGCAACATCAGCTTTTCGGCCCTTAGTCAGGTTGTCAGCCAAGGCCGCGGTCATCGATCTTCGCCTGCTCGTCTCCGACAGCGGTGCGATTCAAACGCTTCAGGTTTTTGTACGCAACTAGTCCGATGAGGAACCCCGTTCCGACGATCAGGCAGGCCAGAAGCAAGTTTTCCCGGACATCCCACCCGTAGAAGCCGCTTACGCTCGCAACACCCAGTAGAGCTGCGACTGCAACATTAACACCCGCCATCACCGAGCCACCCGTCGGCTGTGGTGCATAGGCTTCAGCGCGCTCACGCGCGCGAGTTTCGACTTCGAAATGGTTCATCCCGCATCTAACCACCATCGTGTGTCCGCGCAGTGTCCTTTTCACAAGGTCCGCTTTCCACCCACAGCGGACAGTCCAAAGGTCCGCTCCTGCGCCAAATCCTGTCGAGAATAAACTTCAACCCATCAACGGATCGTCCTCAAACGCCTTCGAAATCAAGGCACGGCAATATTCAGACCCTTTATCCGCGCCTTGGTCCGGAACGGGCGGACACTGTGGGCATGACCCAGATCCAGTCCCGACCGCCCCGCCTCACACCCGAAGCCTGGGCTCATGCCCGCGAGGATTTCCTCGCCGGCGTCAGCGCCGCCGTCGTCGCCGAACGCTACGGCACGACCGAGCGAAGCATCCGCCGCCGCGCCGCGATCGAGGGCTGGCGACGCAGCGACTTCCTGCCGGGGCGGATGGCCCCGCCGCCGCCCTGGATGGCCGGGCCCAAGACAAAGGACGAGGAAATCGAGATCGACCCCGCCCTGGCCGAGGTCGACGAGGCCGAAACCGTTTCCCGCTTCGCCCTTCTGTTCAACCCGAACCCCCGGTCATTGCGCAACTTCGCCTTCCGCCACGCGGCCGAGAGCGCCGCCGTGGATCGGCCCCAGCAGGCCGTGGCCTGGATGCGGCTGGTCCAGCTGGTGAACAACGCCGATTTGCGGCTGGAGAGCGATAGTTCAGCCTTCCGCGACATCGACCACGTCCGCGCCGCCTACCTGCACCGCCTTAACGAAGCCGTCGCCGAGGACCGCGACGAGGCGTTGACGGAAGAAGCGCGGCGGGTGGACGCCGCTTCGCCCGACTGACCCGTTTTTGGTCCGGTTCGTCACCTTTCGTCCCGTTTCGTCACGTTGCGCGCGTCATGACGAACCGGACGAAACCCTGACCTAGGCCAGCTTCAGCGTCATCGTCCCGCCGATCCATTCGACGCGCGCCTTCTCCCGCGCCGTCTCGGCCGCCGCCATGTGCCCCAGCGCGGCCTCCGCCTCGGCCAGCACGAAATAGCTGTAGGGGTCCATCGGCCAGTCGACCAACAGTTCCTCGATCTTGGCCTTGGCCCCCGCCGCATCGCCCCTGGCCAGCATCGCGGCCGCAAGGCTGCGGCGGGTCGGGAACCAGATGATCGGCGGATCGCCGCCCTCCTCCTCCATGCCCTGTATCTCGGCGGCGCGGGTGAAGGCGGCGACGGCGGCCTCGGCATTGCCCTCGATCATCGCCGCCCGGCCCTCAAGCACCCGCTGCGACACCTCGACGAACAGCTTCATCTTGTCGGCCTGATCGCCGGTGATGGCGTCGCTCTCGCGAATGGCCTTGATCGCCTCGGCCTCGGCCCGGACAGCCGCTGCGTCCCCGGCTCGGGCTGCCGCCTCGCCCCGCCCGTAGCGCCAGCTGGTGCGTTGCAGCGGCCGCTCTTCCGGCGGTTCCGCCAGCGCCGCGACCTGGGCCGGTGAGCCGAAGCGGCCGTAGATCGCATAGGCGTCGTTGGCCATCAGCTGTCGCCAGGGGTTGCCGCTGCTCATGTCCGGATAGGTGGCCAGGAAGGCGTCGGCCAGGGCCAGCCCCTCCTCGCCGCCCCCGGCCATCAGGGCCCCGCCCATGCCGAAGTGGATGTTGTGGGCGTGCAACGGCATCCCTGTGATCCCGCCGGGGGGCGCCGCCAGCTCGTCGTACCGCCTGTCCAGCGCCACCGCCTCGACGTTGGACCGCATGGCGTCCCGGTAGCGGCCGACCCGGTAGAAGGTGTGGGACGGCATATGCACCAGGTGGCTGGCCGAGGGCGCCAGCCGAGCCAGCTTCTCGCCATAGGGGATGGCCTTGTGCGGATCGTCGGACCACTCGGTGAGATGGATGTAGAGGTGGATCGTGCCCGGATCGTCGGGCGCACCCTGCAGAGAGGCCTCCAGGATCTCCATGGCCCGGCCGATGCCCCGGTCGGCGGGTTTGCCGTCGTCGTCCCACCATTGATCGGCCTGCAGCATCCAGGCGTCGGCGGCCGTCGCGGCGATCATCGGGTCGTCGGGGTTGCGGCGCGCGATCCGGTCCATGGCCCGGGCGAACCGCACGCCCTGGCTGGCCGAGGCGCCGGAGTAGCGTTCGATCAGGGCGTCGATCATCTGTCGCTGGACGGCCGTGGCCCCGCGCGCCTTCCGCCGCGCCAGTTGGGCCAACTGCCGGCCCGCTCGGATGGAGGCGTCGTCGGTTCCCCCGCCGTTCAGGTTCGGCCCGATCGCCCAGGCCTCTCCCCAGGCGCACATCGCGCACTCGGGATCGATCGCCCGCGCCCGTCGGAAGGCCCGAACCGCCTCCTTGTGCTCGAACGCCCAGCGCAGCCGCACGCCGTGGTCGAACCAGGCCTGGGCTTCGGGTTTGACCGTGTCGACGGCCCAGGTCTCCGCACCGAAGCCGGGCACCATCACCATCTGGCCCTCGGGTGCGGCGTCCAGAACCGACCCCGCCCGCCCGCAGCCTCTGGGGTTCTGCAGCAGGGCGGCGCTCGCCTCCGCATCCGCCGTGGCCGAGGTCGCATCGGCGACCGCCGCCGGCCCTGCGAGACAGAGGGCCGCGGCCGTGAATGTGAGGAGTGTCAGTCGCATCGTCGTTCCCCTGAGACCAGTCGATCCTGCCTCACGGAGACGCCGGTTCCAACCCCACGCTTCGCCGCCTCACTCCACCGGCAGGCTATAGCTCAGGTCGTAGCGGTGTTCCCCGCCTTCGACGACCAGAGCGAAGTCCCCACCGATCCCCTTCAACTCCCCCGTCCCCGAGCCTGGCACGATGGTGATCGACAAGCTGTAGCCTTCCGCGCTCATATCGCCGCGATGAGCCATCAGGAATGCGCCGTTCCGCCCGTTCACCGTCCCCACGAACCGCTCCAGCGCCACATAGGTCCCGACCTGTTCGGACGGCCCGCCCGCCAGCATCTGGCCCACGCAGGCCCCGCTCATCCCGCCGGTGAAAGTCTTGGCTAGCATGAACCGGGCCAGACCCAGCCCGGCTTCCCTCACCTCCGGATCGGCGGGCGTGACCGAGACCTCGAACGTACCTGTCGCGTGCCGCATGACGGCCTCCTGAGCCCTTACCGTTCCCGCAGCCATCCACAGGACCGCGACCATCAGACCGATCACAGCCACGGCCAGATAGCCCCTGAAGGTCAAGGTTCGCATAGGCGACTCCGGAACATTACAGGAACATCCTGTCTCCGGATCGGCGTTCCGTCAACCTCAGATCAGGCCGGCCAGCGGCGAGGACGGATCGGCGTACATCCTCTTGGCCATCCGCCCCGCCAGATAGGCTTCCCGCCCGGCGATGACCGCGTGCTTCATCGCCCGCGCCATCCCGATGGGATCCTTGGCTCCCGCGATGGCCGTGTTGGTGAGCACGGCGTCGCAGCCCAGTTCCATGGCCACCGTCGCGTCAGAGGCCGTGCCCACGCCCGCATCGACCAGCACCGGCACCTTGGCCTGCTCGACGATGAGCCGCACGTTGATGGCGTTTTGCAGCCCCAGCCCCGAGCCGATCGGCGCCGCCGCAGGCATGATCGCCGCCGCCCCCGCCTCTTCCAGCCGCTTGGCCATCACCACGTCGTCGGTGCAATAGACCATCACGTCGAACCCGTCCTTGACCAGCATCTCCAGCGCCCGGAGCGTCTCGATCATGTCGGGGTACAGGTGCGCCGTGTTCGACAGCACCTCCAGCTTGACCAGGTGCCAGCCCCCCGCCTCGCGCGCCAGCCTCAGGGTCCGCACGGCGTCCTCGCCGGTGAAACAGCCGGCGGTGTTGGGCAGGAAGGTGAACCGCTCCGGCTTCAGATGGTCGACCAGCATCGGTTGGGACGGATCGCTGAGGTTCACTCGGCGCAAGGCCACGGTGACAATCTCCGCGCCTGCCGCCTCGGCGGCGGCGGCGTTCTGGGCGTAGTCGGCGTACTTGCCGGTGCCGACGATCAGGCGGGAGTTGAAGGTGCGACCGGCGACGGTCCAGGCGTCAGCGGCGGTGATCGGAGTTTGAGCGTTCATGCCCCTCATCTAGGCCCGCGCGGTCCGGAACGAAACCCGCTCAGCCGCCGCCGACGAACTGGACCAGCTCGATCCGGTCGCCCTCTCCGACCGGCGTCGTCGCATGCAGGGACTTCGGCACGATGGCGAGGTTGCGCTCCACAGCCACCTTGCGGACGTCGAAACCCAACTCCTCGACCAGGGCCAGGATGGTCGTCGCGGTCACGTCCCGCTCATCGCCGTTGACTTGAATGCGCATGTCGTTACGTCAACCTGACTACTGCGGCGCGCCTTGGCTTTGACGAGCGACGCCGTTCCGCTAAAAGGCCCGCCCACCGAAGAGCGCGGCTCTTCGCCAGTCCCTCCGGAGCGAATGCCCGATACCCCGGTCCTCTACGTCCTGAACGGCCCCAATCTCAACCTTCTGGGGGTGCGAGAGCCGCATATCTATGGACGCGAGACCCTGGCGGACGTTCAGGCGCTGTGCGAGGCGGCGGCCGAAGGGGCGACCGTGGTCTTCCGCCAGTCGAATCACGAAGGCGAACTGGTCGACTGGATCCACGAGGCCCGGACCGAAGCCTCGGCCCTGGTCATCAATCCGGCGGCCTACAGCCACACCTCCGTCGCCCTGCTGGACGCGCTGAAGGCCCTGACGATCCCGGTCGTCGAATGCCATCTGTCGAACCCCGCCGCGCGCGAGGATTTCCGGCGGCGCTCCTACGTTTCGCTGGCGGCTACGGGCATCGTCTCGGGCTTCGGCGCCCATTCCTACGAACTGGCCGTCAAGGCCGCCCTCCGGCTGGCGCGGGAACGCTCCGCAACGCCAGCCCGTTGACCACAGACCACAAGGCATAGCTCCCATGGCGACCGACAAGACACTCGACAACGAGCCCTCGACGGAAATCGACGCCACGCTGGTCCGCCAGCTGGCCGACATTCTCAACGACACCAGCCTGACCGAGATCGAGGTCGAGCGCGGTGAGCTTCGCATCCGCGTCGCCCGCGAGATCACAGCCGCTCCGGTCGTCCAGTATGCCGCGGCGCCTCAGCCGGCCTCATTCGCCCCTGCCGCCCCCACGACCGCAGCTCCCGCCGCGGCCGCTTCCATGCCGTCGGATCCGGCCACCATCGTCGCCAAATCGGGCGAGCAGGTGAAGTCGCCGATGGTCGGCACCGTCTATCTTCAGGCCTCGCCGGAAGCCCCGCCGTTCATCAAGGTCGGCGACACGGTCAAGACGGGCCAGACCCTGCTGATCGTCGAGGCCATGAAGACGATGAACCCGATTCAGGCCCCGCGCGACGGCGTCGTGGCCGAGGTTCTGGTCGGCGACGCTCAACCCGTCGAATATGGCGAAGCCCTCGTCGTTCTCGAGGCCTGAGGCTATGTTCAGCAAGGTTCTGATCGCCAACCGGGGCGAGATTGCGCTGCGTATCCACCGCGCGTGCAAGGAGATGGGCATCTCCACCGTCGCCGTTCACTCCGAAGCCGATCGCGGCGCCATGTGGGTGCGTCTGGCGGATGAGAGCGTCTGCATCGGCCCGGCCCCGGCCGCCAAATCCTATCTGAACATCCCCTCGATTATCGCGGCGGCCGAGATCACGGGCGCGCAAGCCATCCACCCGGGCTACGGCTTCCTGTCTGAGAACGCCCGCTTCGCCGAAATCGTCAACGCCCACGGCATGACCTTCATTGGCCCGACGCCGGAACATATCCGCGTCATGGGCGACAAGATCACCGCCAAGAAGACGGTGATGGACGCCGGCATCCCAGTCGTCCCCGGCTCGGACGGCGAGGTCGAGACCGTCGAGGCCGCCATTGAGGCATCGAAGACCATCGGCTTCCCCCTGATCGTCAAGGCGGCGGCGGGCGGCGGCGGACGCGGCATGAAGGTCGCCCTGACCGCCGACGACCTGGTCGAGGCCGTCCAGACGGCTCAGTCCGAGGCCAAGGCCGCCTTCGGCAACGGCGCCGTCTATATGGAGCGCTATCTCCAGAAGCCGCGCCACATCGAGATCCAGGTCGTGGCCGACAGCCACGGCAACGTCGTTCACTTGGGTGAACGCGACTGCTCGCTGCAGCGCCGCCACCAGAAGGTGCTGGAAGAGGCCCCCTCGCCCGCCCTGTCGGCGGAGGGACGCAAGGCCATCGGCGAGACGGTGAACAAGGCCATCGCCGCCATCGGCTATCTGGGCGTCGGGACGATCGAGTTCCTATGGGAGGACGGCGAGTTCTTCTTCATCGAGATGAACACCCGCCTGCAGGTCGAACACCCGGTCACCGAGGCCATCACCGGCGTCGATCTGGTGCGCGAACAGATCCGCATCGCCGCCGGCCTGCCGCTGTCGTTCACCCAGGAAGATATCCACTTCGAAGGCCATGCTATCGAGGTTCGGATCAACGCCGAGAACCCAGACACCTTCACGCCTTCACCCGGCACGATCACAGACTTCCACGCCCCCGGCGGCCTGGGCGTGCGGCTGGATAGCGCCATCTACGCCGGCTATTCGATCCCGCCTTTCTACGACAGCCTGATCGGCAAGCTGATCGTCCACGGCCGCGACCGCTCCGAGTGCGTCGCCCGCCTGAAGCGGTCGTTGAATGAGGTGGTCATCGGCGGCATCGATACGACGATCCCGCTGTTTCAGAAGCTTTTGAACGAGCCGGACATCCTGTCAGGCGACTATGACATCCATTGGCTGGAAAAATGGGCCAGGGCCCAGAAGGGCGAGTGACCATCGTCTCGGGACAGACCTGACGTGTCCGATCCCGAGGCGACCGCCTTACTTCCTCCCGAGCATTTCACCGCCGAGGCTCTGTTGCGCTGCTACGCCAACGGGGTCTTCCCGATGGCTGAGGCCCGCCACGATCCACGCGTCTTCCTCGTCGAACCGGACCAGCGCGGCGTGATTCCGCTGACCGCCTTCCACATCCCCAAACGCCTGGGTCGTACGATCCGGAGCGAACCCTTCGAGGTGCGCGTGGACACGGCTTTCGACGCCGTGCTCGACGCCTGCGCCGCCCCGAGCGCCGGTCGTGAAGACACCTGGATCAATGCCCCGATCCGTAGCCTGTATCTGGAGCTTCATGCGCATGGTTTCGCCCACAGCATCGAGTGCTGGCGAAACGGATTTCTAGTCGGAGGGCTCTATGGCGTGACCTTGGGCGGCGCTTTCTTCGGAGAGAGCATGTTCAGCCGGGCGACGGATGCGTCCAAGGTCGCCCTTGCCCATCTGGTCGCGCGGTTGAGGCTCGGCGGCTGGCGGCTGCTGGACGCGCAGTTCCGCACGCCTCATCTGGACCAGTTCGGCCTGATCGAGACCCCGCAGTCCACCTATCTGAGAATGCTGGCCGCAGCGCTGAGGGCCACGCCCGACAAGACCGTCCTGACCCGCCCTCTATCGGGCGGGGAGGCCGTGACCTACGCCTTGCAGCCCACGACCCAGGCGTCATAGATCGGGTGTTGCAGCCCGCTGAGGGCCGGGGTGGACGAGAACATCCAGCCTCGGAAGATCTGGCGCGGCGCCGCGCCCGCCGCCTTCGGCTGCAGCGTCACGTCGACATAGGCGATGGCGTCCTGCACCGGTTCGTTTTCTGCCGAGACCTCGCAGGCGCGGGCGGTGAAGATCAGGGCCTGGTTGAACCGCACGGGACGTCCGCCGACCTCGACCTCGAACCGCATGCTTTCGGCCGTGATCTTGTCGATCGCTTCGATGACCGCGACGCGCCGACGCTGGCGGGGAATCCGGGTCTCCGGCGCGAGACGTTTGGCCTTGTCCGCCTCGGACTCGCCGTCCTCGTCATCCTTGTCTTCATCACCGGCCTCGTCGGCGGACGCCTTTTTTTCTTCCAGCGTCCCAGCGGCGATCTCGACCGGAGGTGGAGGCGTGATGGCGATCGGCACGGCTGGGGCCGGATCTCCGGCCGGCGCGGCCTCTTCCGTCTGGGCATTGGAGCGCAGGGCGTCGCCGATAGGATCGGCGGCCGGCGTCGCATCCTGCGGCGCCGCGTTCTGCCAGCCGCCCGCGACTACGCCGCCGGCTACGGTCAGCCCGACGACCGCCGTGCCGACCAGCAGGAGCCCGGAGCGCTTCATTCGGGCGTCCACGCCTCGTAGTCGCCGGTCGCGGCGGGTCGTACGCCATCAGCCCGCAGGGAACCCTGCGGATGCCAGGCCAGCGGCGTGCCGGTCATGTTGGGCAAGTGATCCTTCTCCCATCGGCGACGCGGCAGAGGCGCCGCGGTCGGCGGCTCTTCGAAGGTGTAGTGCAGCCAGCCGTGCCAGTCCGGCGTCACCTTCGAGGCGTCGGCGTAGCCGCCGTAGACGACCCAACGGCGCTTGCGGCCGTCATAGCTGACGTTGTCGCGCGACTGGTAGTAGCGGTTACCCAGTTCGTCGGTGCCGATCAGCTCGCCGCGCTTGGCGATGGTGAACAGTGTGCCGATCGTCGCGCCGGACGTCCAACCGAAGATTCTGCCGAGCACGAGGCCTATCCAGTCTACAGATTCGGATCGGCGGGAGCCCCGATCCATTCCCCCGATCATAGAAACCGGCCGCCTCCGCGTCCAGCGCTCAGCCCAAATCTCCGCCGACAACATCTTGGGGGTAACAGAGAGCGCTAACGCTACATCTATTGCAGGGGGTCGGCCGAGCGCTCTAGGCTACGCAAACGATCCTGTCCGGGCCTGCGAATGCGCTTCACCCCCTTCCTGACCGAACTGGCCGCCTCCGTGGTATGCGAGGCGCGCGAGCTCGAACGAGCCGACCGCGTGGTGCGAGTCATGGCGCCGGTCGGCTGGAGCGACGCCCGCGTCGAGGCCTGGCTCGATTGGTCCGGCGGATCGCCTGACGATTGGCCTCGGTTCGATGGCGTGTCGAACCGGCCCCCGGCCGTCGGGCCGGCCATTCTGGACGGAGCGTTGGACCGTTGGGCCGCCCGCCTCGCCGCCTGGGGCCGCGCCACTGGCGTGTTCAAGTCAGGGGCGGACGCCGAGGTGTTCGCGAGCGAACTGGTCGCCAGCGTGCTTCTGGGGCTGGCGGCGCCGTCGACGGTGCTGATGGAGGGCGCCCGCCCTTGGCCTACGGCGGAGGATCAGACGCGCCCGAGCCGCAATGCGATCGTCTCCGACCTCGCGGACCCGGGCGTGCGGGCGAGGTTCGAGAGCGACACGGCCCGCCGGCGCACCGCCCGCCTCACCGGCCACGCCCTTTCGGGCATGGCGCGAACGCTGGCCGCCGTAAGCAACGCGGTGCGGCGCTGCGAGGGTCCCGCCGCGGTCTGCGGCGATCCGGGCTCCAACCCGGCCTTGGCGCGCGCCGTCCTGGCCGCCCGCCGGGCCGGTGCGGACGACACAGCCATTCTGGATGCGATCGCCGGCCGCCTGTTCTCGGCTCCGGAGCCGGAACCGGTCAGCCAGCCCCGCGTGGTCGTGGTGGCTGACCCTGCGTCGGCCGACGATGCAGCCCTCCTCGCCGCCGCCGACGGTTGTCTGGCCGATGACGCGATCGTCGCCTTCTCGCTGCGTGACGCGGAAGCGGCGGCCGACCTTTCCCTCGCGCCCAGCTGCGCCATCGCCCTGCCCGTGGTGGCCGCCCTGCCCGATCGGGTCGGCGCGCTGGATGGCCTGGCCCGCTTGTGGACGACGGCCCTGGAGATCGAAGTTACCTGCGGCTTCGCTCCGGACGGGGGCCTCGCACGCCGTCGCGAAGCGGTCCGTCCGATCGCCCCGACGCTGGTCGGCGGCCTCGACTGGCTGTTGGCCCAGTCGGACGGCGTGATCGACGAGACCCAGTTCATGGCCGCCTCGGGTCTGTTCGCGGCAGCCGCCTCCCTCGCTTCCAGCGAACTTGCCGAAGGGCTGGGGCCAGCCGCTGACTGGTCGATTACGGGCCACACGGTTCTGATCGCTCTAGAAGTCCGCGAGTCGTGTCTGGCAGCGCTGGACAGCGACCTCGGTCGCGCCGCCGCCCTCCGCACCGCACAGGCCCGCGCCGCAGCCCAAACCTCGGGTCGGCGCCATTCCATCATCGCGACCCAAGCGATCGATGCCGAGCGGGATCTGCGTCTCGGCCTAACCCCTCTCGCTGCGCTCGATCTGTTTCAGAGCAGGGATGGCCGCACCGCCCGCCGCCTGCATCCGGTTCTCGCCTCCGCGATCGCCGCCCAGGGTGGGGATGTCGCCGACGCCGAGCGATGGCTGCTGGGTCGCCGCACGCTCGTCGGCGCCCCCGCCCTCGATCACGACGCCCTCGCCGCACGCGGTTTCACCGATCTGGAACTGGCTGAGGTGGAAATCGCCCTAGCCCAGGTCGAGCGGCTGGAAGACGCCTTCAGCTCGCCCCTGCTCGACGCCGGCTTCATCCGTGACGTCCTGGGGGTCGATCAGGAGACTGCGGCCCGGGGCGGACTGCTGGCTCTCCTCGCGAGACCGGACGAGATCGCGGCGGCCAGCGACTACGTTTTCGGGCGTCGAGACCTGTCCGATTGGCCCGGCGCCCCGATGCAGCTGAAGGCCATCCTCGCCGACTTGGGGGCAGCGGCCGCTACCATCTATCGTGCAGCAGAGCCTTTCAGCGACGTCGCCAACCTGACCTCGATCGAACTGCCCAGCCGGGCGGGCATCGGCGCGGCCATGTCTGTCCTGACTCAAGCCGCCGCCGAAGGCCGCCGCATCCTGCGCCTGTCGCGCCGTCAGGCCTCAGATCAGCCACTGCTCGATCTGCCTGAAGTCGAGACTCTCCGCGGGATGTCCGAACGCGCTCCGGAACCCGCACCCGAGCCTCGCGAGGCGACGACGGAGCGGGTGGTCGAGCGCGTCATCGAACGCGACCGCACTCGCCGCAAGCTGCCTGACCGCCGCAAGGGCTATATCCAGAAGGCGGCTGTGGGCGGCCACAAGGTCTATATCCACACCGGCGAATATGAGGACGGCGAGCTCGGCGAGATCTTCATCGACATGCACAAGGAGGGCGCCGCCTTCCGCAGCCTGATGAACAATTTCGCCATCGCCATCTCTATCGGGCTGCAGTACGGCGTGCCGCTGGACGAGTTCGTGGACGCCTTCCTGCTGACCCGGTTCGAGCCGGCAGGGCGAGTCACCGGGAACGATTCGATCGGATCGGCGACCTCGATTCTGGACTACATCTTCCGCGAGCTGGGCGTGTCCTATCTGGACCGGCACGAGCTGGCGAACGCCGATTCCGACCCGCTGAACGCGGACGGTCTGGGTTCCGGCAAGGCCGATGAACTGGTGCCCGCCGCCCATTTCATCTCCAAGGGCTTCGCCCGCGGCGCGACGCCGGACAACCTCGTCGTCCTGCCCTTCGGCAAGAAAACTGAGCCCAGCGTCGAACGCCCGGCCAAGGGGCAGCCTGACGCCTGCTGCCCCGCCTGTGGCGACTTCACCCTGCAACAGCGTGGCGGGGCCTGGATCTGCGACACCTGTGGGATCGCGCCCCAGATGCGCGGCTGATCGTGGCCGAGGTTTTCACCACCCCTCTGAGGGTGCGCTGGGGTGAAGTCGATGCCCAAGGCGTGGTCTTCAATCCGAACTATTTCGTCTACGCCGATGTCGCAGCGACCGAGTTCTTCCGCGCCGCCGGCGCCATGACCGACACCTATCCCGACATGGGCCAGAGCTATGTCGTGGACGCCCGAGCCAGCTTCAGGGCCTCGGCCCGGTTCGACGATCTGCTGGACATCCAGGTGTCCGTCCCCCGTATCGGGCGGTCGAGCTACGAACTGAGGATCGACATCCGGCGAGACGGGCAACTGCTGACCGAAGTGTCCTTGACCTATGTCCGGGCGCTCGATGGCCGTTCCGAACCGCTGTCGGACGCTTATCGGGACCTGCTTTCGCGGGTCGCGACGTCGGTCTGAGGCGGTTCAGCAATCGTAAGCACCTGTGCGGTAACCATGGCCCACGATCGTCGGAGCATGACCGCCTTGAAACGCCTGATCCTTGCCGCAACCGCCCTGGCCCTGATGGCCGCCCCCGTCTCGGCCCAGAACGCCGGCCAGATCGCCCGCGTCCGCGCCGGCGCGAGCTGTTCGGGCTGCAACCTCTTCCAGGGTGACTTCTCAGGGCTGGAGGCGCGCGGCTTGAACCTGTCAGGGTCACGCTTGCGGCAGGCCGACCTCAGCCTGTCCGTAATGAACCGCACCCGGTTCTCCAACAGCGACCTGCGGGACGTCGAGGCCTATGGCGGCGTCTTCTCCTCGTCGACCTTCAACCGCGCGGACCTGACCAACGCCAGTTTCGTCGGCGCCTTTTTGGAAGGGGCCAGTTTCTCGGGCGCCACCCTGACCGGAGCCAATTTCTCGGGCGCACAACTGGCGCGGGCCACGGGACTGACGCAGAGCCAGCTGAACCGCGCCTGTGGCGACGCCTTCACGACCCTGCCGGGAAGGCTTCGCATTCCCGCCTGCTGAAGACCTCCATCCTTACCGCGATTTAAGTAGGGTTTGCCGCGCTTCGGGGTCATTTAGGGAGCGTGAAACAGACCGTGACCCTCCCCCGTCGCCTCTCCGCCGCCCTGCCGGCGCTCGCGCTCTTCGCCGGGCTGGCGGCGCTCGCGGCTCCTGCGGCCGCAGAGGTCAGCCTCTCGATCCAGGATCGCGACGTGACCCGGATGGTGTCGCTGGGCGGCTCGTGCAACCGCTGCGAACTGTCGGGCCGGAACCTGGCCGGCGCCACCTTCACGGGCGCCAGTTTCATCAGCGCGACCCTGGTCGGGGCGGATCTGCGCGGGGCCGAACTGGTCGGTTCCAACTTCTCGGCCAGCGATTTCAGCCGAGCCAACATGAGCGGGGCCGAGATCAACGGTTCCAACTTCACCGGCGCCAACTTCCGTGACGCCCGACTGGACGGCGCGGAGGCTCAGGGCGCTGTCTTCAGCCGCGCCGACATGACCCGGACCAATCTTTCGGGCGCTGAGCTGGTAGGCGCGAACATGAACTCCGCCAACCTGACCGAGGCCAACCTGTCAGGCGCCGAGCTCTTCGGCACGACCCTGGCCAATGTCAGCGCCCGGGGCGCCAACCTTTCCGGAGCCGAGCTGAACGCCGCCAACATGGCCAGCGGGGACTTCTCGGGAGCCAATTTCTCCAGCGCCGAGCTGGACGGCGCCCGTCTGTCGCGCGCCAGCTTCAGCCGGGCCCGGTTCGACGACGCTTCTCTGCGCCGAACCGATATCCGGGGCGCCGATCTGTCGGGCGCTCGGGGCCTGACCCAGAGCCAGGTGTCCCAGGCCTGCGGCGACGCATCGACCCGCCTGCCAGGCGGCCTCAGTGTCCGCACCTGCGGTTCGCGGGCCATCGTTCAGGCCCCGCGCGCGCCGATCACACCGCCCGCCCCTCCGGCGCCGCCTTCGCCGCGCCGGAATTTCGCCAGCACCGACAACCACTAAGGTTGGCGGCGGGCCGGCCCGCCGCCGGCGCCGCCCTATTTGAGGGGCAGGGCCGTGCGGATGTGGACGTCCTTCAGCTGACGCTCCTGCGCCTCGGTCGGGGCGTTCATCAGCAAATCCTCGCCCTGCTGATTCAGCGGGAAGGCGATGACCTCGCGGATGGCGGTCTCGCCGGCCAGCAGCATGACGATGCGGTCGATGCCGGGGGCCAGACCGCCGTGTGGCGGCGCGCCGTAGCGGAAGGCGTTCAGCATGCCGCCGAACTGCTCCTCGACCACCGACGAATCGTAGCCGGCGATGTTGAAGGCCTTCAGCATGATCTCGGCCTTGTGGTTCCGAATCGCGCCCGAGCACAGCTCATAGCCGTTGCAGACGATGTCGTACTGGTAGGCGCGGATGGTCAGCGGATCCTGGGTCTCCAGGGCTTCCAGACCGCCCTGCGGCATCGAGAAGGGGTTGTGCGAGAAGTCGACCTTCTTCTCTTCCTCGGACCATTCGAACATCGGGAAGTCGACGATCCAGCAGAATTTGAACTGGTTCTCGTCGATCAGCTTCAGCTCCGTGCCGACGCGCGTGCGGGCCAGGCCGGCGAACTTGGCGAAGGCGCTGGGCAGGCCAGCGACGAAGAAGGCCGCGTCGCCCTTGGCGAGGCCCAGCGAGGACATCAAGGCCTCGGTCGGCTCCTGACCCAGGTTCTTGGCGATCGGGCCGCCCCAGGCGTTCTGGTCGTCCGACCAGAAGATGTAGCCGAGGCCCGGCTGGCCTTCGCCTTGCGCCCAGGAATTCATGCGGTCGCAGAAGGCGCGCGAACCGCCGGTCGGGGCCGGGATGGCCCAGACGGCGTTCTTGACGTCGGCGCCCAGGATCTTGGCGAACAGGCCGAAGCCGCCGTCGCGGAAGTGGTCGGAGACGACCTGCATCTTGATCGGATTGCGGGTGTCCGGCTTGTCGGTGCCGTACCAGGCCATCGACTGGGCGAAGGTCAGGCGTTCGAAGCCGGCGTGCTCGAAGCTGTCGCCGAAGTCGTTGGTGAAGGTGTGCTTGCCGTCGATCGGCGACACCGGCAGGCCGTTCGAGAACTCCTCGAACACGCCGTGCATGACGGGCTCGATGGCCGCGAAAACATCCTCCTGCGTGACGAAGCTCATCTCGACGTCGAGCTGGTAGAACTCCAGCGACCGGTCGGCGCGCAGGTCCTCGTCGCGGAAGCATGGGGCGATCTGGAAATAGCGATCAAAGCCCGAGACCATCAGCAACTGCTTGAACTGCTGCGGCGCCTGCGGGAGGGCGTAGAACTTGCCGGGGTGCAGGCGCGACGGCACCAGGAAGTCGCGCGCGCCTTCGGGCGACGATGCCGTCAGGATCGGCGTCTGGTACTCCAGGAAGCCCTGATCGACCATGCGGCGGCGGATCGACGAGATCACCTTGGACCGCAGGACGATGTTCTTGTGCAGACGCTCGCGACGCAGGTCGAGGAAGCGGTTCTGGAGACGGATTTCCTCTGGGTACTCCTGTTCGCCGAAGACCGGCATCGGCAGTTCGGCGGCTTCCGACAGGACTTCGAGGCCGGCGACGCGGACCTCCACCTCGCCGGTGGGCAGAAGGGCGTTCACGGTCGACGGGTCGCGCATGACGGCTTCACCGTCAATCTTGATGACGCTCTCGGCGCGCAGACGCTCGACGATCTCGAAGCCCGGCGTGGAGGGGTGCAGCACCAGCTGGGTGATGCCGTAGTGGTCGCGCAGATCGACGAACAGCAGGCCGCCGAGGTCGCGCTTCCTGTGAACCCAACCCGAAAGACGCACGTTGGCGCCCGCGTCCGAAGACCGGAGGGCGCCGCAGGTGTGGGAGCGATAGGCGTGCATGGGGAAAATCGTCTGAATCGGCCGCAGGACGGCAGGGAATTGGAAGCGGGGTAAGGCGCATCCGCGCCCCTGAAAGTCAAGTTCGGCGGCGGTTTCGCCATGGCCTGGTGGACGCCAAAACACCGTCCATAGCGTCAACTGCGTCTACTGCGTCTACTGCGTCCAGGTGACCCCACGGGTCAGGACAGGACGCTTCAGCCTAAACCCATCTCGCTTCAAGGCGCGTGCTTTGTCGTGCGGACGCCTGTCGGCCTGATCAGCTGCGTCTGCGAGTGCCGAACAGCTTTTTATCTTCGACGTCAGAAGCGGTCGCAGCGGTCCACAGGACGGGATCGTCTGTCCACGTCGCATCGCAATCCCGTATCAGGACAATCCGGTCGATCTGCTATGATCCGCCCATGTCGGCGCCCCGCCCCCTTCGCGAACAACTCAGGCTGCCCCTGACCCGGGAGACGCCGCACGCCGCCACGACCTTCGTACGCTCTCCGTCTAACGCCTTCGCCTTCGACGCACTTGCAGCCTGGCCGGACAGCGCGGGCCAGGTCATGGCCATCTGCGGCCCCGCCGGCTGCGGCAAGAGCCATCTGGCCGCTCTCTGGGCCGAGCGGGTCGGCGCAATTCCCCTGAACGGCGCCGAGGCGGCCCTGGCGGATCTGTCGGAACTGGAAGGCCGCCCCGTCCTCCTCGACATCGCCCAGGACGCCGACGACGAGACTCTGTTTCACCTGATCAACCTGGCCCATCAGGACGGCGGCGCTCTGCTGATGGTCTCCCGTCCATCCCCGCGTCGCTGGGACGTCGCGGTGCCCGACCTGCGCTCACGCCTCGACGCCGTTCGGGTCGTAGCGATGGAGGCGCCGGACGACGCGGTCCTGTCTGCCATCCTGCGCGCCCGCTTCGCAGAGCGCAGCATTACGCCAGGCGACGGGGTGATCGACTATCTGGTTCTGAGAATCGACCGCTCCGCCGCCGCCGCCGCCAGCGTCGTGGAGCGCCTTGACGCCGAGCACCGGCCCGTGACCCGAAGCCTCGCGCGGCAGGTTCTCGGCGCCAGCGACGATCTGTTCGACGAGTAAGCCGGATCGCGCTTGCAGCCGTAACAATCGCGCCTCACAACCGGCTTATGTCCGACGCCGCCATCGCCGACGCCACCCACGGAGAGGACCTGCCGTCCTCCCATGCGCCCCAGCTGCATCTGGACGAGGATCTGATGGTCTCGCCCACGCGGTTCTTCAATCGTGAGATCAGCTGGCTGGCCTTCAACGCCCGGGTTCTGGAAGAGGCGGCGAACCCCAGCCACCCTCTGCTGGAGCGCCTTCGGTTCCTGTCCATCTCGGCCAATAACCTGGACGAGTTCTTCATGACCCGCGTGGCTGGTCTGAAGGGGCAGGTTCGCGAGCGGGTGCGGGTGCTGTCGGCCGACGGCCTGACCGCCGCCGAGCAGCTGGAAAAGGTCAACATCGCCGCCAACGAGCTGATGACCGAACAGCAGGAGCGCTGGCGTCAACTGCGTCGCGAACTGGTCGGGGCCGGGATTGAGGTCGTCCACGCGGCCAAGATCACCAAGACGGACAAGGAACGGCTGGAGCCCGAGTTCCTGAACCAGCTGTTCGCCGTGCTGACGCCCCTGGCCATCGATCCGGCCCACCCCTTCCCCTTCCTGCCCAACCTCGGCTTCTCTCTGGCGCTAAAGCTGCGTCGGCAGAGAGACAACAAGACCCTCTATGCCCTGGTGCCCGTGCCGACCCAGGTGCGCCGCTTCTGGGAGCTGACTGGCGACGGCCGCTCGGTGAAGGGCCGGCGGCGCTTCATCTCGCTCGAGAACGTGTTGCTGCTGTTCATCGAACACCTCTTCCCCGGCCACGAGGTGCTTGAGAAGGGCGTGCTGCGCCTGATCCGGGATTCGGACATCGAGATCGAGGAAGAGGCCGAAGACCTCGTCCTGGAGTTCGAGGAGGCGTTGAAGCAGCGCCGTCTGGGCTCGGTCGTACGGGTGAAGATCGAGGCCTCCATGCCGGCCGATCTGCGCGACTTCATCGTCGGGGAGCTGGAGGCCGCGCCGCAGGACGTGGTTCTGGTCGACGGCATGCTGGGTCTGGCCCAGCTGTCGGAACTGATCCCCTCGGGCCATCCAGACCTGAAATTCCCCGGCTATGAGCCCCGCTACCCGGAACGGGTGCGCGATCAGGGCGGGGATGTCTTCGCGGCCGTCCGCGAGAAGGACATCCTGATCCACCACCCGTTCGAGAGCTTCGACGTGGTGGTGCAGTTCCTGCGTCAGGCGGCGCGCGATCCGAACGTCATCGCCATCAAGCAGACCCTCTATCGCACATCCAAGGACAGCCCGATCGTGGCCGCCCTCATCGAGGCGGCCGAGAACGGCAAGAACGTCGTCGCCCTGGTCGAGATCAAGGCCCGGTTCGATGAAGAGGCCAATCTGCGCTGGGCCCGCGCCATGGAGCGGGCCGGCGTCCATGTCGTCTTCGGCTTCGTCGAATACAAGACCCACGCCAAGCTCAGCGTCGTCGTGCGCCGCGAGGGTGATGGCCTGAAGACCTACTGCCACTTCGGCACGGGCAACTATCACCCGATCACGGCCAAGGTTTACACCGACCTCAGCCTATTCAGCTCGGACCCGATCCTGGCGCGGGATGCGTCGCGCGTGTTCAACTACATCACCGGCTATGCCCAGCCGGAAGATCTGGAGGCGCTGGTCGTCTCGCCGCTGAACATGAAGTCGACGCTGATCGAGCTGATCGGCAAGGAGATGCAGGCGGCGGCAAAGGGCAAGCCGGCGGCGATCTGGGTGAAGCTGAACGCCCTGGTGGATCCCGAGATTATCGACGCCCTGTACCGCGCCAGTCAGTGGGGCGTGCGGATCGAACTGGTCGTGCGCGGCATCTGCTGCCTGCGGCCCGGCGTGCCCGGCCTGTCGGAGAACATCCGGGTGAAGTCGATCGTGGGCCGTTTCCTGGAGCATAGCCGGATCATCTGTTTCGCCAACGGCAAGGAACTGCCGCACGACCGTGCCAAGGTGTTCATCTCCTCGGCCGACTGGATGACGCGCAACCTGAACCGCCGAGTCGAGATCATGACGCCGGTCTTCAACGCCACGGTCCACGACCAGGTGCTGGATCAGATCATGGTCGCCAACCTGAAGGACGACGCCCAGAGCTGGACCCTGGGCGCCGACGGCGGCTACACCCGCGTCAGGCACACGGGCGCCGGTGAGCCCTTCTCCGCCCACCAGTATTTCATGACCAACCCCAGCCTGTCGGGCCGAGGTCGCAAGGTGAAGACCTTGCCCGGTCGCCTGCGCTACGATCGGCCCGGTAAGTGAACGAACTCTACGCGACGCCGCGCGAGGCGGCCGTCATCGACGTCGGCTCCAACTCGGTCCGCATGGTGCTGTACCGGCTGGAAGGCCGGGCGATCTGGACGGTGTTCAACGAGAAGGTGCTGGCGGGTCTCGGCCGCGACCTGCCCCAGACCGGCCGCCTGTCGCCCCAAGGGGTGGAGATGGCGATGATCGCACTGCGCCGCTTCGCCGCCGTACTGGAGGGCGTGCGCCCCGCCTATACCTTCGTCGCGGCCACCGCCGCGGTGCGGGAGGCCGAGGACGGACCTGATTTCTGTGGTCGGGTCGCTGCCGAAACCGGCCTGCATGTTCGCGTCCTGACCGGCGAGGAGGAGGCGAAGTACGCAGCGCTCGGCGTCCTGGCGGGTGAGCCGCGCTCCAAGGGCGTCGCGGCCGACATGGGCGGATCCAGCCTGGAACTGATCAAGATCGGCGACGGCGCGGCCGCGCCCGGCGTGACCCTGCCGCTCGGACCTTTCAGCCTGGCCGATCCCAAGGGGTTCGACGCCGGCCGCCTGCGGGCCACGATCGCCCAGCGGCTGAAGCCTGCAGCGAAGAAATTCGCCACGAAGGACCTGCATGCCGTGGGCGGCGGCTGGCGCTCTCTGGCGCAGCTGCATATGGCGATGAGCGACTACCCGCTGCATATCGTCCACCAGTATGCCATGAGCGCCGACGATGCGCGGGCCGTGACGCGGCTGGTGGCGCAGCAGTCGCGGGCCTCGCTGGACCGGCTGCCCGGGGTGTCGAAGCGCCGGGCGGAGACGTTGCCGTATGCCGCCCTGGTGCTGGAGGGGCTGATCGACGCCCTGGGCCTGAAGACCATCAGCTTTTCCGCCTGGGGCCTGCGCGAAGGTCTGCTCTACGAAAAGCTGGACGAGGACGAGGCGCCCGCCGATCCGCTCATCGCGGGCGCGGCGGCGCTGGGCGCGCGTCAGGGGATTTCTCCGGCCATGCCTGCGGCTCTGAACGCCTGGCTGGACGACGTCATCGCCGCCCTGCCCGTGGCGTTCGGAAAGAGCCGGGACCTCGTGCTGGCTGCGGCCGCCTGCCGGCTGGCCGACCTGGGCGCCCGTCTGCATCCCGATCATCGCCTGGAGCTGGTGTTCGACCAGGTCCTGCGCGCGCCCATCCCGGGCCAGACGCATCCGGAGCGGGTCTGGCTGGCCTGCGCCCTGAACGCCCGCTACGGCGGCGGGGCGTCGACGCCGGCGCCCGAGGCCGTGGATCGGCTGCTCAGCGACGACGCCCGCGCCGGCGCCCGCGCGCTCGGTCTGGCCATGCGACTGGGCTGCGACCTTTCGGGCCGGTCGCCGCAGCTCCTGGCCAACGCCAAGGTGACGGTGAAGGGCGGCGCTCTGAAGCTGACCGCGTCCGACGGTTATGCCGACGTCCTCCTGGGCGAACAGACGCGGCGGCGGGCCAAGGCGCTGGCCGAGTCCATGGGGCTCAAGCTGGAAATCTGACGCGAGCCGGCCCATCGTGGGCGCAATGACAGGGAGGCGACCATGGCTGTGACCGGAATCGGCGGATTCTTCTTCCGGGCCAAAGACCCCAAGGCCCTTGCGGCCTGGTATCTGGAGCATCTCGGCGTCGGCGCGCCTGAGGGGCAGTTCGTCTGGGACCAGCAGGCGGGCCCGACGGTGTTCGCGCCGTTCAAGGCCGACACCGACTATTTCGCCGCCGACAAGGCCTTCATGCTGAACCTGCGCGTCGACGACCTGGAGGGGCTGAAGGCCAGCCTCGCCGCCGCCGGGATCGAGGTCATCACCAAGCCCGAATGGGACACCATGCCCGAGGTTGGCCAGTTCGCCCGCATCCACGACCCCGAGGGCAACCCCATCGAGCTGTGGCAGCCGGCCTCGCAAGCGTAAGGTCGGGGGGACTGACGCCTATTCGATCTCGACGACCTCGACGCGAGCGCCGTTCAGGACCAGGGCGATCTCGCCGCGTTTAAGCTTGAGCGCGTCCTCGCCGAACAGCTGACGCCTCCAGCCGGTCAGGGCCTCGACCTTCGCGTTGTCGTCGACGGCGATCTTTTCGAGGTCCGCGACGTTGGCGATCAGCTTGGACGCCACGCCGGCGTTGTCGCTCTTGGCCTTGAGCAGGACCTTCAACAGTTCCACGACCGACGGCGGGGCCGGCTGGTTGTGGGCCGGACGGTCCATCTTCGGAGCGTGAGCCTCGGGGTCCGCCATCACCCGCTTCAGTTCTTCGGTGAGTTCCAGACCCAGGCGCGAGCCGCCGAAGCCCTTGGGCACCGAACGCAGGCGGTTGAAGGCCTCGACGTCGGTCGGCGTCTGGGTCGCGATCTCGTCGATCGCCTCGTCCTTCAGGATGCGGCCGCGCGGCTGGTCCCGTTCCTGGGCGGCGCGCTCGCGCCATACCGCCGTCGCCTTGAAGGCCGCGAGGTATTTCGCATTGTACTTCTTGGGCTTCAGACGCTTCCAGGCCTTTTCCGGGTCGGTGTCGTAAAGGTCCGGATCAACCAGCCCCTCCATCTCGGTCTGAACCCAGTCCAGGCGGCCGTCCTTGGCCAGGCGATCGCGCAGTTTCGGATACAGGGCCGCCAGGTGGGTCACGTCTCCGATGGCGTAGTGCAGTTGGGCGTCCGATAAGGGGCGGCGCGACCAGTCGGTGAAGCGGCTCCCCTTGTCGAGATCGATGCGCAGCATCTGGCGGACCAGCGAATCATAGGCGACCTGATCGCCGAACCCGGCGGCCATGGCGGCCACCTGGGTGTCGAACATCGGCTTGGGCATGGCGCCCAGCTTGACGAAGATTTCGGTGTCCTGACGCGCGGCGTGGAAGACCTTCACGATCTTCGGATCGCGCAGGATGTCGAGGAAGGGCGTCAGATCCAGACCTTCGGCCTGCGGATCGATGATGGCCTCATGCTCGGGCGTAGCCGCCTGGATCAGGCACAGTTTCGGCCAGTAGGTGGTCTCGCGCATGAACTCGGTGTCCACGGCGATGAAGGGGGCGTTCGCGACGGCGGCGCAAAACTGGACCAGCGCGTCATTGGTGGTGATCGGCGTCATTCGGATGCTATAGCCCCCCGCGACGCGGTCGTGGCAAGAGGCACGGCCTTTTTTCCGCACCGATTCCAGGCCCGTTTGCGATGAGCGACCCCAAAGACACCGTGCCGAACGGCCTGACCTATGCCGACGCGGGCGTGGATATCGACGCCGGCGACATGCTGATCGAGCACATCAAGCCGCTGGCCAAGTCCACCGCACGTCCGGGTTCGGAGCCGTCGCTGGGCGGATTCGGCGCCCTGTTCGACCTGAAGGCGGCAGGATTCGTCGATCCGCTCATCGTCTCGACGACGGACGGTGTCGGCACCAAGCTGAAGATCGCCATCGAGACGGGCCGTCACGACGGCGTCGGCATCGATCTGGTGGCCATGTGCGTCAACGACCTGCTGGCCCAGGGCGCCGAACCCCTGCTGTTCCTCGACTACTATGCGACCGGCAAGCTGGAGATCGACGCCGCACGCCGGGTCGTGTCGGGCATCGCCGAGGGCTGCCGCATGGCGGGCGCGGCGCTCGTCGGCGGCGAGACGGCCGAGATGCCGGGCATGTATTCGGGCGGCGACTACGATCTGGCCGGCTTCTCGCTGGGCGCGGTGGAACGGGGCCATGCCCTGCCCCGTCTGGACCTGCAGAATACGGGCGACCTGATCATCGGCCTGGCGTCCTCGGGCCCGCACTCGAACGGCTACTCCCTGATCCGCAAGGTGGTGGAGCGCTCGGGTCTGGCCTGGGGCGACGATGCGCCGTTCGCGCGCGACCGGACCCTGGCCCAAGCCCTGATGGAGCCGACGCGAATCTACATCAAGTCGGTCCTGCCGCTGATGAAGGCCGGCCTGGTCAAGGGCGCGGCCCATATCACGGGCGGCGGCCTGATCGAGAACCCGCCGCGCTGCATCGCCGAGGGTCTGACCGCCGAGTTCGACTGGGAGGCGTGGCCCATGCCGCCGGTGTTCGAGTGGCTGGCCGAGACGGGCGGCATTTCGGAGCACGAGATGCGCCGTACGTTCAACTGCGGAGTGGGCTTCATCCTGATCGTTGCCCCGGACCATGCGGAAGACGTGCTGGCGGGCCTGCTGGAAGCCGGTGAAGCGGCGTTCGTGTGCGGGCAGCTCGTTTAAGCCCCCTCTCCCGGCGGGAGAGGGATTGAGCGCCTGAGAGCGTCAGCGATCCGTCTTGCGCGAAAGGGTGAGGGGTCGGCCTGTCAGTCGGCGTGAGCCATCGCATGGTCACGGCTTCGCCGACTTTGATGGAAGCCCCTCACTCTTTCGGCTTCGCGCATCGCTTCGCTCTGCGAGCCTCAAGCCCTCTCCCGCCGGGAGAGAGAAGGCGTTAGGTTGCTGCGTTCAACGGAGTCGCCCATGCGTCTGATCGCCCTTGCCGCCCTGCTAGCCCTGCCCGGCGTCACTCACGCCCAGACCTCCGCCTCCGCCGAACAGCCCTTGCTGCACGAGGTCGTGTCTCAGGTTCAGGCCGGCCGCATGCACGCCGACATCACCGCCCTGGTCGGCTTCGGCACCCGCCACACCCTGTCGGAGACCCAGTCCGAGACGCGCGGCATCGGCGCCGCCCGCCGCTGGACCGAGCGGGAGTTCCGTCGCATCGGAGCCGAGTGTGGCGACTGCCTCGAGATCGCCCTGCCCGCCGACACGGTGACCGGTCCCCGCGTCCCGACGCCGACAGAGGTGGTGGACGTTCTGGCCATCCAGCGCGGGACCGGCGATCCGAACCGGGTCATCGTCATCTCCGGCCACATCGACAGCCGCGTCACCGATGTGATGAACTTCACCGCCGACGCCCCCGGCGCCAATGACGATGCGTCGGGCGTCGCCGCCGTGCTGGAGGCCGCGCGCGTCCTGTCGAAGCACCGCTTCGACGCCACCCTGGTCTACGCCGTCCTGTCGGGCGAGGAGCAGGGTTTGCTCGGCGGCAAGATCCTCGCCGACTACGCCAAGACTCAAGGCTGGGTCGTCGAGGCCAATCTGAACAACGACATCGTCGGCAACTCAGAGGGTCAGTCGGGCGTGCGCGACACCACCCGCGTCCGGGTCTTCTCCGAAGGCACCAAAACGGTGGAGACGGCGCTTCAGGCCGATCGCCGTCGCTACAATGGCGGCGAAGTCGACTCGTCTTCGCGCAACCTCGCCCGCTTCGTGGACGGTATCGCAGACCGCTACCTGGCGAATTTTGACGTGGACATGATCTATCGCACCGACCGCTTCGGCCGCGGCGGCGATCAGGTGGAGATGCTCCGCGCCGGCTTCCCCGCCGTCCGCATCTCCGAGGGCGCCGAGAACTACGACCGCCAGCACCAGGATCTGCGCACCGAGAACGGCGTCGAGTACGGCGACACCATCGAGGGCGTGGATTTCGACTATCTGGCCCAGGTCGCGCGGCTGAACATCGCCACCATGGCGGCCCTGGCCAACGCGCCGATGGTCCCGGCGGACGTGACCATCGAAGGCGCGGTCAAGCCGGACACGACACTCCGCTGGTCCGCCGTGCCCGGCGCGGCCGGGTATCGCGTCTGGTGGCGGTCGACCACGGCGCCGCAGTGGACCTTCAACCGCAACGCTGGGACAGCGACGTCGCTGGTCCTGACCGGCATTCCGATCGACGACTATTTCTTCGGCGTCTCAGCCATTTCCGACGACGGATACGAGAGCCCGGTCGTCTATCCGGGTGCGGCCGGCGCTTTCGTGTCGGTCGGCGATCCGGGCCCGGCCGCTACCCCCGCCCGATGAGCGAGACCCCGGGCCGCGTCCGCGTGGCCGTGCTGATCTCCGGCGCCGGGTCGAACATGGCGGCGCTGATCGACGCCGGTCAGGCGGCCGATGCGCCGTTCGAGGTGGTCCTGGTCCTGTCCAACGATCCCGAGGCCGGAGGATTGGCGGTCGCTCGCGCCAAGGGCGTGGCCACGGCGGCGGTAGACCACAAGCCTTTCGGCAAGGATCGCACCGCGCATGAGGCCGCGATTCAGGCCGAACTCGACGCCGCCGGGGCCGAGGTCATCGCCTTGGCCGGCTATATGCGGCTGCTGACGCCCTTTCTCGTCAACCGCTGGGAAGGCCGGATGCTGAACATCCACCCCAGTCTGCTGCCGAAATACCCCGGCCTCGACACCCACGCCCGGGCGCTGGCGGCCGGAGACGTCGAAGCGGGCTGCACCGTCCATCTGGTGACCGAGGGCGTGGACGAAGGGCCCGTGCTCGATCAGGCGACTGTGCCCGTGGTGGACGGCGACACGGCCCGGACCCTGGCCCAGCGGGTGCTCAACGCCGAACACGCCCTCTACCCCCGCGCGCTCACCGACTTCTGCCGAACGCGGATTAGAAGTTTGTAATCATCGCGATTCATCCGCGACACGGCGACGCGGCGGAGTCAGTGTCCGGCGAAATTGCACCGGGAAACCCCATGTCCAGAATCCGCCTCATGGCGTGCGCCGCCGGCGCCGTCCTCCTCATCGCCTCGCCCGTGCTGGCCCAGACCCAGCCCCTGCCCGTCGAAATCCCGTCCGAGGACCAGGCCGAGATCGGCGTCTTCGGCTTCGACCTGAACGGCATGGACACCTCGGTCGCGCCCGGCGCCGACTTCAACCGCTACGCCAACGGCGGTTGGCTGGCCAACACGCCGATCCCGGCGGACAAGGCCTCGTACGGCATGTTCACCGTCCTGCGGGACCGGTCGGACGCCAACCTGCGCGAGATCATCGAACAGAGCGCCGCCAACCCGACCTCAGGCCCCGACGCCGGCCGCATCGGCTCGATGTACTCCAGCTTCCTGGACGAAGCGGCCGTGAACCGCATGGGCGCCTCGCCGCTCGAGGCCGATCTCGCCGCCGTCCGCGCCGCCGACACCCGTGAAGAGCTGGCCACCCTGATGGGCCGCACCCAGTACGGCTTCGGCTCCAGCCTGTTCGGCGTGCAGACCTTCGAGGATCTGCAGGACCCGAACAAGATTTCGGCCTATGTGGTCCAGAGCGGCCTCGGCATGCCCGACCGCGACTACTATCTGGAAGACAGCTTCGCGACCCAGAAGGCCGCCTATCGGACCTATGTAGAACAGGCCCTGACGCTGGCCGGCTGGCATGATCCGGCCGCCTCGGCCGACGCCATCCTGGCCTTCGAGACCGCCATCGCGCAGCAGCACTGGACCCAGGTCCAGAACCGCCAGATCGACAAGATCTACAACCCGACGACCGTCGCCGGCCTGATGACCGACGCGCCCGGCTTCGACTGGGCCGCCTGGGCCACCGCCGCCGGCGTGGGCACGGAGCGCACCCTGATCGCGGCCAACAACACCGCATTCCCCGGCATGGCGCGCGTCTTCGCCGAGACCCCGATATCGACCCTGCAGTCGTGGGCCGCCTTCCACGTCATCGATCAGGCCGGTCCGTATCTGTCGGACGCCTTCGTCCAGAACCGCTTCAACTTCTACGGCAAGACCCTGAGCGGCCAGCAGGAGATCCAGCCTCGGTGGAAGCGCGGCGTGGCCCTGGTCGAGAGCGCCCTCGGGGAATCGCTGGGCCGCGAATATGTCGCCCGTCACTTCCCGGCCGAATCCAAGGCCCAGATGGAACAGTTGGTCGCCAACCTGCGCGCCGCCATGGCGGTCCGGATCCAGAACCTCGACTGGATGAGCGACGCGACCAAGGAGCAGGCGCTCTACAAGCTCAGCCATTTCGGGGTGAAGATCGGCTATCCCGACGAATGGCGGTCCTACGACGGGCTGAACCTTGTCGCGGGCGACCTGTACGGCAACGTCGAGCGTTCGGCCGCCTTCGAGTGGGAGTTCAACCTCGCCAAGCTGGACCGGCCCGTGAACCCGCTGGAATGGGGCATGACCCCTCAGACGGTAAACGCCTACTACAACCCGCCGCGCAACGAGATCGTCTTCCCGGCCGCCATCCTGCAAGCGCCCTTCTTCGACCCGCGCGCCGACCCGGCGATCAACTACGGCGGCATCGGCGCCGTCATCGGCCACGAGATCACCCACGGCTTCGACGATCAGGGTCGCAAGACCGACGGCGACGGCGTGCTGCGCGACTGGTGGACCCCGGAAGACGCCGCCAAGTTCGAGGAGCGGGCTGCGGTGCTCGGCGCGCAGTATTCGGCGCTCAGTCCCGTCGAGGGCGCGAACGTCAACGGCGACCTGACCATGGGCGAGAACATCGCCGACCTGGGCGGTCTGCTGATGGCGCTGGACGCCTATCACATGTCGCTGAACGGCCAGCCGGCCCCGGTGCTGAACGGCCTGACCGGCGACCAGCGCGTCTTCCTGGGCTGGGCCCAGGTCTGGCGCACCAATGCGCGTGAGGCGGCCCTGCGCCAGCAGGTCACGACCGACCCGCACTCGCCCGGCATGTACCGCGCGGCGGTCTCACCCCGGAACATCGACGCCTGGTACGAGGCCTTCGGCGTCAAACCCGGCGACGAACAGTATCTGGCCCCCGAAGCCCGGGCGCGAATTTGGTAGAACAAAAGGCCCCGGAGCGATCCGGGGCCTTTCTTTAGTGGGCTACCGCTCGGCTCGCGGAGCCTCGCTGCTTGAGCCCAAACGGGCTTTAGCGCGGGCGGCGCGGGGTGGTCGCGGCGCCGGCCACGCCGCCGATGGCGGCGCCGGCGACCGTCGAGCCCGTGTTGCCGCCGATGGCCTGACCGGCGAGCGCGCCGCCGATGGCGCCGGTTGCGGCGCGTTGTTCCATCGTGGTGCCGCAGGCGGCCAGCAGAGCCATCGCGCCGACCAGCGGGGCCATCTTCAGAACGGTCTTCATCATCAAATCTCCAATGCGTCGGGGGACGTGTGGAGCGGAAACGACAAGGCCCGCGTCCGGTTCCGGACGCGGGCCCCATTGTTCGGACTGATGCAGCCGACGCGGTCGCCGGCTGCCTGCGCCTTAGCCGACGATGTCGGCGTCCGTGAAGAACTGGGCGATCTCGATCTTGGCGTTCTCGTCCGAGTCCGAACCGTGGACCGAGTTCTCGCCGATCGACAGGGCGAACTGCTTGCGGATGGTGCCTTCGGCGGCCTGTTCCGGGTTGGTGGCGCCCATGACTTCGCGGTATTTGGCGACGGCGCCATCGGCTTCCAGAACCTGGACGACGACCGGCTCGGCGATCATCTGCGAGACCAGTTCGCCGTAGAAGGGACGCTCGGCGTGGACTTCGTAGAATTTCTTGGCCTGGGCCTCGGTCAGCTTGATGCGGCGCTGGCCGACGATGCGCAGGCCGGCGCCTTCGATCACGGCGTTGATCGCGCCCGTCAGGTTGCGGCGGGTCGCGTCGGGCTTGATGATCGAGAAGGTACGGTCGGTCATGGGGAGACTTCTTGTTTGGGAGTTTGAAGGTCGCGGGCTTATAGACGCGCCCTCCCCGGTTTCCAACCGTCTCTTCTTAGTGTCCCTAACGCTCGGCGCGCGGCGCCTTGCTGCTTGAGGGACAAGGCCTGTTTCGATGCTCCAGATCACCAACCTGACGTTCAACGCCTGGGGTCGCCAGTTTCTGGATGACGCCTCGGTCAGCCTGCCGCCGGGGGCCAAGGTCGGGCTGGTGGGGCGGAACGGCATCGGCAAGTCGACCCTGTTCAAGATCATCCTGGGCGAACTGGCCGGGAACGGCGACGAGGTGTCCCTGCCCAAGACTGCGCGCATCGGTTCGGTCGACCAGGAGCATCCGGCCACCCCCGTCAGCGTCATCGAGACCATCCTCGAGGCCGATACCGAACGCCACGACCTGCTGACGCGTCTGGAGACGGCCGAGCCGGAGGAGATGGGGGAGATCTGGTCGCGGCTGATCGAGATCGATGCCGACGGCGCCCCGTCGCGGGCGGCGGAAATCCTCGCCGGTCTGGGCTTCGACCATGAGAACCAGCAGCGGCCGATGTCCCACTTTTCGGGCGGCTGGCGGATGCGCGTGGCCCTGGCGGCGGCCCTGTTCGCCCAGCCGGACATGCTGCTGCTCGACGAACCGACCAACTATCTCGACCTCGAGGGGGCCCTGTGGCTCGAGGCGCGGCTGAAGAAATATCCGGCGACGGCCCTGATCATCTCCCACGACCGCGAGATGCTGAACGAGGTCTGCACCCACATCCTGCACCTCTCCAACCGCAAGCTGACGCTCTACACCGGCAACTACGACACGTTCGAAAAGACCCGCGCCGAGAAGCTGCGCCTGATGGCCGCGACCCAGGCCAAGCAGGAAGCCGAACGCGCCCACCTTCAGAAATTCATCGACCGCTTCAAGGCCAAGGCGTCCAAGGCGACCCAGGCTCAATCGCGCGTCAAGAAGCTGGAGAAGATGGAGCGGATCGAGCTGCCGCCGGACGAGCGGGTGGCCCCCTTCACCCTGCCCTCCCCGCCGCGCCCCCTTGCCCCGCCGCTTATCCGGCTGGAGCGCGCCAATGTCGGCTACGAAACGGGCAAGCCGATCCTGCGCAATCTGAACCTGCGCATGGACCTGGACGATCGCATCGGCCTTCTGGGCGTCAACGGCGCCGGCAAGTCGACCTTCGCCAAGATGATCGCCGGCGCCCTGAACGTCGAAACCGGTGAACTGCACCGCGACCGCAAGATGAAGGTCGGCTGGTTCCACCAGCACCAGATCGAGGCGATGGACCCCACCGACACGCCGCTGGAGATCATTCGACGCGCAATGCCGGATGCGTCGGAATCGAGCCGCCGGAGCCGCCTCGCCCAGTTCGGCCTGCCGTTCGAGAAGCAGGAGACCAAGGTCGAGGCCTTGTCGGGCGGCGAGCGGGCGCGCCTGCTGCTGAACATGGTGGCGATGGATGCGCCCCACGTCCTGATCCTCGACGAACCGACCAACCACCTGGACATCGACAGCCGCCGGGCCCTGCTGGACGCGCTGAACGAATATTCGGGGGCCGTCATCCTGATCACCCACGACCGCTCGCTGATGGAGTTGGTGGCGGACCGCCTGTGGCTGGCGGCGGACGGGACGGTGAAGCCGTTCGAAGGCGACATGGACGACTATTCCAAATTCGTCCTGGACCGCGCCAAGGCGGCGGCCGTGAAGCCCAGCCAGATCAAGAAGGAAGAGGCCGCGCCCGTGGTCGCCGCCGCCACGGCCGCGAAGCCGCAGGCCAAGAAAGACGGGCCGTCGCCCTCCACCCTTCGTCACAAGGCCAAGAAGGCCGAGGAGCGGGTCGCCGCCCTGACCGCCGAGATCGCCCGGCTGGACGACGATCTGGCCAACGCCGCGGTCTCCAACCCCAAGGCGCTGGAAGGTCTGACGCGCGCGCGGGCGAAGTCGCAGTCCGATCTCGACGCGGCCGAGGCCGAATGGCTGGAGGCCGAGGAAGCCCTGGCCGAGGTGGCCTGATGAAGCCCATCGTCTTTTCGAAGGAGGAGCAGGCCGACCTGATCCCGCGCATCAAAGCCTTCGTGCGCGACGAACTCGACACCGACATCGGCGACCTCCAGGCGTCGATGCTGCTGGACTTCTTCACCGAAAAAATGGGCCACGCCGTCTACAACCGCGCCGTCTACGACGCCCAGGCCCTCATCGCTGCGAAAGCGGACGAGATGGCTGAGGCGCTCTATACGCTCGAGCGGAAGCCTTGAGTCTCACGCCACAGGGCCAAATCCTGTCGAAGAAATATTTCTGTTCAACAGTCTGAATGCTTGCGCGCCCAGTCCAGCCGGGCCCGCGGGACTATTTCCGCGCCTTGATTGCCGGCCGGTGTAAGATACGAGATCAGGGTTCGCGGAGAGGGCGAACAATCGCGATTTCGTCCGTTTCGTCACGTTTCGTCACCCTACCGCTCGTCATGATGAAACGGACGAACCCGCGCTCTGGCGGCTCAGTGTTCGAACACCACCCGCCCACCGACTATCGTCATCTCCACCCGCCCCTGAAGCCTCCGCCCATCGAACGGCGAGTTTTTGGACTTGGAGCGCAGGGCGGCCGCATCGACGATCACCGGCGCGCCCGGATCGAACAGGATCAGGTCCGCCGGCGCTCCGGCGTCAAGCACGCCCGCGTCCAGACCCAACAAGGTCGCCGGACCGTGGGTGAGGGGGCGCAGAACGTCGAGGATATCGAGGCCTTCCTCATGGTGCAGGCTGAGGGCCGCCGGCAGCAGGGTTTCCAGACCCACGGCGCCGGGGGCCGCCTCGGCGAAGGGGCGGCGCTTGTCCTCGGCGGGCGCGGGCGTGTGGGCCGAGGTGATGGCCTCGATCAGGCCGTCGCGGACGGCCTCGATCAGGGCGCGGCGGTCGCTCTCGGGGCGTAGTGGCGGGTCGAGCCGGTAGAAGGTCCGGTAGTCGCCGATGTCGATCTCGTTGAAGCACAGGTGGTTGATGGAGACGCTGGTCGCGACCTCCAGCCCCCGGCCCCGCGCCCGCGCCAGCACCTCCAGCGCCGCCTCTGTCGAGACCTGATCCACCAGGAACCGCACGCCGGTCTGTTCGACGAGGGCCAGGTCCCGCTCCAGCTGGATGCGCTCGGCTATGGCCGGCGCGCCCGACAGGCCCAGACGCGTCGCCAGCTCACCGGACGTCGCCACCGCCCCCTCGCTCAGCCAGGGATCGGCCGGACGACAGGCGATCAGGGCGTTGAAGGCGGTGGCGTAGCTCATCACTCGCGACAGCACACGGCTGTCGGCGATGACGTGGTCGCCGTCGGTGAAGTAGAGGGCGCCGGCCTCGTGCATCAGGCCGAGCTCCGCCATCCGTTTGCCGTCTCTGGCTTTCGTCGCCGCCCCCGCTGCGCGAACATTGACCAGATTCAGGGCCGCGCCGCGGCGCTGGATAAAGTCGATCATCGACGGGTCGTCGACGGCCGGATCGGTGTCGGGCTGGATGACCACCGTGGTGACCCCGCCCGCCGCCGCCGACAGGCTGGCCGACTTCAGCGTCTCCTTGGGCTCTGCGCCGGGCTCGCCGGTTCGCACCCGGATGTCGATCAGGCCGGGCGAGAGGCAGAGGCCACGCGCGTCGAGGATTTCCGTCGCCGAGACCGCCACTGAGCCGCGCTCCACGCGGGTGATGACGCCGTCTTCGATGACCACCGAGCCGGGGCCGTCGTAGTCGCTCGCCGGGTCCAGCAGCCGGGCGTTGATGATCGCCTGCGAACTCATGCCGCGCGCTCCAGACGGGCCGAGAGGGAAGCCAGGACCGCCATTCGGGCCGCGACCCCCATCTCGACCTGATCCTGAATGAGGGAGACCGTGAGGTCGTCGGCCACATCGGAATCGATCTCGACGCCCCGGTTCATCGGGCCGGGATGCATGACCTTGGCTCCGGGCGCGGCCCAGGCCAGTTTTTCGCGGTCGAGCCCCCAGAAGCGGAAATACTCGCGCGTCGAGGGGACCAGCGCCCCATCCATCCGCTCCAGTTGCAGGCGCAGCATCATGACTACGTCGCAGCCGGCGAGCCCCTCGCGCATGTCGTGGAAGACCTCGCAACCCCAACGGTCGGCGTCGCCGGGCACCAGGGTCGGCGGCCCGATCAGGCGGACGCGCGCGCCCATCATCGACAACAGCGCCACATTCGAGCGCGCCACCCGGCTGTGAGCGATGTCCCCGCAGATGGCCACCGTCAGCCCGCCCACGTCCCCGAAGGCGCGGCGCAGGCTGAGCAGGTCCAACAGGGCCTGGGTCGGATGCTCGTGGCGCCCGTCGCCCGCGTTGACCACCGCACAGCCGACCTTCTGGCTGAGCAATGCCGCCGCGCCCGACGCCCCGTGCCGCACCACCAGGATGTCCGGCTTCATGGCGTTCAGGGTGACCGCGGTGTCGATCAGGGTCTCGCCCTTCTTCACCGACGATGCGCCGACCGGCATGGTGACGACGTCGGCGCCGAGCCGCTTGGCCGCGATCTCGAACGAGGAGCTGGTCCGGGTCGAGTTCTCGAAGAAAAGGTTCATGACCGTGCGGCCGCGCAGCAGGTCCAGCGCCTTGGTCGACTGGCGGTTCAGGTCGACGCAGGCGTCGGCCAGGGCCAGCAGGCTCAGCACGAACGGCGGATTCAGGTCGCCGGCGTTCAGAAAATGGGGTTTCGGAAACGGGACCAGACGGTCGGCGATGAGATCGGCGGGATCGTCGTACTGGGTCATTAAAGCCCGGCTATACGGACCCGAGGCCCTGACCTCAAGTCAGGTGATAGACGAACAGCAGGAGCGGTATCATCAGGGCGCTGATCACCGTGGTCAGGGCGATGACACCGGCCATCAACGGCGCATCCCCGCCCATCTGACGCGCCAGCAGATAGGCCGCCGCCGCTCCGGGCGCCGCGCCGCACAACATGGCCACGCCTTGGGCCAGGTGGTCGCCGCCGAACAGGATGCAGAGACCCCACATCAGGGGCGGCATGACGATCAGCTTGACGAAGGTCACGCCGGCGATCGTGAATTTGCGCCGCGCCACCTCGGCGAAGCTGAGCCCCGCGCCGGCGATGATCAGACCCAGCGGCAGGGCGGCCGAGCCGAGCAGCTCGAGCGTGTCCGAAATACCCGGCAGCCGGGGCACGCGCGCGAAGTTCAGGGCCAGCCCGATCAGACAGGCCAGAAGGATCGGATTGGCGAGCATGGCCTTGGTCAGGGCCAAGGGCGTGACCCCGCGCTGTCCCGCGCCCCAGCGCGCGAGCACGGCGACGCAAGCGATATTGGTGACGGGGATGATGCAGGCGATCATGACGGCCGCCAGCGCCAGACCCTCGGCGCCGAACGAGGCCTGAATGACCGGCAGGAAGACGAAGCTGTTCCAGCGGATCACGCCCTGGAACACGCTGGTGAAGGCCGGGCCGTCGATGGTCATCAGCGGCTTGGCCAGAAGCGTCGCCGCCGCCACGATCAGGACCGCGACCACCGCCGCGCCGCCCGCGGCCCCCGCGCTCCCGCCCGACAGGTCCGCGCCCCAGATCGCCGGGATCAGGAAGCCGGGATACATGAGGTTGATGGACAGCTTCTCGATCGGCCGCCAGCTCGCGTCGGGCAGGAAGTCGGTCTTGCGCAGCCCATAGCCCAGGGCGATTAGAATGAAGACCGGCAGGACTCCGGCGAAGAGGGCGATCATACCCAGGTCTGCTGGTCGCGGACCCGGTCCAGCGCCCCTTGCAGGATCCAGGCGGCGGCGGTGCGGTCCACCACCCCTGCCCGGCGTTTGCGCGACAGGTCCAGCTCGTCGATCAGGAAGCGCTCGACGGCCGAAGTGGACAGACGCTCGTCCCAGAAAGCGACGTTGACGGGCCGGATGCGCTCGAGATTGCGGGCGAAGGCGCGGCAGGACTGGGCGCGCGGTCCTTCCGTCCCGTCCATGTTGACCGGCAGGCCGATGACGAGACCGGAGACCTTCCTGGCGTCCATGAGCTTGAATAGGGCCCTGGCGTCCTCGGTGAACTTGGTCTTGCGGATCAGCTGCAGCGGGCTGGCGATCATGCGCGTGGTGTCGGACGCCGCCACGCCGATGGTCTGCTCGCCGAGGTCCAGCCCGATCCAGGCCGTATCTGGCGGACAGGCGGCGGGCAGGTCGAGAAGCTCCATGACTGGCATGGGTGGGCGGTAGGCGTTGCCTTTCCCCGTGTCAAAGGCGAGGGTCGCGCATCACGGGTTCTGGGGGCGACCATGTCCGAGCGTTCTTCAAGTCTCAGCCTGGCGGTCTCCGCCGCTCTGGCGTTGACCGCCTGCGACGCCCCGCCGGCGGGACCGACGGCGGCGACGACGGCGACGGAGGCTCCCGCCACGCCGGCAAGGGCCGCGCCCCTGACGGCTTCCGGGCCGCCCGTCGCCCTGACCCTCGCCGAGGACACCCAGACCGACAACGGCCTGCAATGGGCCGCGAGCGTGGTAAAATCCGACGATCTTCCGGGCGTAAGCGCCAAGCTGTTCGGCGTCGCCGGCGGCGATCCGGCCATGAATGGACTCAACACCTACATCGCCTTCTATCAGAACCCGGCCGATGGCTGGGCGATCTACCAGATCGGTGACTTCCTGGACTACACCGTCCTGTCGAACGCCGACGGCCGGGTCGATCTCGAAGTGCAGGAGAGCACGATGGACGAAGCCAAAGGCGAGATCGGCGACGGCCGCCGCAAGATCATCATCCGGTGGACGATGGACGCCGATGGCGCCGCCCCGACAGAGGTGACCGTCACCCCGGCCCAGTGAAGACTGCGGTCCTTGTGCGGTGCGGCGTGGGCGGGTAATCCCGCCCGCTAGACCGACCACGACTGGAGGGCCGCATGGCCATCGACGCTGAGACGGTGCGCAAGGTCGCCCACCTCGCCCGCATCAAGACCCCCGACGACCGCCTGGAACCGCTGGCCGGCGAACTGAACGGCATCATGGCCTGGATCGACCAACTTGGCGAAGTCGACGTGAACGGCGTGGAGCCGATGACGTCCAACGTGGCCCAACCCTTACGCCTGCGCGAGGACGTCGTCACCGACGGCGCCAAGGTCGAAGCCGTCCTGTCCAATGCGCCGAAGTCCGCCGACGGCTTCTACGTCGTGCCCAAGGTGGTCGAATAGTATGTCCGATCTGACGAAACTGACGCTGAAGGCCGCCGTCGACGGCTTGAAAGCCAAGGACTTTTCCTCCGAAGAGATCACACGCGCCTTCGTCGCCAACATCGAGGCCGCCAACCCGACCTTGAACGCCTATGTCGTCACGACGCCCGAGAAGGCGATCGAAATGGCCAAGGCGTCCGACGCCCGCATCGCAGCCGGGACCGCCGGCGCCCTGGAAGGCGCGCCGTTGGGCATCAAGGACCTGTTCTGCACCGACGGGATCCAGACGACAGCCGGCTCCAACATGCTGCGCGGCTTCATCCCGCCGTATGAATCCACCGTCACCGCCAACCTGTGGCGCGACGGCGCGGTCATGCTGGGCAAGCTCAACATGGACGAGTTCGCTATGGGCTCGGCCAACGAGACCTCGGCCTTCGGTCCCGTGAAGAACCCCTGGAAATCGAAGGCTTCCAACGCCGACCTGACCCCGGGCGGTTCGTCGGGCGGTTCGGCCTCGGCTGTCGCCGCCGACCTGTGCCTGGCCGCCACCGCGTCTGACACCGGCGGCTCGATCCGCCAGCCCGCCGCCTTCACCGGCACGGTCGGGATCAAGCCCACCTACGGCCGCGCCAGCCGCTACGGCATGGTCGCCTTCGCCTCGTCGCTCGATCAGGCCGGACCGATCACCAAGACGGTCGAGGACGCGGCCCTGATGCTGCAGTCCATGTGCAGCTTTGACGCCAAGGATTCGACCAGCCTCGACATCCCGACGCCCGACTGGTCGGCGTCCGTCGGCAAGTCGGTCAAGGGCCTGCGCATCGGCGTCCCGCACGAGTACGTCGTCGACGGCATGCCCGCCGAGATTCAGGCCCTGTGGGATCAGGGCGTGGCCTGGCTGAAGGACGCCGGCTGCGAGATCGTGCCGATCAGCCTGCCGCACACCAAATACGCCCTGCCGACCTATTACATCGTCGCCCCGGCCGAGGCCTCCTCGAACCTGGCCCGCTACGACGGCATGCGTTTCGGCCACCGCGCCGAGAACGCCAAATCCCTGACCGACCTCTACGAGACCTCGCGCGCCGAGGGCTTCGGCCAGGAGGTCCAGCGTCGCCTGACCATCGGCGCCTATGTGCTGTCGGCCGGATTCTACGACGCCTATTATGTGAAGGCCCTGAAGGTCCGCCGCCGCATCGCCGAGGACTTCGACAATGTCTGGGATCAGGTCGACGCCATCCTGACGCCGTCCACCCCGTCGGCCGCCTTCGCCTTGGGCGACAAGCAGATCGACCCGGTGACGATGTACCTGAACGACGTGTTCACGGTGACGGCCAACCTCGCGGGCTTGCCGGGGATCTCGGTGCCGGCGGGCGTCGATTCCAACGGCCTGCCGCTGGGTCTTCAGGTCATCGGCAAGGCGCTGGACGAAGCGACGGTCTTCCAGGTTGGCGCGGCGCTGGAGAAGGCCGCAGGCGGCGTCGGCAAGCCCGAGCGCTGGTGGTGAAGGCGCTCGGCACAGCGCTCCTGATCCTGGGAGCGCTGATGCTGATCTTGCCCCTGACCGTAGCGATCTGGGCGCACCACAACTACACGATCGGCATTGCGATCGAGAGCGTGGCGGCGTTGGCGATCTGGTGCGGGTTAGCCGTGATGGCGATTGGGCTCGGCGGCTGGCTACGATTTCGACGGCGGTAGCAGCGCCATGGATTCAGGGGCGGGCCAGCGCTCCCCTCGCAATCCTCCTCGCCGGGCGCTACATCCGCTCCACGTCACCGTGAGAGCCCGCCCATGTCCGATCCCGTCGTCATCGTCGCCTTCGCCCGCACGCCCATGGGCGGCTTCCAGGGAGCCTTCAACGGCGTGAAGGCCACCGAACTGGGCGCCACGGCGGTCAAGGCGGCGGTGGCGCGCGCGGGCGTTCCCGCAGACAAGATCGAGCAGATCTACATGGGCTGCGTCCTGCCCGCCGGTCTGGGCCAGGCTCCGGCGCGTCAGGCCGCCATCGGCGCCGGCCTCGGCCAGCATGTCGAGGCGACGACGGTCAACAAGATGTGCGGCTCGGGCCTGCAGGCCGTGATGATGGCCTCGGACACCCTCGCCGCCGGGTCGGCCGACATCGTCGTCGCGGGCGGCATGGAGTCGATGACCGGCGCCCCCTATCTGATGAACAAGCACCGCGGCGGCGCCCGCATCGGCCACGATGTCATCGTCGACAGCATGTATATGGACGGGCTGGAGGACGCCTACACGCCCGGCAAGCTGATGGGCAAATTCGCCGAGGACTCCGCCCAGACCTATCAGTTCACGCGCGAGCAACAGGACGCCTACGCCCTGGAAAGCCTCAGCCGCGCCCGAGCCGCCATCGCCAACGGCGCCTTCGCCGCGGAAATCACCCCGGTCGAGGTCTCCGGCCGCAAGGGGATCGTCACGGTCACCGAGGACGAACAGCCCGGCAAGGCAATGCCGGAGAAGATCCCGACCCTGAAGCCCGCCTTCTCCAAGGACGGCACCATCACCGCCGCCAACGCCTCGTCCATCAGTGACGGCGCCGCCGCCCTGGTCCTGACCCGCGAGAGCGTGGCCAGGGCGATGCACCTGCCCATCGTCGCCCGCATCGTCTCCCACGCCGCCCACGCCCATGAGCCCGGCCTGTTCACCACCGCCCCCGTCCCGGCCATGCAAAAGGCGCTGAAAAAGGCCGGCTGGTCGGTCGAGGACGTCGATCTGTGGGAGATCAACGAGGCCTTCGCCGTCGTCCCCATGATCGCCATGCAGGAGATGGGCATCGACCACGCCAAGCTGAACGTGAACGGCGGCGCGACCGCCCTGGGTCACCCCATTGGGGCGTCGGGCGCGCGGGTTCTGACCACCCTGATCGCGGCGCTTCAGAACCGGGGCCAGTCCAAGGGCGTCGCATCGCTCTGCATCGGCGGCGGCGAGGCCGTGGCCCTGGCGGTCGAACTGGCCTGATGACTGATCTCAGCCGTCGTTCCCTTCTCGGCGCGGCGGCTGTGACCGCCGCGGCAGCGACTTCGGTGAAGGCCCAGACCGTGGCTCCCGCCGACCCGACCGAGGTCGTCCATCTGTGGCCGAACGGCGCGCCGGGCGGTGAGAACGTCACCGTCACCCCCATCGTACCGGAACGCTCGACCGACCCGAGCTTCCACGACCGCTACGCCCAGTACACCACCGATCCCATCCTGACCGTCCTGCGGCCCGAACGGCCGAACGGCGCGGCCCTCCTGCTCATTCCCGGCGGCGGCTACCGCTGGGCCGTGCTGGACAAGGAGGGGTTCGATGTCGCCCGGGTCTTCGCGGCCGCCGGCGTCACCTGTTTCGTCCTGCGCTACCGGCTGCCCGCCGACGGCTGGGCCGCCGGGCCGAACGCACCGTTGCAGGACGCCCAGCGGGCGCTGCGCCTGATCCGGGCGAACGCGGCGAACTACGGGATCGATCCGGCTCGGATCGCCAGTCTCGGAGCGTCTGCCGGAGGGCATCTGGCGGGGCTCCTCGCCGCGCGCCAGGACGCTACCTACGAGCTGATCGATGAGGCCGACGCCGTCTCGCACCGGCCCGACCTGAACATCCTGCTCTATCCGGTCGCGACCATGACGGACCCTCTCGTCCACGCCGGATCGCGCGAGCACCTCTTGGGCCCCTCCCCCACGCCTCAGCAGATGACCGAATGGTCGCTGGAGACCATGGACTGGGTCGGCGTCGCCCCGACCATCCTGATCCACGCCCTGGACGACGCCAGCGTGCGGCCGGAAAACAGCCTGCAGCTGCTGACCACGCTGCGCGCCTGCGACGTCGTCAGCGAGGCTCATCTTTTTCAGGAGGGCGGGCACGGCTTCGGCATCCGCCTGATCGCCGGGAAACCCGCCGCCGTCTGGCCGGAGTTGGTGCTGGCCTTCGGTCGTCGGAACGGCTGGCTTACCGCTTAGCGGCGCCGTCCACAGGTTTCGGCGGCGTGTGCGCTGGGCGCGCTTCCGCCTCCCGCATCAGGCGGAACAAGACTTCTCGACCTGTCGACAGAACGATCTCCGGCGCACCCGCTTGTGATAGTCGTTCGCAAGATTGCTTGGAGTTTCGCTCCGTGGCAAGCCGGGTTTCGGCGGCTTTTCATCGGATCAGACAATGCAGAGCGACGGAAAACTCGACTATCTGGAACTGCCCTCCTCCGGCATCCCGGAGACCAAGGCCTTCTATACGGCCGCGTTCGGCTGGACCTTCGTCGACTACGGTCCCGACTATGCCGCGTTCGACGAGGGGCTGAACGGCGGATTTGACGCCGATTCCGACGGACTTAAAGCGCCCCTGCCCGTCCTCTACGCCCAGGACCTTCCGGCCATGCTGGCCAAGGTCGAGGCGGCGGGCGGGACGATCGTCAGGCCGATCTTCGACTTCCCCGGCGGACAGCGGTTCCACTTTCGCGACCCGTCCGGCAACGAGCTGGCGGTCTGGTCCGAAGGCGGATGAAGACCTGCCGCGGCGTCTAGCGGACGTCTACCGACTGGCCGATCTGTTCGGCCAGCGCCCGGTCGGCGCCCTCGACGCTGGTGATCCAGACGTGAACCTCGGTCGGAGCCGTAGTGCGAGTGAACAGGTGCTCCAGGGCGACGCGACGGCCGTCCTCGGTGGCCACGACCGAGGCGCGGCCGGGGGTCTCGACCATCTGGCCTGAATAGATCGGGAACTGCGACGCGGGTCCGGCATAGACCATGACCAGCGGCTGCTGGCCCCGGCGAATCGTCCAGATGTTGAAGTTCGGACCCGGTCGGCCCGAGGTGATCGTGAAACCGCTCGGCAGGTCGACTGTAAACGGCAGGGCCCGGATCGCAGACGCGTCCAGCACCGTCATCACCGATGCGGGCGCGGCCGGCGCGGCGACGGAGGGCGCCGCTGCGGGCGCGATCGTAGTCGGGGCCGGAACCGTCGCGCGGGGCGCGGGCGTCGGAGCCGCTGTCGGACCTGGGGTTGTGGCGCCCGGGGTCGGAGTCGTCGCCCGGGGCGCAGGGTTCGGCGCGGCTGTGGCGGGGGCGGGAGGCGCCACGCGGGGGGCGGGTGTGGGAACGGTCGTCGTGGGAGCGGGGCTCGCGGGACGCGGGGCCGGGGTGGTCGCCCGGGGCGCGGGCGTCGGCGTGGCGGTCGCCGGAGTGGATGTGGCGGCGGCGGGCGGATTCGTCGAAGCGGGCGCCGGGCGCGTCGACGGCGGAGTGTTCAGCGACGTCGAAGTCGAGGGCGCGCCGGACGTCGCCGGGGCCGTGGACGCCGCCGGAGGGGCCGAATTCAGGCTGCGGGTCAGGGCGTTGCCGGTCGTCGCGGAGGACTGCGCAGGAGCAGTCGGCGGCGTCTGGGTCTGGCCCGGTGCGGTGATCAGGAGGGCGGCGAGGACGAGGGCATGCGACATGGCGCGACAATCGCCTTTCAGCCCATGAACGGCAAGCTCCTCAACACATAGGCGACGATAGCGACGGTCGCCGAACCGGCGATGCAGAGGCCCGCGAACCAGGCCAGCTTCTTCCACAGGGGGCCGGTGTCTTCGCCCGTCTCGGGCGGGGGTACGGGGTCAATGATGATAGCCGGCCTCCTCGTCGATCTTGCCGCGGAACACCCAGTAGACCCAGCCTGTGTAGGCCAGGATCATGGGCAGGATGGCCGTGGTCCCCACCAGCATCAGCCCCAGCGCATTGTCGGGCGCCGCCGCCTGCCGGAAGTTCAGGGCGTAGGGCACGATATAGGGGGCGAACCCGGCGGCCAGCCCCAGATAGCCGGACAGGAAGACCAGCAGGGCGCCCACGAACGGCCAGCGATGCGAGCCTTTGCGGCTCATCACGAAGATGACGCCCAGACCGATGAGGCCCAGGAGCGGGATCGGCAAGAGCGGCAACAAATCCGCCAGTTCCAGCGCGAACCCGTCATGGAGGTCGAAGCCCCAGCGGGCGGCGACGCGGGGGTGGATCGCCAACGTGGCCACGCTGACGGCCGCCAGCAGGCCGGTGACGGCGAGCGCCGCGACCCCGGTCCAGCGTCTGGCGTCGCCGTGCAGATTGTCTTTGGTCTTCATCATCAGCCAAGCCCCGCCCAGCAGGGCGTAGCCGGCGACCAGACCGGCCGCGACCAGCAGGGTGTAGGGCGTCAGCCAGTCGAACTGGCCGCCTGCGAATCGCTCGTCGCGCACCGTGACGCCCTGGATGAAGCCGCCCAGCACCAACCCCTGCGCCACCGCCGTCAGGATCGAGCCGCCGGCGAACATCTGGGTCCAGAATTTGCGACCCCTGTCGCGGGCGCGGAAGCGGAACTCGAATGCCACGCCGCGCAGGATCAGCCCCGCCAGCATCAAGAGGATCGGCAGATAGAGCGCCGGCATCAGCACCGAATAGGCCAGGGGGAAGGCAGCGAGCAGCCCCCCTCCTCCCAGCACCAGCCAGGTCTCGTTGCCGTCCCACACGGGGGCGATGGTGTTCATCATCACGTCCCGCTCGCCCGGCGTCTTCGCGAACGGAAACAGGATGCCGATGCCGAGGTCGAAGCCGTCGAGCGTGACGTACAACAGGACGGCGGTGGCAATCAGCCCGGCCCAGATCAGTTGGAGGTCGAGGTTCATCGCGGGCCTCCCAGCACGCCGTCAGGGCCGTCGGGCGTGGTGTCGTCGGGGGCCTTGGCCAAGGGCGTGCCCGGCGGGCGCTGACCTCGCGGCGGCGGCTCGCTGACGGCCGCGACCGGCCCCTCGGCCATCAGGCGGAGGATGAAGATCGCCCCGGCGGTGAAGACGACGGAATAGACGGCGATATAGGCGATCAGAGACGTCGCGACCTGGCTGGCGATGACCGGCGAGACGGCGTCGCGGGTCTTCAGCACGCCGTAGACCACCCACGGCTGGCGCCCGACCTCGGTGACCATCCAGCCGGCCAGGACGGCGATGAACCCGGACGGCCCCATCAGGACGGCGAAACGCAGGAACATCGGGCTGTCGAAGATCCGCTTCCTCAAGATCAGCACCGCCCCCCAGGCGCCCAGGCCGATCATCAGTATCCCCAGCCCGACCATGATGCGGAAGCCGAAGAAGGGGATGAAGGGCGGCGGCTGGTCCTCGCGGGCATACTGGTCGAGGCCGGTGATGACCTCGTCCTTCCGCACGCCCTGGATCAGGTTGCCGACACCGGGGATGGAGACCTCCAGATGGTTCTTCTGCGCCTCGCGGTCGGGGATGCCGAACAGATGCAGCGGCTGGTCGGCGCGGGTCTCCCAATAGCCCTCGATGGCGGCGGTCTTGGACGGCTGGTATTTGTGCGTGACCTCCCCGGAGGCATGGCCGGCGACCAGTTGCAGCGGGGCCAGGACGGCGATCAGTCCGACCGCCATGACGAGCGAGATGCGGCTTTCGGTCCAGCCCTCGGTCTTCACCCCGGCGGCGCGGTCCTTCAGCAGGCGGAAGGCCGAGGCGGCGCCGACCACCAGACCCGTGGTCAGGAATGCGGCCAGCAGCATGTGGGCCAGCCGCGTCGGGAAGCTGGGATTGAAGATGACCTGCATGTAGTCGGTCGCCTCGAACCGGCCGTCGGCCAGGATCTGAAAGCCCTGCGGCGTCTGCATCCAGCTATTGGCCGAGAGGATCCAGAAGGCCGAGATCGTCGTGCCGACGGCCACCAGAACGGTCGAGGCGAAATGCAGCTTCGGCCCCACCTTCTTCCAGCCGAACAGCATGACGCCCAGGAATGACGCCTCCAGGAAGAAGGCGGTCAGCACCTCATAGGCCAACAGCGGCCCGATCACCCCGCCGGTAAGGCGGATGAACTCACTCCAGTTGGTGCCGAACTGGTAGCTGAGCACCACGCCCGACACGACGCCCATGCCGAAGCTGAGGGCGAAAATCTTGACCCAGAACAGGTAGAGGACCTTGAACGCCTCACGCTTGGTCCACAGCCACAGCCCCTCCAGCACCGCCAGATAGGCCGCCAGCCCGATGGTGAAGGCCGGAAACAGGATGTGGAACGAGATGGTGAAGGCGAACTGCAATCGCGACAGCAGGAGAGCGTCGAAGTCCACGGGGTTGGTCCTCAATAACCTGACGGTAAGTGGCGCCGTGCGCCTTTGGACCGGGCTTGTCTATCCCGCGCGAAACCGCGCGACAGTCCGTCGCGGTATTTCATCCATCAGTGAATAATTGCCCGTCAGGCGGCCGACAGTTCGATCCAAAAGGTCGCGCCCTCGCCGGCCCTGGACTGCACGCCGATCGATCCGCCCTGCAGCTCCACCAGACGCTTGGCCAGGGCCAGACCGATGCCGTGCCCCTCGACTGTCGAGCGTTCCAGGCCCAGGCGGTTGAACGGCTCGAAGAGCTGGGCCTGTTTCTCGGGCGACAGGCCGGGGCCCTTGTCGCTGACCTCGATGCGGACGCCGTCGTAGATGCGGCGAGCGCGGAACAGCACCTCTCCGCCGGACGCGCCGTACTTCACCGCATTGGTCGCCAGGTTGTCGACGACCTGGGCCAGGCGCTGGGAATCCGCCAGGGCGACCAGGCCGTCACCCTCACAGATGACCTTCAGCGACAGAAGCCGCGATTCGGGACGCATGGCCGTGGTGCGCCGGATGTCTTCGAGGATGCCGGGGATATCGGTGGGGCGCATCTCGACCTTCACGGCGCCGGATTCGGCCCGGGCCACGTCGAGCAGGTCGTGCGACAGGGCCTCGACCTGACGGGCGGTCTTGACCAACATGGTCGCCATCTCGGCCTGGGTTTCGGTCACAGGACCCAGTTGGCCCGAAGACCACAGATCGCCGATGCCGATGACGCCGCCGATGGGGCTCTTGATCTCATGGGCCACGTTGGCCAGCAGGCGCGACTTGGCGGCCGAGGCCTTTTCGGCCCGCAGTTGTCCGGCCTTGGCCCGCGCCGACAGCCGGTCCCGCTCTTCCAGCAGCGAGGCGACCAGAAGGATGGGCAGGTAGCCGAACAGGATGGTCAGCTGCAGCAGCATGGCGCGCTCGGCCAGATTGCCGATCACCAGGTGCCACGGACCGACGCCCAGCATCATGGAGCCCAGGGCCATGACCGAGATGACTACGAGAGCCGCCGTGACGCCCAGCACCCTCAGACGAGCGGCGATGATGATCAGGATGGGCACCATGGCGAAGCCCAGCGGCATGTTCACCATGAAGTAGATCATCGTGCAGACCGCGATCAGCAGGCCGAAGACCAGCGCGGTCTCGGCCGCGCGCCACGGATTGAACATCGCCCGCACGGCCCGCATGTCCAGCGACAGGACGAAGGAGCCGACGACGGCGATGCCCAGCGAATGGCCGAACCACCAGGTCTGGAAGGTCTCCAGAAAGGCCACGCCGCGCATCAGGGACAGGCAGGCGGCGACCCCCAGTCCCGTGATGGCCGGAGAGACGGCGGCGGTGCAGAAGATGAACCGGCACGCGCCTTCGACGGTGGCGAGGTTCAGGGTCGGAGCGAATTTGCGCGCCAGCACCACGGCCAGAACGATCTCCACCATATTCGCCAGGGTGAAGATGGCCGACATCAGCGGCGTGTTCCCGGCCAGGAACTGCCCCGCCAGGATGCCGAACGCCATCAGGCCGCCGAAGCACAGGTCGTATCCCACGCCGCGACCGCTCCTCAGCCAGACCGCCGCGGCCAGTCCGTTCGCCGCCCACAGGGCCGCGATCATATCGGATGTGCGCGCCATGCCGATGGCGATGAAGGCCAGGATGGTGACGCCCAGAACCGTCAGCATGGGGACCAGCGGTTCTGCGAACAGGCCGGCCGCCGTGGACTTGCCGGTGGAGCGCGGGGGCGCAACGGCAGGCTCGAAGGCATCCGCATCGGTCGCGGTCATCGCGCGGCTCTGGAGCATATATAAGCGACTCTGGTGGGAAACTGAGCTCACCGTAGCCGCAGGGTCCTAATATCCCCTGAAGTCAGTCGGTAGCGGACATAAGCTCGGCGAAACGCCGCACCGCGGCGGCCGGCCCCTGCGGATGGGCCCAGACGCCGGCGCTGACCGCCAGGAAATCGGCGCCCGCCGAGATCAGGGGGGCGGCGTTGTCGACGGTGACCCCGCCGATGGCGACGGACGGGACCTCCATCACCTCCTGCCAGATGGTCAGGATTTCTGGGTCAGGTCGGTGTTCGGTCTGTTTGGTGTCGGTCGGGAAGAAGGCGCCGAAGGCGACGTAGTCGGCCCCCGCCTCCGCCGCCTCCATGGCCAGGTGGCGGCTGTCGTGACAGGTCGCGCCGATCATGGCGGTCTTGCCCATGATGCGCCGGGCCGAGGCGACCGAGGCGTCCGACTGTCCGACATGGACGCCGTCGCAGCCCAGCGCAGAAGCCAGGTCCGGGCGGTCGTTCAGGATCACGGCGACGCCCCGACCCTGGGCGATCGGCGCCAGACGGCGCACGGCCGCCGTGATCTGCTGGTCGCTCGCCGGCTTCAGGCGGATCTGCAAGGCCGCGACCGGCCCCGCGTCCAGCGCGCTTTCCAGTTGCGCAGCGAAGGCGTCGAGGTCGTCGATGACCGGCGGGGTGATCAGATAGAGCTGGCAGGCGGGATCGGACATGGGGCGCAGGTGCGACGCCTGAGACCCCGCGTCAACCGCAGCCATTGCGAACGCGTTGCAATCGCCCCAACTCCTGCTATAGCGAACCAATCGCAAGTGATGCTCTCGGGGCCGGTCCACTTTGTACGTCTGTAACTGTAATGGTCTGAGGAAGCGCGACGTCGCCTTCGCGATCGAGGCCGGCGCCACCCGTCCCCGCGAAATTTTCCAGCGCAATCATTGCGAAGCGCAGTGCGCCAAATGCGTCTGCGAGATGCGCCAGATGATTTCTGAAAGCCGCGAAGCGTTCGCACTGGCCGCCGAGTAAGCCGCGCGGCTGCAGGCCAGGATCATTCGCAATATCAATATCGTGATAAGCGCTCGCAAGTGATCGAGGCCGTCTTTCCCGTGTTATGGCGTGGCTCAACAGGCCCTGGCGGGTCTTCGACATAAGCGACAGGACACCATGGCCATGAAGGGCGATCCCGCGATCATCCGCACGCTGAACGCAGTGCTGACCAACGAGCTGACGGCGGTGAACCAGTACTTCCTGCACGCCCGCATGTTCGAGAGCTGGGGCCTCAGCCACCTCGGCAACATGATCTACGAGGAATCGATCGGCGAGATGAAGCACGCCGACATGCTGATCAAACGCATCCTCTTCCTGGACGGGCTTCCGAACCTGCAGGACCTGCACAAGCTGAAGGTCGGCGAGGATCCGATCGAATGCCTGGGCGCCGACCTGCAGCTAGAGCTCGACAGCCGCGCCACGACCTCGGCCGCTGTCACCCAGTGCGAGGACGCCCGCGATTATGTGAGCCGCGACCTGCTGATGCGGATTCTCGCCGACACCGAGGAGCACATCGACTTCCTTGAGAACCAGCACAGCCTGATCAACCTGATGGGCGCCCAGAACTATCTGCAGTCGGCGATGAAGGAGATCGTCACCGACAAGGCCGCGACCGGCAACTGATCCCTATAAGACCTCACGGCGACTTAGGTGGACCGTCGCGAGGGCCAGAACGACCAGTCCCAGACCACAGCCCAGGCCCAGCGCCGTATTCACGCGCCACGCCTCGGTCGCCAGCATGTTGACCGGCATCTGCCAGGGGAAGAACACTCCCTGCTTCGCCGAGGTCGCCACGACCGAGAAGAAGGTCCCGCCGATCCCCACCACGAGCGCGGGCACGAAGCTGGCGAAACGCAGGGCGATCCAGAGCTGGATCGCGATCATCAGGAGCGCCGACAGAAAGACCTTGCCCATCGTTGTGGCGTAGCGCGCCAGCTCGAACGGTCCGGTCGGCGTCAGCTCCGGCTTGAGGGTCGTGGCCAGCACCACCGCGCCCCAAGTCAGCAGCAGCGTCAGCAGGCTCATGATCGCCACGACCAGCAGGACCATCGCGGCCTTGGCCGCATAGAGCCGCCAGCGCGGCAGTGGCAGGCTGCGCAGGTGGTCCCACGACTTCGGCCCGTGCTCCATGTGGGCGACCAGGGCGGTCAGGGCCGTCACGCTCATCGGCAGCATGAAATAGGCCCAGATGCCGATGGCGCTGACCATCCACATATCCCACGACTGGGCCCTCGTGCCGCGCAGCACCATGAAGAAGCCGAAGATCGCGATCAGCGATGACGCCGCGATCGCCAGCACGGCGGCCAGCGACCGGTTCAGCTTGCGCAGTTCGACGGACAGGACGGCGATCATCGGACGGTCTCCGGGGTGCGGGCGCCGTCCGAGACGGAGCGATAGATGCCTTCCAGCGAGCGGGCACGCGGGGCGATGGCGAACACCCCGACCCCGGCCTCCACCAGCGCGCGGGTCAGGCCAGCCGTCGCGGCGTCTGGATCGTCTCCCGGCCTCAGCCGAGCGACCCAGCCCTGGGCGTCCTGCACCAAAGTTAGGTCGCGGGCGCGCAGCACCTCGGCCGCCCTGCCCTCGTCGTCGATGCGCAGGCCTATCTCGGGCGCCAGGTCGGCCTTCAGCCGGGCCAGCTCGCCTTCGAGCACCAGCTTGCCGTGACTGACGATGCCGATATGGGTCGCGGTCTGTTCGATCTCGCCCAGCAGGTGGCTGGACAGAAGCACAGTCGCGCCCGTGCGTTCGGGCAGGCTCTTCAGAAAACGTCGCATGTCGGCGATGCCGTCGGGGTCCAGCCCGTTGGTCGGCTCGTCGAGGATCAGCACCGGCGGCGCGCCCAGCATGGCGCGGGCCAGACCCAGCCTCTGGCGCATGCCCAACGAATAGTCGGAGACCCTGCGGCCCGCGTCCTCCGCCATGTCGACGACCTCCAGCACCCGGTCGATCTCGGTCGCCGGGAGCCCCAGAAGGACGCGCGTCAGGTCCAGGTTCTCCCGCCCTGTCAGATTGCCGTAGAAGCCGTGCGCCTCCAGCAGGGCTCCGACCTTGCGCGCTGCTCCGATCCGGTCCCGCCCGACGTCGATTCCGCACACCCGCGCCGAGCCGCCGGTAGGCCTGAGCAGGCCCAGCAACATCTTCAGGGTCGTCGTCTTGCCCGCGCCGTTGCGGCCGAGGAAGCCGTAGACCGCCTTGTCCGGGACCGTCATCGACACGACGTCCACGGCCAGATGGTGCCCGAACCGCCGTGTCAGCCCGTCGGTCTGGATCGCCGCCTCCATTTCCGCACCCCTCCAATTCTTTAAGTCAGAGATAAAGTTGCGAAGCGCTGATCTTTAAGTCAAGATTAAAGATGAGACAGGAAACCGATCCGCCATGACCACCCCCGACCTCGCCCGATTCCGCGCCCTCTGCGGTCAGTTCCGCTGGCTCGCGATCTTCATGGTCTGCAGCGTTGGCGCGATACTGGCCCTCATCCACATCGTCGCCCCGACCGTCCTGACCTTGCGCGGCGACTCTCGGATCGTGCCCGAGCTATGGGTTCGGCAGGCTGTGTGGGCCTCGCCCGCCGTCTTCTATCTCTTCGGCGTCTGGGCCATCGGCTCGGCCTTGGGCCAGGTTGCGAAAGGCCGGCTGATCCAGCCCACCCTCGCCCGCGCTCTCCGTCGCGTGGGTGTTGCCTTGGGTCTCGGCGGCCTGCTCAGCGTCTTCGGCGTCACGAACATCCTGCGCGTGATCGAGGGCAGCGTCGGAGGTCTGGCCAACTTCGACGTGGCCGGCATGACGCTCGGCATGATCGGCGGCGCGCTGTTCCTGCTGGGCCGGGTGGTGGATCAGGCCGACCGCATCCAGTCCGAACTGGACGAGATGATCTGATGCCGGTCCGCGTCACCCTGGACCGGCTGATCGTCGCCAAGGGGCTCAAGGCCCGCGATCTGGCCGCCGAAGTGGGCCTCAGCGAGACCCAACTGTCCCTGTTCCGCTCGGGCAAGGTGAAGGGCATCCGCTTTTCCACCCTGGCCCGCCTGTGCGCAGTGCTCGGCTGCCGTCCCGGAGACTTGCTGGACTACGACCAGGACCCCAGGGACCTCGCCACCCGTGACGACGGGGATTGAGCCGGAACCGCTCCGCTCGCCGACCATTTGCTCCACGCTGAAGGAGCCTGCCATGACCGATATCGACGACACCATCGACGACGTGCGCGAGGCCGCCGTTGAGTTCCTCAACGCCGGCGAACGCAGCGCAGGCCACGTCGCCCTCGGCATCATCGCCACCGCCGGCTTCGCCCTTCTGGCCACCGCCCTTGCCAGCGGTGCGATCAAGCCGCCTCGTCGCACAGCGTCCCAGCTGCGTGAGGGCGCGGGCCCCGTGACCGAGCGTCCGCGCGGCGCCTTCAGCCTGGTTTTGCCGGCCGTCTTTTCGGCCACGACCCTGTCAGCGGTCCGGGTCTGGAACGCTCCGTCCAACAAGACCCGCACCCAGGCCATGATCCTTTGGGCCGGAGCCCAGGCCATCAACTCGGCCTGGATCGCGCTGCGTCCCGCCAGCCGGGGCATGCAGATCGCCGCCGCGATGACGTCGGCCGGCCTGGCCGCGGCCTTCGCCCACGAGGCCCGCAAGCTGGATCCGACGGCCGGCAAGCTCGCCAATCCCACCGCGCGCGGCGTCAGCTTCGCCAATGCCGTGGATCGCAAAGTCGAAGCCAGCCAGCCGACCGTTCACTGATCACCCCTCAGCTTGCCCTAAGCGACAGCTTCCTCTAGGGATCGCGCCCGATTTCGCGCAGCCGTTTGGGCAGCGCCCCAGACCCCTGTGATTCCCATGGCGAAAATCAACGGCAACACCATCAAGCCGGGCATGGTCCTGCAACACAACGGCGGCCTGTGGGTCGTCACCAAGGCCACCCACGTCAAACCCGGCAAGGGCGGCGCCTTCGCCAACGTCGAGGCCAAGAACCTCGAGACCGGCAACAAGCTGAACGAACGCTTCCGCTCGGAAGACAAGGTCGAACGCGTCACGCTGGAACAGAAGGACTTCTCGTTCCTGTACGAACAGGGCGACGCCCTGGTCTTCATGGACGACGCCACCTACGAGCAGATCGAACTGCAGAAGGACTGGGTCGGCGAAGACTCGATCCCCTACCTGCAGGACGGCATGAAGGTCGTCATCGAGATGCACGAGGACCGTCCGATCGGTCTGTCGCTGCCGGACCAGGTCACCCTGACCGTCGCCGAGACCGAGCCGACCGTGAAGGGCCAGACGGCCTCCTCGTCCTACAAGCCCGCCATCGCCGACAACGGCGTGCGCATCATGATCCCGCCGTACATGTCGGCGGGCGAGCGCATCGTCGTCGACACGAGCACCGGCGAATACGTCCGCCGCGCGGATTAACTCACTGCCGACTACCGGAGGCGCATGTCGCGCCCCTGTGAACTTCTCCGTCTGTCCGGGCCTGCTTCCTCGAAGTTTGGGGGCCTTTTCAGGACAGACGGACCAGGAGATCCCCATGGCCCTCGCCTCCGCCCTCGTTTCCGTCATGACCGATGCGGTCCGCAAGACGGCTCGCCCCATGCTTCGCGACTTCGGCGAGGTGGCCCAGCTTCAGGTCTCGCGCAAAGGCCCTGGCGACTTCGTCACCGCCGCCGATATCAAGGCCGAGGACACTCTCTACGAACTGCTGATGAAGGCCCGCCCCGGCTACGGCTTCCTGGGCGAGGAACGGGGCATGGTCGAGGGGACCGACAAGTCCCACACCTGGATCGTCGACCCGATCGACGGCACGACCAACTTCATGCACGCCATGCCGCATTTCGCGATCACGGTCGGCCTGCAACGCTATGCGCCGGACGGCTCGTCCGAGATCGTCGCGGGCGTCACCTACAACCCGATCATGAACGAGCTGTTCTGGGCCGAGAAGGGCAAGGGCTGCTACTTGAACGACCAGCGCATCCGTGTCGCCGGCCGTCGCGACCTGTCGGAAAGCCTGATCTCGACCGGCCTGCCCTTCATCGGCAAGACGGGCCACGCGCAGTCGATCAAGGACATCCACGCCATCGGCCAGCGCACGGCGGGCATCCGTCGTCTGGGCTCGGCGGCGCTGGACTTCGCCTGGGTCGCCTGCGGCCGCTACGATGCCTTCTTCGAGCGCAATCTGAAGCCCTGGGACGTGGCGGCCGGCGTGCTGTTCGTGACCGAGGCCGGCGGCATCGTCACCACCATCGAACAGGACGGGGACCCGAAGACGGGAGCGTCGGTCCTGGCGGCCAATCCGGAACTGCACCCGCAGCTGCGCAAGGTGCTGCAGGCGGCGTAGCCGCGGCGATGCCCACCCCGCTCGTCATCGCCCACCGCGGCGCCTCCGGCGAGCGCCCGGAGCATACCCGCGCAGCCTATGAACTGGCCATCGAACAGGGCGCGGACTTCATCGAGCCCGACCTGGTCATGTCCAAGGACGGCCATCTGGTCGTCCGGCATGAGAACGAGATCGGCGGCACGACCAACGTCGCCGACCATCCCGAGTTCGCGGACCGTCGGACGACGAAGACCATCGACGGGGTCGCGACCACCGGCTGGTTCACGGAGGACTTTACCTTCGCCGAGCTCCAGACCCTGCGCGCCCGCGAACGCCTGCCGACGATTCGCCCCGGCAATACGGCGTGGCCCGACGAGACGATCCTGACCTTTCAGCAGGTCATCGACATCGCCCGCGAGGCCACCGTCCGCACCGGCCGCGTCATCGGCGTCGCGCCGGAACTGAAACATCCGACCCATTTCGAACAGGCGGGCCTCTCGATGATCGCGCCCTTCGTCGAGATCGTCCGACGCAACGACCTCGCGGCCGCCGACAGCCCCATCGTGGTTCAGTGTTTCGAAGTCGGAACGCTGAAGACCCTCAACGGCCTGATCGACAGCCCTCTCGCCCAGCTGATGTCGCCGTCCGGCGGCCCCGCCGACCTGCCCGGCCAGACCTACGCCGCGATGGTCACGCCCGAGGGGCTGGCCGAACTGGCGGCCTACGCCGAATGGGCCGCCGTCGAGACCGCCATGGTCATCCCGCGCACGCCGGCCGGAGCCGCAGGCACGCCGACGATGCTGGTCGCCGACGCCCATCTGGCGGGACTTAAGGTCGTCGTCTGGACCTTCCGAGCCGAAGACATGTTCCTGCCGACCGACCATCGCGGCGACCTGCCCGGCTGGATCCGGCGCTTCTACGATCTGGGCGTGGACGCGGTGTTCAGCGACTTCCCCGGCGTGGCGGTCGCGGCTCGGCCCTAGCGACCCGCCATCAGTTCGACCTGGATGGTCTCGCCGGTCACCGCCCGCGCGGTCCATTTCGTGCCGATCCCTCCACGCACGATGGGGGTGCAGAAGGATCGCGGCGACCAGATCGGACGGCGCTGGCCGAAGCAGACCTGGCCGTCACGGACGCTCCAGACGCCGCTGCTGGCCCCGCCGCGCCGGCCACGGCCCTCATAGCGGCCGTTCGGCTGCAACCACATCCGCGCGGTCCGCCCGTCGGGATAGGTGGAGACCAGGGTGTTGCCGAAGGCGGGCGCCAGGTCGGCGGCTCCGGGCTGGCTCTGCGACAGGACGGCGGCGAGGATCAGGGCTGTCAGCATCCAGGCCTAACCGTTCCGCGCTCGAACGGTTTCACCCCTCGCGGAACTGCAGCTCCGCCAGACGCGCGTAGAGGCCGCCCTTGGCCACCAGTTCGTGGTGCGTCCCCTCCTCGACGGCGATCCCGTCCTCCATGACGACGATCCGGTCGGCACGCAGGACGGTGGCCAGACGGTGGGCGATGACCAGGGTGGTCCGCCCCTCCATCGCCTGATCCAACGCCGTCTGCACCAGCCGCTCGTTCTCGGCGTCCAGCGCCGAGGTCGCCTCGTCGAGCAGGAGGATCGGCGCGTCTCGCACCAGGGCGCGCGCGATGGCGAGGCGTTGTCTCTGCCCGCCCGACAGGCTCTTGCCGCGCTCGCCCAGCGGCGTGGCGAACCCTTCCGGCAGCGCCTCGACGAAGGTCAGGGCCTGGGCCTCCGATGCGGCCTGGCGAACCTCATCCTCCGACGCCTCTTCGCGGCCAAAGCGGATGTTCTCCATGGCCGAACCCGAGAACAGAGGCGCCTCCTGCGAGACCCAGGCGAACCGCCCGCGCACCTCGACCGGATCGGCTTGACGCACATCGACCCCGTCCACGCTGACGGCGCCTTCCTGCGGATCGTAGAAGCGCAGCAGAAGGCGGAAGACCGTCGACTTGCCCGCCCCAGAGGGTCCGACCAGGGCCACGGTCTCGCCCGGCCGCACCGTCAGGTCGAAGCCTTTCAGCGCGGGCAGGTCGGGCCGCCCCGGATAGGCGAACCTCACCCCCGCCATGCCCACCCGGCCTTCCGGGGGGCTCGGCAGGGCCACGGCCGAAGCCGGCGCCATGATCGAGGGCGCCGACTTCATCAACTCGTCGATCCGCTCCATGGCCCCAGAGGCCTTCTGCACGTCGCCCCAGCTTTCGCCGAGCGCGCCCACTGACCCCGCCGTAAAGACCGACAGCAGCACGAACTGCAACAGGGCGCCGGGCGTCATTACGCCCTTGGCCACGTCCTGGGCCCCCAACCACAGGACGAAGGTCACCCCGCCGAAGATCACCACGATGACCACGGCCGTCATCCAGGCCCGCGCCCGCATCCGCACGATGGAGACGCCGAACGCCTCCTCCACCACCGCGCCGAACCGGGAGACGGCGCTGCCCACGCGGCCGAAGGCCTGCACCGTCTCGATGGCGTCCACGCTCTCGCCGGCGAAGCCGACGGCGCTGGCGAACCGGTCCTGGGACCGCACGGTCAGCTTCCTGACGCTCCGCCCGAACAGGAAGATCGGCGCGATCAACAAGGGCGCGGTCAGCAGCACCAGCCCCGTCAGCTTTGGACTGACGATGAACAGGAGGATGATACCCCCGACTAGGGTCAGGAAGTTGCGCAGGGCGAACGACACCGAGGTCGTCAGCAGGGTCTCGACCAGGGCGATGTCGGTTGTCAGCCGGCTCAACACCTCGCCGGTCCGCATCTTCGCGAAAAACGACGGGTCCAGCGTCAGGATGCGGTCGAACAGCGACTTGCGCAGGTCCGCGATCATCCGCTCGCCGGTCTTGGTGACGTAGAAATACCGGACGGCCGTCGCCACGCCCAGAATCACCGCGTTCAGCCCCAGGAACAGGAACCAGCGATTGATGTCGCGCCCGCCGTTCTCGAACCCGTGGTCGATGGCGCCTCGCGCCGTCGCCGTCAGGGCTAGGGACGCCGCCGTCGAGCCCAGAAGCCAGAAGCCCGCGATTAGGGCGTCCAGCCGGTGCTGCATCAGATACGGCCACAGCCGCAGCAGCGGCCGTATGTCCTTGCGCTTCTCGCGCCGTTCGCCCGCCCCTTCCATCTGTTCGGCCAGAAGGGCGCCGGCGCCGGGCCGCCCGAGCGCCTCCGCGTTCGAATAGGCGTCAGGGGTCGGCGGCGTGACTGTCATGCGCGGCTCTTGCCCCGGAACGCCCTGCGGTGTAAACGCCGCCGCTCATTCCCGCCGGGCTCTGGCGGGTTTTCTCATTTTTCACGCACCGACGGTCGGCATCGTCATCGCGTACAAGAGACCGGACCACGACCATGAAGGCCGATACGCACCCCGACTACCACTTCATCACCGTCACTTTGACGAACGGCACGACCTATCAGACCCGTTCGACCTACGGCAAAGAGGGCGACGTGCTGAACCTGGACATCGATCCGTCGACGCACCCGGCCTGGACCGGCGGCAACCAGCAGATGCTGGACCGCGGCGGTCGCGTTTCGCGCTTCAACAACAAGTTCGGCGGCTTCATCAAGAAGTAGGCTGCCTCACCGGCCACACCGGTGCGACAAAGACGACACGAAGAGCGCGGGTCCTGTGGCCGGCGCTTTTTGTTTGTCCGGAACACCGATAACATGGCGTCGTTCGACTCCCGGGCGTGGACACGGGCTCCATGCGGCGTCGGACGAAGGCGAATACGACCATGAATCGACGCGAACTCACTCTCGGCGCCGCCGTTTCGGCCCTCGCCGCGCCAGCCATGGCCCAGACCGCGCCGCAGAACGCCCCCGCCCAGGCCGCCGTCGCCGCCCCGGTCAGCCAGTATCAGGCCGCCTTCCTGGCGCAGCTGGACCGCATGCCCGCGTCCGCCCAGCCCGACATCCGCGCCTTCTATGAGTTGAACGGCTGGCGTCCCGTCTGGAACGCGGCCCGCCTGCGCGCCCTGACCCAAGCCTCGTCGCGCGCCGAACGCCACGGCCTGTCGCGTTCGGACTATTTCGACTTCGTGGGTCTGGCCGCCGATCCCGAGACGGCGGACATGCGCACCACGGCCGCCGCCCTGACCTACGCCCGCGTCCTCGCCGAGGGCGCCGTCCGTCCCGAGACGGTCGAAGAGCTGTGGGAGATGCAGAAGAACCGCGTCGACCTCCCGGTCGGCCTGAACGACGCCCTGGTCCAGAACAAGCTGGTCGAATGGTTCGAGGGCCTGGCCCCGACCGACATCGGCTATTCCAACCTTTCGGCCGGCTACGTCCGCTACCGCCGGATCATTCGCCAGGGCGGCTGGCCCCGCTTCGTCGCCCGCTCCGGCACGATTGAGCCGGGATCGAGCGACAACCGCGTCCCGGTCCTGATCGCCCGTCTGGTGGCCGAGGGCGACCTGTCGGCCGCGGACGGCGCCCGGCTGACGGCCGAGGGTCTGGTCTACGGTCCTGAGCTTCAGGCCGCCATGCGCGGCTTCCAGGCCCGCCACGGCCTGGCCGCCGACGGCCGCATCGGCGCCGGCACCCAGAGCTCGCTCGGCGCCTCGGCCGACGATCGCGCCCGCCAGATCGCCCTCAACCTGGAACGCCGCCGCTGGCTGAAGCGCGAGCTGAATCCCGAGCGGATCGAGGTCAACACCGCCGCCGCCATCATGGTCTACTGGAAGGACGGCCGGCCGGTTCACTCCAACCGCGTCGTCTGCGGCGCCCCGGCGACCCAGACGCCCAGCCTGGAGAAGCCCTTCGCCTCGGTCGTGGCCAACCCGCCCTGGTACGTCCCGGCCGGCATCGCTCGCCGCGAGATCCTGCCGCGCGGCCCGGGCTATCTGGCTTCGCAGAACATGTATGTCTCAAACGGCACGGTGATTCAGCGCGCCGGCCCGACCGCCGCTCTGGGCTATGTGAAGTTCGAGCTGCGCGACAGCTACGCTATCTTCCTGCACGACACCCCGTCCAAGGCCGCCTTCAACCTGTCGATGCGCCAGCGCTCGCACGGCTGCGTCCGCGTTCAAAACGCGGTCGAGTTCGCCCGCATCCTGCTGACGCCCGATCCCGTGTTGCTGGGCGAGTTCGACGACGCCCAGGTCAGCCGCGACACCCGCCGCATCCAGACGGGCCGCGAGATCACCGTGCGCCTGCTCTACTGGACCGCTTTCGTCGACGGCCAGGGCCGCGTGGCCTTCCGCGAGGACGTCTACCGCCGCGACCAGAAGCTGGCCGAAGCCCTGGGCATCGCGGTCAGCCTGCCGGCCGTGGTCGACGACGGGACGGCCGTGGCCAACGACGTCGGGCCGTAGCCGATCTTCCCCTCCTTGCGGGAGAAGGGATGTTACGTCCTGAACGCCGCTTCCAGCATGCCCAGTTGGCTCCGCACGGGGTTCGCGTCCGGTTGCGGAGCCGCGTCCAGATACATCCGCCGATCCAGATACAGCACCCGGTCGTGCAGCTTCTCGGCCCGGACCAGATATTCGACCAGGGCGATCGGCATCTCGGCGTGGCTGGGCTCGCCCTCGACCTTGCGTTCGTTGAGGCGATAGCGCGGCTCGCAGGCGGCTTCCGGCGACATGTCGCCCTCGCGTACCGCGCGTTGCACCAGCAGCCAGGACGCGACCTGCATCAGCCGCGTGGTCAGCTTCATGCTCTCGGCGGCATAGGCCAGGGCGGCGGAGCGCGACAGCAGCTTGGATTCCCGCCGGCCGTCGCCGTCCAGATAGGCGGCGGTCTCCTCGACCAGATCCATGCCCTCCTGGAAGGTGCGTTCGAACAGTTCGGAGCGCGCAAAATCACGGATTTCCCCCGCGCGCGATGCCGGGCCAGGCGTGGTGCTGTCGTCGGCCATCAACTCAACCATGGTCATCGTGGTACGGTACGCTCACTCTAGCGGCCCTGTAAGCGGGCGCGAGCCTGTCGGCTGCAATCGGCATGCCACGGAAACCGCCTGTGAGGAACCGCATCAGTTCCCGAAGTTGAACAGGGCGTCGGCGGCGGACTTCTTGGCGGCCTTGCCGGAAATCGCGGCCCGCGCACGAGCGATCTCGGCCTCGAGCGCCTCGATCCGCTCGCCCAGTTCCTCGACCGAATAAAGGTCCAGGTCCTCGCGACCCAGGCTCGCCAACGCCGCACCGCGCTGCGTGCGGGGTTCAAGATCGTCAAACATCATCGTCGCCTCCTTGGCCAGAACCTCGAAGAGGCCCATTTACGCGCCCGGATACGGACGATTGCAAGGCTGAGGAACATGCGGGTCATCCAGATCGAGGGCGGATCAGGCCCGGCGGAGGCCCTTCGGCTGGCCGAACGCTCCGATCCGCAGGCCGGCGCCGGAGAAATCCGCATCCGCATCCGCGCCGCCGGGGTCAATCGCCCGGATCTGCTTCAGCGCAAGGGCGGCTACCCTCCCCCGCCCGGCGCGTCGGACATCCTGGGGCTGGAGGTCGCCGGCGAGGTCGATCAGGTCGGCGCCGACGCCACCCGCTGGACCATCGGCGACCGGGTCTGCGCCCTGCTGGGCGGGGGCGGATACGCCGAATACGCCGTCGTTGACGCCCGCCACGCCCTGCCGATTCCCGACGGCCTCGAATTCGTCCAGGCCGCCGCCCTGCCCGAGACCGTCTTCACCGTCTTCGCCAACGTCTTCGAGAGCGGCGCCCTGAGGGCTGGCGAGACCCTGCTGGTCCACGGCGCCACGTCCGGCATCGGGGTCACCGCCATCCAGATGGCGAAGGCGGCGGGCGCCCGCGTCATCGCCACCTCGCGCGGCGCGGCCAAGACGGAAGCCGCCAGGGCCCTGGGCGCCGACGTCAGCCTCGACGCCTCCGAGGCCGATCTGGACGCCGGGATCAAGGCGGCAGGCGGCGCCGACGTCATCCTCGACATGGTCGGGGCGGCCTATGCGGAGACCAACCTGAACGCCCTGAACCCCGGCGGGCGCTGGGTCGTCATCGCCACCCTCAGCGGCGCGGCGGCCACCGTCGATCTCATGCGGATGATGATGAAGCAGGCGACCCTGACCGGCTCGACCCTGCGTCGCCGCTCCGCAGACGAGAAAGCGCGTCTGGCGGCTGCGGTGGAGGCGGCCGTCTGGCCCTGGGTCGTTTCCGGCGCGGTCCTCCCGCGCATCGAGGCGACCTTCCCCCTGGCCGAAACGAAACTCGCCCACCTCCGGCTGGAGGCGGGCGAGCATGTCGGCAAGATAGTGCTGACGGTCTAGCGGCTCAGGCGTCGAGCGATACTCGCCCGCCCGGACATTTTTCTACCAACGACCGCCGCCACGGGCCGGGCGCATCGAGGAGATGCGGTCGTTGATGCCCGTGTTGTTCAGGTTGCGTGTGCTGGAGGTGATGATCTGGCAGTTGCCGCGGAAATAGGCGTCGGTGCAGACTTCCCACGCGCCGCCGTTGAGCTCGATGGAGCTGATCTGGTCGTTCAGGCCCGAGCGACCCAGATCGGCGATCTCGCCCCGGAACGACTGCGAATAGCCGCGATAGTCCCGGTCGGCGTAGACGGTGATGCCGCTGCGGCCGTTGTTTCCGCCCCAGCCTCCGCCATTGTTGCCGCCATTGCCCCAGCCGCCGCCGTTGTTGCCGCCGCCCCAACCGCCGGCGTTGTTGCCGCCGTTACCCCAGCCGCCGCCGTTTCCGCCGCCCGGACGTCCGCCGCCGCCGTTGTTGTTTCCGCCCTCATAGGAACCGCGGATGTTGCCGCAGACCAGCAGGCCGTCGCTGTTGGCGATGTCGAAAGGCGCGCAGGGGGCGAGCTCGATCGAGGTGCCGCGCAGATTGCCCCGCATGTCGCGGCAGTCGGCGTAGAGGCGCCCCTGGTTCACATAGGAGCCGCTGCAGCTTTCGGCGAAGCTGCCGCGCGGCGCGACCCGCTGGGGCCCGTCCCCGGACGGAGCGTATTCCTGGGAGCCGCCGGCCAGCATGGCCATGGCTGCGAGAGTGGTGAGAGCGATAGACATGGGCTTCCTCCTTGGTGGTCCTTAAGGCCGCTGAACGCGTCCGATATGACAGTGTTCAATATCCCGCATGAACCGGAGCTGTATGGCCTGGATGGCTCGTCCTCAACGGGCGGGCGGACGGATCGACCGATACTATGCCAGATCACTCCGCTTACAGCCACGCTTGGGCCTTGCCTGCAATCATGACGTTTTCTTTTGCAGCGAAACGGCCTATATCGGTTCCTTCAGCGCCCGGCCGAAAGGTCGGGCGCCGTCGTATCCAGAGCCCGAATACACGGGCCTCATCTATCCGGGACTTCGCCCATGACCGACATCCTCATGCCTAAGGCCACCGCGGTCTGGCTGGTGGACAACACCTCGCTGACGTTCGAGCAGATCGCCGACTTCTGCGGCCTGCATCCGCTGGAAGTGCGCGGCATCGCCGACGGCGACGTGGCCCGCGACATCCGCGGCGTCGACCCCATCACCGGCGGCCAGTTGGACCGCGCCGAACTCGACAAGGCGCAGGACGACGAAAACTACCGCATGAAGGCCATCGTCAGCCGCCACGCCGAACTGCTGAAGTCCAACAAGCCGGCTCCGAAATACACGCCCGTCTCGCGTCGCCAGGACCGGCCGGACGCCATCATGTGGTTCGTCAAGAATCACCCCGAGGTGACCGACGCCCAGATCGCCAAACTGCTGGGCACCACCAAGTCGACGATCGACAGCGTGCGTAACCGCACCCACTGGAACAGCCCCCAGATCAAACCGGTCGACCCGGTGACGCTGGGTCTCGTCGGCCAGCTGGTCTTGGACGAAATCATCTCCAAGGCCGCAGAGAAGAAGAACCGCGACGACGCCAAGAAGGGCGGCGCCGCCCTCCAGCCCATCGAGGACACCCCGGCCGAGCCGGAGTTCGTCCCCGAAGAACGCGAACGCCGCACCGCCGAGCCGACGGCCGCCTCGGTCTTCGGAACGGGGGACTGATCTTCTCCCTCCCCCTTGGGGGAGGGAAAGCAATAGAAAGAAAAACGGCCCCGGGATCGCTCCCGGGGCCGTTCGTTTTCCTGGCGGAGACCCGGGCTACCCTGCCCTGGCCTCCAGACTGGTGATTTCCTCCTTGAGCCGGAGCTTCCTTCGCTTGAGCTCCCTGACCTGCAGCGGATCCGTCGCCGGATGGCCGACCTCCTGCCGGATGGTCTCATCCAGCTGGCGGTGACGATTTCCCAGTTCGCGGATACGAGCTTCGATGGTCATGGCTTGCGCCTCCATGTCTAAGGGACCACACAGTGAGCGCCCGGATTTGGCGTCTGTGAAATCACGGTTCGGTGACGTCAACAGACCCTTAAAATCCTCCGGACACGTCGGAGCCTCCCCTCCAATATGGACCAAGATGTGAACGTAGCCGTACGGAACCCGCCTGATCGACTGGTGGTGGGCGTCTCTGGCGCATCCGGCGTGATCTACGGCATTCGGGTGCTGGACGCGCTGAAGGAACTGGGCGTCGAGAGCCATTTGGTCGTCACGCGCGCCGCCCTGCTCACCTTGTCGCAGGAGACGGATTTCTCCGCCGACGACCTGACCGGCCGCGCATCGGTGGTTCACAAGCTCACCGATGTCGGCGCCTCCATCGCCTCGGGGTCGTTCCGGTCGCTGGGCATGATCGTCGCCCCGTGCTCGGTGCGCACGATGAGCGAGATCGCCACCGGTGTGACCTCCACCCTCCTGACCCGCGCCGCCGACGTGGTGCTGAAGGAGCGTCGGCCCCTGGTCCTGGTGGTGCGCGAGACGCCGTTCCACCTCGGCCACCTGCGCACCATGACGGCGCTGGCGGAGATGGGCGCCACCATCGCCCCGCCCCTGCCTGCCTTTTACGCGAAGCCCGCCTCGATCGAGGAGATGGTCGATCAGTCCGTCGGCAGGGCGCTCGATCTGTTCGGCCTCGACTGGACTCCTGTGAAACGCTGGGCCGGGCTCAGGGGACCGACCGATGGCTGACACCCCGTTCTGGGACTGGGCGCTGAAGGCCTACGCCGCCCCAGGCGTTCAGGAGGCCTGTCTCCAGCTTCAGGACAGGACCGGGCAGAACGTACCCCTCCTCCTCTGGGCCGCCTGGACCGCCGCGACGGGCCGGCCGCTGGACGAGGACGCCATCGAGGGCGCCTGCGACACCGCCCGCGCCTGGGACGCCGCCGCGGTGGAACCGCTGCGCGCCGTCCGCCGGACCCTCAAGGCCACAAACCCCGACATGGACGGCACGGCCCGCGAGGCGCTGCGCGATCAGGTCAAGGCCGTCGAGCTGGCCGCCGAACGCCATCTCATGGCCGGCCTGGAAGCGCTGGCGCCCGCGTCGTCCGGCTCGCCGAGCCCCTACATCGAGGCGCTGGTCGCCGTCGCCCGGCTCTGGACCCGCGTCGTGCCGCGTCCGGCGCTGACGACGCTCGCCGAACGCCTTCCGGCCTGACGCGGCCTCGGCTATAAGCCCGCCTTCGCGGGGACCGCATGAACGACGACCAACCCTTCCTGACCGACGAAGAGATCGCCCTGCAGGCGCAGGTGAAGGCCCTCCGTCTCGAGCATTCCGACCTCGACGCCTCGATCGAGGCCTTGTCGCACATGCCGATCCCGGATCAGCTTCTGATCGCCCGCTTGAAGCGCAAGAAGCTCGTGCTCCGCGACGAGATCGTGAAAATCGAGAGCCGGATCCTGCCGGACATCATCGCCTAGGCGATCACCGCCCCCGCTTCCTGACCCACATCGCCGCGTCCGCCTCGGCCAGCCAGGTTTCCACGTCCGCCTGCCCGGCGAAGGCCCGCACGCCGAACGATCCGCCCAGCACGGCAGACTGGCCGTCGTACACAAACGCCGCTTCGTCCAGCGCCGCCTTCAGCCCGGCGGCCTTCTCCCTGCCCGCCTCCATGTCGGCGTTCAGCAGCAGCACAGCGAACTCGTCCCCGCCCAGCCGCCCCACGGCGTCGGTCGCCCGCACATTCTCGACCAGCAGTTCCGCCACCTTCACCAGGGCCGCATCCCCCGCCGCGTGGCCCAGGGTGTCGTTGACCGCCTTGAACCCGTCGAGATCCAGATACAGCAGCACCGCCGGGACCTTGTAGCGGGTGCAATAGGCCATGGTCCGCGTCATCGCCGCGACGAAGCCGCGCCGGTTCAGCACGGGCGTCAGGACATCGTGCTCCGCCGCCGCCTCCGCCGCCTCGGCGCGCGCGGTCAGGGCCGCCACTTCGGCGCGCAGCCTGGCGATCTCTGCTGCCGGATCGTCGATGTTCGGCGCGTCGGTCACGGCAGGTGGAGCTCCGGGCGCGGAATCAGGACGTGCGCCTCGCCGCCTAAGCTAACGCCCTTGGTTGCGGGCGCAACGCGCGTGCTGTAACCGGCCGCTTTCCCGCGCGAGGCCTACGACGCATGGCGACGACGACCCCCCCGGTGGCGATCATCATGGGCAGCCGCTCGGACTGGCCCACCATGAAGCACTCGGCCGACATGCTCGACCGTCTGGGGGTCGCCTGGGACGCCCGCGTCGTCTCGGCCCACCGCACGCCTCAGCGCCTGTTCGACTTCGCCAGCGGGGCCCGGGACGCCGGATTCAAGGTCATCATCGCCGGCGCCGGCGGCGCGGCCCACCTGCCCGGCATGGCCGCGTCAATGACGGCACTGCCCGTGCTCGGCGTGCCCGTCCAGTCCAAGGCGCTGAAAGGCCTCGATAGCCTGCTCTCCATCGTCCAGATGCCCGGCGGCGTCCCTGTCGCCACTCTGGCCATCGGCGAGGCGGGCGCGAAGAACGCGGGCATCCTGGCCGCCCAGATCCTCGCCTTGAGCGACGCCGCCCTGTCCGGTCGCCTCGACGCCTTCCGCGAGGAGCAGACGGCCTCGGTCCTCGAAACGGTCGAAGACTGACCTTGGCCGAACTTCCCCTCCCCCCCGGTTCGACCATCGGCATCCTCGGCGGCGGCCAGCTGGGCCGGATGCTGTCGCAGGCCGCCTCACGCCTCGGCTTCGACGTCGTCATCCTCGATCCCGAGGAAAACAGCCCGGCCGGTCGCGTCTCCCGCGGCCAGATCGTCGCCGCCTATGACGACCCCACGGCGCTCAGCGTCTTCGGCCGCGTCTGCGACGTCGTCACCTTCGAGTTCGAGAACGTGCCCGCCGCCTCGGTCGAACGCCTCGCCGAGGCCGGCGCCCTGGTCGCCCCAGGCCCCACGGCCCTGGCGGTGGCTCAGGACCGGGTGGACGAAAAGACCTTCCTCAACGCCGTCGGCGCGACCACCGTCGATTTCGCCCCCGTCGAGAGCCTCGAAGCCCTCAAGGCCGCTTTGGAGATCCTCGGCACGCCGGCTCTCCTGAAGACCCGCCGCGACGGCTACGACGGCAAGGGCCAGATCTGGATCAAGTCCGCGAAACAGGCCGACGCGGCGCTCGCCGAACTCGGCGGCCGCCCGGCGATCCTGGAGGCCCGCGCCGCCTTCACACGCGAACTGTCCATCATCGCCGCCCGCGGCCGCGACGGCTCGGTCGCCGTCTATCCTCTGGGCGAGAACAAGCACGCGGGCGGCGTTCTGCGCACCACCAACGCCCCCGCCCGGATCGACGCCAAGACCGAGAAGCGCGCTCGCGCCATCGCCGCCGCCATCTTGGACGGCCTGGCCTATGTCGGCGTCATCGGCATCGAACTGTTCGACCTCGGCGACGGGACCCTGCTGGTCAACGAGATCGCCCCGCGCGTCCACAACACCGGCCACTGGACCCAGGACGGCTGCGTCTGCGATCAGTTCGAACAGCACATCCGCGCCCTCGCCGGCTGGCCGCTCGGCCCGACAAAGGCCCACGCCCAGGTCGAGATGACCAACCTCCTCGGCGACGAGGTCGAGCAATGGTCCAAACTCGCGGCCAAGCCCGACCAGCGCCTCCACCTCTACGGCAAGGCTGAAGCCCGCCCGGGCCGCAAGATGGCGCACGTGAACCGGGTGAAGGCGCTCTAAGCCTACCCTCTCCCACTGGGAAAGAGTTACGTCCTCAGCGGATACCGCAGCCGACTCAGCATCTCCGTCACCTTCCGCACCGGGGCGTCGAAATTCTTGCCCGCCTTCCACTTCTCGAAGGCCATGACGTTCTCGATCCGGGCGGCGATGAAGGCGTCCGAAGCGTCCTTGCCGTTGAACAGCCGCAGCGTCATCGCCGGGATCAGGATGCCCGACAGGATGGTCCGCTTCGAATAGTGGTTCCAGTCGGTCGCCGCATCCCCGGCCCACCGCCACAGCCGATCCGCCGTCCCCCAGGTCAGGCTCAGCGCCAGGTCGGCATTGGTCGGGAGGGCCATGAAGCCCGCCGCCCGCTTCTCAGCCTCGGGGTGCGCCATGGCCACCTCCAGCCGCGTCTCCAGCGCCCTGGCGATTCGCTCGCGGATCTTCAGGTCCGCCGGATCACCCAGTTCGGCCAACGCCTCGGCGTCATGCCGACGCCACAGCAACGCGGCCAGATCGCGCGGTCCGTTGGGCAGCAGAAGCTCCTGATCGCCTTCGGAGAGGCCGTTCGCCGCGCAGGCCTCGCGCACCAGCCGGGCGTTCCAGCCCAGCCGTGGAGCCCGTTCCAGCGCCGAATCGAGCACGGACTGCTCCATCCGGTCGGCCCAATCCGGCTCAGGCGTGTTCGACAGGTGCGGCGCGTCGGTCATGACCCTAGAATACGCCCGTCCCACGGGCGTTGCGAGCCTCAGAGAAGCGGCGCGACGATCTGGACAGGGGGCGGAGGTTGGTGTACTTGCCCGCCTTCGCTCGCCGGGCTGTCGCCCGCGGGATCGGATTTTATTTGTCTGCCCGCCTCTACAGGACGCGGCGGGCGGCCAAAGGAGAGTTTAACCTGGTTCAGATTTTCGTCCGCGACAACAACGTCGATCAGGCCCTCAAGGCCCTGAAGAAGAAGATGCAGCGCGAAGGCAGCTTCCGTGAAATGAAGCGCCACGTGCACTACGAGAAGCCCTCGGAGAAGCGCGCCCGTCAGAAGGCCGAGGCCGTCCGTCGCGCCCGCAAGCTGGCCCGCAAGCGCATGCAGCGCGAAGGCCTGCTGCCGCCTCCGAAGCCCCGCGCCCCGCGCGGCGCCTGATTTCGATCAGAGGCTGAACGATCAAAGGCCGCTCCTTCGGGGGCGGCCTTTTTGTTTGTCCCGCCCCTCGCGCCTCGTGGGAGAAGGAGATCGCGCACGGCGGCGTAGCCGTCGTCCTGGCGCCATCGGGCGAGGGGTCAAACCGGCGTTTGGGGCGAGGCAAAGAGTGAAGCGGTGAGCCCAAGGGCCCCCTCAGCCTTTCGACCAACGCGCATCGCTACGCTTTGCGGAACCTAAAGCCCTCTCCCGCAAGGGGAGAGGGACGCTGAACTCACCGCCCTCCGCCGCTCATCGCAGCGCCGAACGTCTTCCAGCTCAGCTTCACGTCCGACAGGGCGCCCGCCCGGAACGCCCGTCCGGCCAGCCAGACCATCAGCAGCGCCACGGCGAACATCCCCGCCATCGTGCCGATGATCTCGACCAGCGGCGGCCCAGACGGCGCCCGCGCGCTCATCAGGAAGGGCGTGAAGAACGGCACCCAGCTGAGGAACTTCACCATCGGGGCGTCGGGATTCACCATCGCCATCTGGACCACCAGCAGCGGCACGACCAGCACCATCATGATCGGTCCCATCAGCGTCTGGGCGTCGCGCGGCGTCTCGCAGAAGGCGCCGATGGCCGCGAACAGCACCGCGTACATCAGGTAGCCGCCGACGATGTAGCCGATGAAGTAGAAGATCAGCCCGTCGCGCATCAGCACCTCGGCCACGTCCGCCGCCGCCGAGGGCGCCGCCGTGATCAGGCCCACGGCGCCGATCCCGCCCCAGACCACCAGCACCGACAGGGTCAGCATCGCCACCCCGAGCACCTTGCCGGTCAGGATTTCGGTCGCCGAGGCCGACGACAGCAGGACCTCCAGGATCTTGTTCGACTTCTCCTCCATCACGCTGTTCAGCAGGATCGAGGCCCCCGTGATGATCAACGACCACAGGATGAAGCTGAAGGCCAGGCCGATGATCCCGGGCAGACGGTCCTTGAACGAGACCTCGCCCCCGCTGGCCGAACGCGGCGAGAAGGCGGTGATCTCGGGCCGGAAGGCGTCGACACGCTCCACCACCGCCTGATCGATGCCGGCCGCGCGCAGGACGGTGTCGCGGTTCGCGTCCCTCAGGGCGCGACGCACGAAGTCCTCGACCGTGTCGTCGGTCGCCCGCGCGGTCCACACCCGGGCCGCCGGGCCCGCCTCGGTGCGGGTCAGGAAGACGACCGCGTCCAGTCGCTGCTCCTTGGGCGTTTCGTCCGTCAGGTAGCGGCGCACCACGGCCTCCTGGGCCGCGCCGGGCTGCGCCGAGGCCAGGTCGGCGGGCGCATCCACGAACCGCATCCGCGCCTTGCTCATGGAGGCGATGGCGCTGGCCGCGGCGCCCGGAGGCGCGCCGGACGAGGCTGCGGCCTTCTCGGCGGCCTCGCGGGCTCGCTCGGCCTGACGCGCGGCGTCGGCGTCCAGCACGCCCTTCACGGCGGCCGCCAGGCCCGTTGCGGCCGGCCCCTCCTCGATCAGGACGACAGCGCGCACGGGATCGGCGCCGCGCACCAGCAGGGGCACCGCCCCGCCCAGAACTCCGAACAGGGGAAAGGCCAGCAGCGACAGCCAGAAGCCGACCGTCTTGGCATAGGCCATGAACTCGCGCTGGGCGATCAGCAGGATGCGGCTCATTGGGGGATCTCCGAACCGGCGGCGGGCCGGGCCACGCTCTGGTCCTGATCGGGGTGATCGCCGGTCAGGTCGATGAAGGCGTCGTGCAGTGTGGGCTCCTTGAGCTCGAACCGGCGCACGTCGAGGCCGGTCACGAACGCCGTCTTCAGCGCCTCCTGCCCCCCTGCCCCGCTGGCCAGAGCGCCCTTGAGCACGCGGACGCCGCCGTGATCGGACACCACTTCGACGCCGGTCACGCCCGGCAGGGCGGCGACGGCCTCGGCCGTTATCTCGCCTTCCAGTTCCAGGAAGCGGCGCGACGTCGCCCGCGCCTCGGCCACCGTCCCGTCGAAGGCCTTGCGGCCCCGCGCCACCAGTACGACCTGATCGCACAGGCGCTCAGCGTGCTGCATCACATGGGTCGAGAACAGGACCGTCGCGCCATTGGCCGCCAGATCGCGGATGACCGCCTCCAGCCCCTGCTGGTTGACGGGATCGAGGCCGCTGAACGGTTCGTCCAGGATCACGAACTCCGGCCGGTGCACGACCGAGGCGATCAACTGGACCTTCTGCGCCATCCCCTTGGACAGCTCCTTCATCTTCTTTTTCTGCGAGGCGCCGAGGCCCTGGGCCACCAGCATCTCCCGCGCCCGCTTCCGGCCCTCGCTCGCGGGCAGGCCCTTCAGTGAACCGAAGAAGGCGATCGCCTCCACCGGGGTCATCTTCTTGTAGAGACCGCGCTCCTCGGGAAGGAAGCCGATCCGGTCACGGACCTTGCGCCCGTCCGAGGCGCCGAGAATGTCGATGGTCCCCGCGGTCGCCGACTGCAGGCCGAGAATCATGCGGATGGTCGAGGTCTTCCCGGCCCCGTTTGGACCCAGGAACCCGCAGATGGCCCCCTTCCGGACCTGGAAACTCAGGTCCTTCACCGCCTGAAAGTCGCCGTAGCGCTTGCTCACGCCGTCGAGCGTCAAGGCCGCCATTCACTCATCCCCCAGCCGGTCACTGCGCCAGAGGTAGCAAAGGAAACTTTACATGGGAAATGGATTTCTTGGAGCGCGGACCTCCCGGTCCGGTCTTTCCTTCGAAGCCCGGGATGCGGACCTGGAGGTCCGCCCTCCTCAGGCCGCCGGTTCGACCACCACCTGGAAGGTCTCGCCGACGACGCGCGAGGGGTTCACCTGTTCCCCGCCGCGACGAACCTCGAAATGCAGGTGCGGGCCGGTGGAATAGCCGGTGGAACCGACAAGGCCGATGCGCTCGCCGGCCATCACCCGGTCTCCCGACGCCACGTCGATGCGGCTCAGATGGGCGTACATCGTCGTCATGCCGTTCGGGTGGCGCATCTCGATGAAGTTGCCATAGCCCTCGGGCTGGCGGCCGATGCGGACGATCTCGCCCTCGGCGGCCGAATAGACGGACGTGCCCTGGGGCGCGGCGATGTCGACGCCCTTGTGCATGCGCACGCCCGGCTCGCCGCCCAGGCGCCGCATGCCGAAGCGGGAGTTGATGGCGAAGCCGCGCACGGGCTCCTCGAAGGTCATCGGCCGCATCAAGGGACCGGCGGGCGTCGCCACGGCGGTCACCGGCGGCAGCTCCGGCAGGGCGACGGTGTCGATGCGCGGTTCCGGGTCCGCCGGCGCCATGGCCATGGCCAGGACCGCGACGCCGATCAGGGCGCCGGTCTGGCCGGAATGGATCAGGAAGGCACGGGCGGTCGGAAGCAGGCGGCGCATGAAATCGTCGGCTCGGGTGGCGCTTTTCGAGAAGCTGTGGAAGCCTGCGAGCGCATGATCCCGTCCGGGGCGCTGCGGCGAGCCGCTGTATTAACGTTTGCTGAGGCGACTTTGGGGCGCACGCCGCGACAGGGCGTCGCAGCCCTGGAACCTAACGGAAAAGCGCGCCGGTCGAACCGACGCGCCTTCCCGTCTTAGCTTCGATTTCGGTCAGGGCAGCGGCAGCGTCAGGGTGATGCCGCCCATGTGGCTGTCGGCATGGTCGCCGAAGCGACCGCGATAGCCGATCTCGACCTCGAACGGACCCACGTCGCCGGACACCCCGGCGGAGGCCAGGACCGATCCGCCGAACGGATCGTCATAATGACGCGACAGCACCTGGGCCGGGTTGCCGGCGATGCCCACGCGAACGGCGTCGGAGCTGTCGTCCACGACGTCGCGATAGCCGCCCTCGGCGAAGACGGCCAGGCCGCCCAGATCGGCCTCGGCGCGCAGCACGGCCTCGGCCGAGATGCCCTTCACGGTACGATCGCGGTAGGCGTATGAGGCGGCGAAGCCCTGTTCGTCGTAGCCATCGATGTCCGAGGCCCCCCAGGTCACGGCCACGCGGGGCGAAATCGCGATCCCGCCGGCATCAAGCCACAGACCGCCCTGGAGACGGGCGCCGGTGCTGACGCCGCGCGTGGAGCCGGTCATCGTCAGGGGGGTCAGGGAACTGATGCGCTCGATGTCGTTGTAGTCGTCGCTGGCCACGCCGGCCGCCGCGTTCACGAACAGGTTGCCCGAACGCCAGCCGCCGTAGACGTCGAGAGCCAGGGTCTGCAGTTCGAAGCTGGTCCGGCCCGCGTTGACGTCCGCGTTGCGATAGCTGCCCGCCAGACCGAAGCGCAGGCGCTCCGACCCCGACTCCATGCGAATCTCGGCGCCGTAGCTTTCGGCCTCGGCCGAAGCCACCGTGCCCCGCGCATCCGTTTCGGTCCGGTCATAGAGGCCGCCGACGGAGATCGAGGTTCCCTCCTCCCAAGACGCACGGCCCGACAAACGCGCGGTCGAGGCGTCCAGCGAATCTTCCCGGTGGCGGAACGCCGTCTCGCCCTGCACGGTCGAGGCTGCGCCGATGTCGCCATAGTACAGGTAGTCGTTGGCGAGGCTCGCGAACAGCCGGTGCCCGGCGGCCGTCGGGTGCACGGAGTCCCAGTACAGATAGCTGTCCGGGTTGGCGCAGGCCGTCGCCCCGACCAGGCAGGTCTGGGTCACGTTCGACAGACCGAAGCGGCCGGGATTGGCGGCCAGGACATCGCTGACCTTGGCGATGTCGAACAGGATGATGTTGGTGTTCGGCCGGGCGGCCGCCGTGGTCAGCATCGCCGCCTGGAGACTGCTGTTGAAGGTCGACCCCGAATAGTCGGCCAGCGGCCCCAGCGCCGCTCCGGCGCCGCTCGAGAACTGGGGCGTGATGCCCAGACGCGGCAGGTTGGTGACCAGGATGGTTCCGGCCCCGCGCGATGCGATGTCGTTGACCATGAAGTTGATGTCGGAAACGGCGGCCGACAGGATCGGGTTCATATAGGCGGTCGGATTGGACTGGGACGCCGGCGGCAGGACGGCGAAGGCGTTCAGGCCCTGGAAGATGTTGTTGGCCCCGCCCAGAACGCTGACCAGATCGCCGGCGCCGAACGCTCCGCCTCGGCCGACATAGGTGGTCAGCTGCTGGCGCATGCCCGGCGGGAAGGCGATGCTGTTGTCCGTCCGGGAACCGCCATAGGCCAGGTTGATGCTGCCGGTCACGGCGCCATTGAAGTTCACGGCGTTGAAGCCCAGCAGTTCGGTAAACACCGGGCCGTTCGAGAACCGGCCCTGGAAGTAAGGCGGCGACACCGGCTGCGTCCGACCCGACGCCAGATAGAGGTTGCCGTTGTCGCTCAGCGAATCGCCGAACACGACCAGGCGGTTGTAGGTCTGGGCCGAGGCGCCGGTGGCGGCGCAGGCTGCGGCGAACGTCAACGCAGCCAGGGCTGCGCCGCGAAGATAGCGTGACATGGTCTTCCTCCCGTCGGTCGGTTGATCACGACCGTTCAGCAACAGTCTGCGCCCGTTTCCCGCGAGCGCAAGATGCCGCCGGGGAAGCTTTCAGCCTGATCAGGAAAAGTGTTTGCGGTTTTCCGCGCGGAACAGGCGTCGGCAATCAGTGCAGAAGCCGGAAGCGCAGCGTTCCCGCCACACTCTTCAGGACACGCAAGGCCTGTGGGTCGTAATCGCGGTCCACATCCATGATGACATAGCCGGTCTTTTCGTCGGTCTTCAGATGCTGGCCGAGGATGTTCAGCCCCGCCGCCGACAGCTCGCGGTTCAGCTCGGCCAGGACGCCCGGCTGATTCCGGTGGATGTGCAGGATGCGGTGACCTCCAGACACTTCCGTCAGTTGCACGTTTGGCAAATTGACGCAGAAGGTGGTGTCGCCTCGGTTCAGATAACCCAGCAGGCGCTCGGCCGCGAACTCGGCGATGGCTTCTTGAGCCTCCTCGGTCGAGCCGCCGATGTGCGGCGTCAGGATCACGTTCTTCAGCCTCATCAGCGGGCTCTCGAACGGATCGGCGTTGGTGCGCGGCTCTTCCGGGAAGACGTCCAGCGCCGCCCCGCCGACGCGCCCGCCCTGAATGGCCTGAGCCAGATCGCCGACGTTGACCACATGTCCGCGCGACAGGTTCAGGAACAGGGTCCCGGGCCGCATCATCTGGAACTGCGCCGCGCCGATCAGGTTGGTGTTCTCCGCCCGCCCGTCGACGTGCAGGGTCACCACGTCCGCCTCGACCAGCAGGGCGTCCAGCGACCGCATCCGCCTGGCGTTGCCCAACGCCAGGCGCTCGTTCAGGTCATGGAAGATCACCCGCATCCCCAAGGCCTCCGCCAGCACCGACAGCTGCGATCCGATGGCCCCATAGCCGACGATGCCCAGGGTCTTGCCGCGCAGTTCGCGTGATCCGTCCGCCGACTTGTTCCACTTGCCGGCGTGCATCGCCGCCGACTTGTCGACCACGTCGCGCATCAGGGTGATGGTCAGGCCGATGGCCAGCTCCACCACGCTGCGGGTGTTCGAATAGGGCGCGTTGAACACGGCGATCCCCCTCGCCGCACAGGCGTCGAGGTCGATCTGGTTGGTGCCGATGCAGAAGGCCGCCACGGCCAGCAGCCGGTCCGCCGCCTCCAGCACCCGTTCGGTGACATTGGTCTTGGAGCGGATGCCCAGCACATGGACGCCTTTGATCTTCTCGATCAGCTCGTCCTCGTCCAGCGCCCCCTTCATCGTCTCGACGGAGTATCCCGCCTCCTCCAGCCGCTCGACGGCGGCGGGGTGGATGTTTTCCAGCAACAGCATCCTGATCCGGCTGCGCGGATAGGACCATCGTCCGGCCAACCCCTCGGCGTGCAGCAGTTCGTCGATCGACTTGGCCTCGCCGTCGGCCACGGCCACGACCTTCTCGCGCCGCGCGATCTCGGTGAAGGCGTAGAACCGGTCCGCCGCCCCGGCCAGCTTGACCTCGGCGTCGTTCCAGCCGTCACCGACCATGACCACCGGCCCGGTCAGACCCAGAGCCTTGATGACCGTCGGCTTGCCGTTCTCGCGCGACAACGGATTGGCGTCGTCCACCCCCGTGACCCGTCCCTCGGCGTCATAGGTCAGGTCGTTGCAGATCACCCGGTCGGACGACACCCCCAGCCGCTCTGCGATGGGCAGGATCACCTCGCGGAACCCGCCCGACAGGATGATGATCTTGTCCGCGTTCTCGTTGAAGAAGCGAAGGTTCCGCCTGACCGACGGCGTCCCCTCGTCCAGAATCCGGTCCGCCAGCGCCTGAACATGCATCCGGGTCAGCGGCAGCATCGCCAGCCGCGCCCGCAGCGCCTGGCCGAAATCCAGCTCTCCGGCCATCGCTCGCTCGGTCAGGGACGCGATCTTCGCCCGCACCGCGAGGGCATCGACATGCCCCTCCAGCGCGATATCCGCGAGAGCTTCGAGGGTTTCGATGCGCACAAGCGTCGAATCGAAGTCGAAAATGAGCGTCGGGGAGGCGGCCATGCCTCCCTTTCGCTCACCTTCGCAGGCGCAGCAACGCCTTTATCGGTATCGTCTAAAGCCCGGTGATCCGACGCACCCGGCTGTCCGGCTGACGGCTCTCCAGAGCCGCCGCGCCGATGGCCGCCGCGATGGTCGCCACGGCCAGCAGGGCCCCGCCTTCACGCGCGTGATCCTTGGCGTAACGCCCTGCGTCGCCGGCATAGCGGCGCGCCGAACGACCCGCCTCTTCCGCATAGCGACGACCCTCGCGCGCATATTTCCGACGCTGCTTGTCCGACATCGCCCGCTGCCCACGCTTGACCAGCTTCTTCATCTGGTGCCGGGCGTCGTCGCCGAAGTCCCCGGCGCGATCCGCGACTTCCTCGGCCCGCTCGGTCAGACCGCGAGAGATGTCATCGAATCGGTGACGCAGGGCTTCCGCGTCGATCCAGCCGCGCGGATTCAGACGGTCGCGGATTTCCTCATACCGGCGCGGGCCGGTGCGCTGGGTCAGCAGCAGCGTCGCCAGGGCGGCGACCGCCACCAGGGCCACGGAGCCTGCGGTGATCCCGGGGTGTTTGCGAACCTCGGCCAGGGCGCTGAACTGTCGAACCATGGGATAGTGAACCTCTTCATAGAGGCCGTCGTCTGTCGGGTCGTACAGCCCGTCGTCGTACGGCTCATAGGCGGAACCCCTGTCCCGCATCGCAACAGGAGCGAACCGCGCGAAAAGTGGTTCCGCCAAGCCTGGCAGCAGGTTGTAGAATGACGAAATGACGCGCCCGCCCCCGCCGACGGTGATCTCCCGCACCGAATGGGTCGCGCACCACAGGACCGTGTCGGCCACCACCCGGGTCGCATAGACCGGCTGAGGGTTCTGAACCGCGTATCCGGTCAGATTTCGCGCGTGTTTGGGATATGGGGTGTCCACCGCCGCCGGCTTGACCAGACTGACCGCCACCGGCGCCCCTTCACGCATCAGCTCCATGCGAAACGCGTTGGTGAAGCCCTTCACCGCATGCTTCGACGCCGAATAGACCCCCTGCACCGGCATGGGCGCGTCGCCCAGCACCGAGCCGACGTTGACGATGGTCCCGCCGTCCGGCTGGCCCCGCAGATACTCCGCCGCCACCAGCGACCCGTTCACCACGCCCCAGTAGTTGGTCTCGAACACCCGGTGCTGGTCTTCCAGCGTCGTCTCGCGGATCGGGCCATAGATGGAGGTCCCGGCGTTGTTGACCCAGGTGTCGAACCCGCCGAACAGCCGCCGACACTTGTCCGCCGCCTCGGCCAGCGCGTCGTAGTCCGCCACGTCGGCGACCGCATAGGCGACGCGCGCCCCCTCCTGCTGCAACTCCTCGACCAGGGTCGTCAGGTCCTTCTCGCCTCGGGAGATCAGGAAGACGCAGGCACCCGCCCGCGCCGCACGGCGCGCGGTGGCCAGACCGATGCCGGACGTGGCGCCGGTGATCACGATGGCCTGCTTGTCCAGCGGCTTCAGGTTCGGCTTGGCGGGCATGGGCTCAGGCTTTCCTCGATATCGGCTCTGCGGAAACGGACGGACCGTCGGGCCGGTTGCGACAGATAGCATGCGGCGACGCTTCCGCGAGCCACCCCGCGCGGGCGTCACCCCCACCCCCGCCCTTACAATGTCGCACCGGCTTCCTATCTTGCACCGTTCTCCAGTTTTCCCCGCAAGGACCTCGCCGTGACCGATCACGCGCCCGCCGCCGTTCCGACCGACAATCTCGCCGCCGCCTTCCAGATCGAGGGCTGGCCCGTGCGCGGGCGCCTGGTCCGTCTCGGCGACGCCATCGATAAAATTCTGGCGGCCCACGCCTACCCGGAGCCGGTCGCCGCGCTTTTGGGCGAGGCCTGCGTGCTCGCCGCCCTGGTCGGCTCGGCCCTGAAGTTCGAAGGCCGCCTGATCGTTCAGGCCCAGGGTGACGGTCCCGTCCGCTACGTCGTCGCCGACTACGACACCGAGGGCCACCTGCGCGGCTACTGCCGCTTCGACGAGGCCGAGGTCGCCGCCGCGTCCGAAGGGTTCGCCCGCCCCGGCGCCAAGACCCTGTTGGGCCAGGGCGTCTTCGTCATGACTCTGGATCGCGGCCCCGACTTCGAGCGCACGCAAGGCATCACCCCCATCGAAGGCGAAAGCCTGTCGTTGGCGGCCGAGCACTATTTCGTCCAGTCCGAGCAGATCCCGACCAAGGTCCGCCTTGCCGTCGGTTCGGTCACCAATGAGGGCGGGACCACTTGGCGCGCGGGCGGCGCCCTGATCCAGCTGATCGCCGGCGACGACGCCCGCGGCTCGACCGAGGAAGTCTGGGACCGCAGCCGCGCCCTGTTCCAGACGCTCGGCGACGACGAACTGATCGACCCGACGGTGTCGCCGGAGACCCTGCTCTATCGCCTGTTCCACGAGGACGGCGTGCGGCTCGAGGACGCCCGAGCGCTGAAGGCCCAGTGCCGCTGCTCCGCCGACCGCATCGGCGCCGTGCTGGCGTCCTTCGGCCCCGAAGAACGCGCCGACATGGTCGAGCCCGACGGCAAGATCCACGTCACCTGCGAATACTGCGCCAAGGTCTACAAGCTGGAACCGGACGTAGTGGAAGCGCAGGCCGCCGACTGAGCCCCTTTCCGGGAGGCGCCACCCCTCTCCCGCCGGGAGAGGGGTGTCAGCGCCATACCCATCAACGGGCACCGGAATTCGTCCAACGAATTCAACGCCCGGCTCTGATTAAGCCCTTTATCGCAGGCGCCGCGGATTCCTCCGTTACACTGCTCGCATCCCGTCGTTGGGGAAGGCGTCCTGGGCCCAGGACCCGGACGTGCGGCGGGGCCGATCGTAACGGGGTTGTCCGAGGGGCGTGAAACCTCGGAGCCCGGCGGGCCTGAGCCCGCCGCCCGTCGCGGGCCTATCGCCTGAGGGTCCAAAGGACTCGGGACCTGTGGTCGGTCATCGTTGCGACGATGATGCAGACCCCTCCCGGGGTGTCCGTACACCCGCTGGGCGACGCTCGCGGACCCGGTCGGGGACGGAGCCTTCGGCGCGAGCCGAAAAACATTCATCGGTCCCCGTAACGCGAAAGCAGGGGGCCACATCGGTTCCGGGCGAACGCCCAGGCTCCGTCGACTTCCCCAACCCGTTCGCAGCGGAGGAACGATGACGCGTGTCCACCCTCCCCCTAGCCCTTCGCCTGGATCTCCGCCCGCATCGCCGCCCAGTGCTCCAGACGCGCCTTGATCTTCTCCTCGTGCCCCTCCCCCTTGGGCGCATAGAAGACCCGCCGCTCCATCTCGTCGGGGAAGTAGTTCGCCCCCGAGAAGCCGGTCTCGGTCGAGGGGTCGTACTGATAGCCCTTCCCGTACCCGAGCGACTTCATCAGCTTGGTCGGCGCGTTTCGGATATGGGCAGGCGGCATCAGGGAGCCTGTTTCGGCCGCCGCCTTCTTGGCCGCCTTATAGGCCTCGTAGACCCCGACCGACTTTGGCGCGGTGGCCAGATGGACCACCGCCTGGGCCAGGGCCAGTTCGCCTTCGGGACTGCCCAGGAAGTCATAGGTGTCCTTGGCCGCATTGGCCACGAGGATCGACAGCGGGTCCGCCTCGCCGATGTCCTCGACCGCCATCCGCACGATCCGGCGCGCCAGATAGAGCGGGTCCTCGCCCCCGTTCAGCATACGCGCCAGCCAGTACAGGGCCGCATCCGGGTCCGACCCTCGCACCGATTTATGCAGCGCGGATATGAGGTTGTAGTGCTCTTCTCTCGACTTGTCGTAGGCCGGCGCTCGCCTTTGCAGCGTCCCCGCCAGCGCCTGGACGTCCAGAACGGGCTCAGGCGGCAGGGCGAACAGGGTCTCGGCCATGGTCAGCAGATAGCGACCGTCGCCGTCCGCCAGCGCCGTCAGGGCGTGGCGCGCCTCGGGGGTCAGGGGCAGCGACATCCCCTCCATCGCCTCGGCCCGCGTCAGCAGTTGATCCAGGGCGGCATCGTCCAGCCGCTTCAGCACGAAGACCTGGCTGCGCGACAACAAGGCCCCGTTCAGCTCGAACGACGGGTTCTCGGTCGTCGCCCCCACCAGGGTGACCACCCCCTCCTCCACGAACGGCAGGAAACCGTCCTGCTGGGCGCGGTTGAAGCGGTGGATCTCGTCGACGAACAACAGGGTCGACTGCCCGGCCGCCCGCCGCATCCGCGCCTGCTCGAACGCCTTCTTCAGGTCGGCGACGCCCGAGAAGACGGCCGAAATCTGCTGGTACTGGTAGCCGGCGGCCTTGGCCAGCAGCCGTGCGATGGTCGTCTTGCCGGTGCCGGGCGGCCCCCACAGGATCATGGAGCCCAGACGTCCGGCCTCGATCATCCGCCGGATCGGCCCGCCCTCGCCCAGCAGGTGATCCTGCCCCACCACTTCGTCCAGCGTCGCGGGACGCAGGCGGTCGGCGAGCGGCGCGTCAGGGGGATGGATGCCGGAGGCTTCGAACAGGTCGGACATGGGCGACGACATGTAGCCGTTCGCCTGGCCTATTTCACGCGTTACAATGGCCTGAAACCAAGGAGTTCGCATGGACCGCGTCGACGCGCCCCGGCCCCTCACCGGCATCACCCCCTACCTCAGCATCGCCTCCCGCGGCGGTCAGGCGGCGGTGGAGTTCTACGCCCGCGCCTTCGGAGCGATCGAGGTCCGCCGCATGCTGGCCGAGGACGGCGAGCGGCTGATGCACTCCCACCTCCATATCAACGGCGGCTCCGTGATGCTGTCCGACGAGTTCCCCGAGATGGGCGGCGAGGTCGATGTCGAGCCGAAGTCCGTGACCCTGCACCTCTATGTCGACGACGCCGACGAATGGTGGAACCGCGCCCTCGTGGCCGGCGCGGTCCCGATCCATCCCCTGGCCGACCAATTCTGGGGCGATCGCTACGGCGTGATCCAGGACCCGTTCGGCCACTGCTGGTCGATCGGATCGCCGATCAAGGCGGACGCCTAGCCGGTATAGCCTACCCGTCCGGTCATCACCCGGCCCTGACGCTGGATCGTCACCTCCGAGCCGCGGACCCCGCGACGGACGGCGGTGATGTCCCGCACTGGACGGCCGTCGATCTGGGTCACGACGTCGCCGGGACGGAAGCCGTTGGCCCTCGCTGCGGTCCGACCCCCGACGCCGGTGACGATGGCGCCGCTGGCGAACGGATCGCCGCCCAGACGGTCGGCCAGGGCCGGGTTGAGCACGGCGATTTCGGCCCCGGCGAAGGGACCCTGCTGGATCACCTCGCCATCGCCCTTGGCGTCGCCCGGCAGGGACTGGACCCGGGCGTTGATCGTCTGGATCCGGCCGTCGCGCAGGACGGTCACCGCCACGGCCTCGTTCGGGCTCTTCGTCCCGATGCGGAAGTTCAGGCCCGCCTGGTCATGGACCTCGGCCCCGTCGATGGCGGTGATGACGTCGCCCTGACGCAGGCCGGCCCGGTCGCCGGGACCGCCGTCGTAGAGGTCGGTAACGATCAGCCCCTGGGGCCGGGTGAGACCCAGCGAACGGGCGATCTCCGACGACACGGTGTCGCCTTTCACGCCGAGCCAGGGGCGGACGACCGCCGTCTCCCCGCCCAGCGCCGAATCGACGACCCGCCGCACCATCGAGGCCGGCACCGCGAAGCCGACGCCCGACGACGAACCCGACCGCGAGAAGATCGCCGTATTGATGCCGATGACGTCGCCGTCCATGTCCACCAGCGGCCCACCGGAGTTGCCCGGATTGATGGCCGCATCGGTCTGGATGAAGGAACCGCTGTCCGAGATCCCCGTCTCCGTCCGGTTCAGGGCCGAGATGATGCCGTTGGTCACCGTCTGGCCCACGCCGAACGGATTGCCGATGGCCAGGACCAGGTCGCCGACCTCCTGCTCCTCGCGGTCATCGATGGCGAGGACCGGAAGCTGTTCGGTGACCCCCTGCAGCTTGAGCACGGCGATGTCGGACCGGGCGTCGGCGAGGATCACCTCCGCCGGAAACTCGCGGCGATCGTTCAGGACCACCCGGATCTGCTGGGCGCCTTCGATGACGTGATTGTTGGTCACGACGATGCCGTCGGAGCGGACGATGACGCCCGAGCCGGCGCTCTCGGCCACCCGCTGCTGGGGCATGCCGCCGCCGAACATCTGGAAGAAGGGGTCGGCCTGGACCCGCTGGATCGATCGGGCGGAGATGTTGACCACGGCCGGCGCCGCCTCCCGCACCACGGGGGCGAAGCTCTGCTTCATCGTCGAGGCGTCGGTCGGAATCCGGCGGTCGGTGGGCTCGGCGAAGACGCCGTCCTGGGCCTTGGTCGAGTTGGCGTTGCCGCAGGCGGCCAGCGTCAGGGCCGCCGTGAGGGCGATCATCGAGGTCTTCATCGTCGTCCGGAAATGAGCCATGTCGAGGCCCCTATATCTGTCCCGCTTTCGGGCCGGATCAAGGCGTGGAGGCTGCGGCCTCGGCGCGTTCCGCCTTCACCCCGACGCGCCACCCCAGCAGGCCGGCGGCGGCAAGAACCGCTGCGGCCATGAAGAAGGCCATGCCCGGATGAGGAACCCAGGGCTCCGGCCCCACGGAGATTGCATAGACCCAGCCGAAGAACAGAGGTGAAGCGATGCCGGCGATGGAGGCGACCGAGTTGTTCGCGCCCTGAAGCTGACCCTGCTCGTCGTCCCCGACCCGTCGCGTCATCAGGGCCTGCATCGTGGGCATGGCGAGACCCCACAGGGCGTTGGGCAGCATGGCGAGGGTGAACCACAGGCCGTTCGGCGCCCAGCCCATCATGGCCATGCCGATCGTGCCGCCGAGGAAGCCCACCAGCATCGTCCTGCGATCGCCCAGCGCCTTAATGACCGGCCCCACCACCGCGCCCTGCATCGCCATGTCGACGACGCCCACTCCAGCCAGCAACAGCCCGACCTCGCGCGGACCCCAGCCGTAGCGGTGCATCGCATACAGCACGAAGATCGCCGAGAAGACGTGGTGCGAGAAATAGAGCAGGAAGTTCACCACCGCGAGGCCCGTGAGCTCCGCGTGGCGACGCAGAAGCTCCATTGCGCCGAGAGGATTGGCGCGCTTCCAGCTGAACGGCATCCGCTTCTCCGCCGGCAAGCTCTCGGGCAGGATGAACAACCCGTAGAGGAAGGCCACGCCGGACAGGGCGGCGGCGAACCAGAAGGGCGCCCGCGGCCCGATCTCGCCCAGAAACCCTCCGATGACCGGACCCAGCACGAACCCGCCCGAGAAGGCGGCGCCGATCAGCCCATAGGCCCGGGCCCGGTTCTCAGGCGCGGTGATGTCGGCCATATAGGCGTAGATCGCCGTGAAGCTGGAAGAGGTCAGGCCGCCCAGGATGCGTCCCACCGCCAGCCACCACAGGTTCGGGGCCAGGGCCATCAGCATCCAGTCCAGCGCCAGACCGGCGCAGGAAATCAGGATCACGGGGCGACGGCCGTAGCGATCCGACAGCGACCCGGTGACCGGCGAGGCCAGGAACTGCATCGCCGCCCACATGGCCACGAAGGCTCCGTTCCAGATCCCGGCCGAGGCGTCGGACCCCGCGAACTCCTCGATCAGCGACGGCAGGACCGGCATGATCACGCCCATCGACAGGATGTCGAGGACGGCCGTCACGAAGATGAAGGCGATGGCGGCCTTGCGGGCCTTGGGGTGCAGGATCGACATCGGACGCGAGGTCTAGCCGACGAACGCCGCAATGTCTCGCGTACGCGGCGCTGTCCACATTAACCCGTCGTAACTTTGAGGCGCGGCAGGGCCCGGCCTAGGGTCCGGCATCCAAGTCGTCACGTTTGAGGCCGTCATGTTCCGCGCACTGCTCCTCGGGTCTTCCTTCGCCGCGCTTCTGGCGGCCGCGCCGATGGCGGTTTCGGCCCAGACATCCGCCGAAATCGCTCCGCCGCCGCTGGAGTTCACCCATCGCGAACTGGCCAACGGCCTGGACGTCTACGCCATGCCCGACCCGACGGCAGGCACGGTGACGGTGCAGCTCTGGTACGACGTCGGCGGCAAGGACGACCCCGAAGGCCGCTCCGGCTTCGCCCACCTGTTCGAACACATTCTGTCTAGGAAGACCGTCAACCTGCCCTACGGCCAGATCTCGACCATCGTCGAGAACGCCGGCGGGTCACGCAACGCCTCTACCGGCCAGGACTTCACCAACTACTACGAGACCGTGCCGCCCCAGTATCTGGAGACCATGCTGTGGACCCACGCCGAGCGGATGGCCCGCCCGGTGGTCGATCAGGCCGTGTTCGACGCCGAACGCGCCATCGTCCAGGAAGAGCTGCGCCAGCGTGTCTACGCCCCGCCCTACGGCCGCCTCGGCGTCTTCGTCATCGGCGACAACGCTTATGACGAGCACATCTATCGCCGCAGCGTGATCGGCTCGCTGGAACAGCTGGACTCGGCTCGGATCGAGGACGCCCGCGCCTTCCACGAAGCCTACTACCGGCCCGCCACGGCGACCATGATCGTCTCAGGGAACTTCGAACCGGCCCAGCTGGATCGCTGGGTCGATCAGTATTTCGCGGGCATCCAGAACCCCGAGCGCCCGGTGCCGGTCTTCGAGCGGCCGGTCTCGCCGCCGCGCACCAGCCCCCGTCAGGTGACCGCCTACGCCCCAAACGTCCCCCTGCCCGCCATCGCGGCGATCTTCCCGGGCCCGAACGCCACCAGCGACGACAATGCGGCGCTGGAGGTTCTGGAGGCGGTCATGTCGCGCGGTCAGAGCTCTCGCCTCTACCAGTCCCTGATCTACCGACAACAGGTCGCCGCTTCCGCCTACCTCGGCCCTGACGTCGAGGAAGAAGGCGGCACGATCAACGCCCAGGTGACCGTCGCATCCGGCAAGACGGTCGAGGAGGCCGAGGCCGCCCTGAACGCGGAGATCGTCCGCATCCGCGACGAACCGATCACCGCCGCGGAACTGGCCGAGGCTCGCACCGAGCTGCTGGCCGCCGACCTGCGTCAGCGCGAAACCTCGTCCGGCCGCGCCTTCATGCTGGGCCGGGCCCTGGTCGCCGAGCACGATCCGCATGCGCCGGATGCGCGGGTCGCCGCCATCCGCGCCGTCACGGCCGCCGACGTTCAACGCGTGGCCCGCAAATATCTGGACGAGAGCGCCCGCGTCTCGATCCGCTATCTCGATGAAGGCCAGCGGCCCGCCGACGTGGCCGAGGATTCGTGGAAAAACCCGGCGCCGATGCCGACCTTCCTTACCGTGCCTCCGGCGATCCTCCCGGCCAACGAACTGCGTCCCGAGGGCCAGCGCGAAGCGCCGCCGGCGCCGTCCGAGCCGCGGGAGAAGGCCCAGCCGGTGATCGCCGAACGGACCCTGTCGAACGGCTTGCGGGTCATCGTGGCGCGCTCCACCGATCTGCCGATCATGAACGCCCAACTGGTCATCGCGGGCGGGGCGTCTTCCGATCCGGCGGATCGGCCCGGTCTGTCGAACTTCACCGCCGGCCTCGCCAGCCAGGGCGCGGGCGACCGCACCGCCCTGCAGATCGCCCAGGCTCTGGAGGCGGCCGGCGCCGTCGGCGGCGGAGGGGCCGATGCGGATTCCAGCTCCATCGGCTTCTCGGCCCCCATCGCCTCCGCCGGCGCCATCGGCGACATTCTGTCGGATGTGGTCGAGCGCCCGACCTTCGCCGACGCCGAGCTGGAGCGGGCCCGGACCCGGTCGGTCAACGCCCTGACCGTGGGCCTTCGCCAACCTGGCCCCTTGGCCAGCCTGGTGCTGAACCGCGCGGCCTTCGGCGCGGCCCCCTATGGCGCCCCGGCCTCGGGCGTGCCCGCCTCGGTGCAGTCGATCACCCGCGCCGAGGTCCAGGCCCAGCACGATCGCTGGTGGCGGCCAGACAACGCCGCCCTGATCATCACCGGCGGCATGAGCGCCGAGGAAGGCTTCGCCTTCGCCGAACGGACCCTGGGCGATTGGACCAGGCCCTCCGAAGCCCTGCCCACGGTCGGCGAGCGAGCCGGCGAGGCCCCGGCCCCGCGCCTGATCGTCGTCGACCTGCCGGGCGCGGGGCAGGCCGCCATCGCCGCCGGCGTTCGCGGTCCGGCGCGATCGGACCCCGACTTCTATCCTCTGGCCGTGGCCAACGCGGTGCTGGGCGGCGGTCAGAACGGCCATCTGTTCCAAGAAGTCCGGGCCAAGCGCGGCCTGAGCTACGGCGCCAACTCCTCCCTGCCGGCCCGGGCCGACAGCGGCCTCCTGACCGCGACGACCCAGACCAAGAACGAGAGCGCCCTGGAGGTCGTCGATCTAGTCCTGGCCCAGATGGACCGCGTTAGAACCGAGACCCTGAGCGAACAGGGCCTGACAGACCGCGAGACCTATCTGACCGGCGGCTTCTCCCGGAACATCGAGACGACCGGCGGCCTCAGCGGCTTCCTGGCCGACGCCGTGACGCTGGGCCTGCCGCTGGACGAATCCGAACGCTATGGCGACCGCATCCGGGCGACGACGCCGGCTTCGATGCAGGCCGCCGCCGCCCGCCTGACCTCGGATCAGGCCTATGTCGTCGTGGTCGGCGACAGCCGGATCTTCATCGACGCCATGCGGGCCGCCCACCCCGATCTGGTGCTGATCCCGGCCGCCGATCTGGACCTGCTAAGCCCCACCCTCGGGATCAACTGACGGGCCTTGAGCCCGCGACCGTCAGGACAGGCGGTCGCGGAAGGCCTCGTAGCCGAACTCGCGGACGATCGTCAGGGCGTCCGTCTCGGAGTTCCACAGGGCGATCGCCGGCAGGGGAACACCGTTGAAGGTGTTGGTCTTCACCATCGAATAGTGGGCTTGATCCAGGAAGGCGATGCGCGTCCCGGCCGTCGGCGGCGTCTCGAAGACGTAGTCGCCGAGAATGTCGCCGGCCAGGCAGGACGGGCCGCCGAGACGATAGCGCGTCCCCTCCGTCCCCTCGCCCAGCATGGCCGGGCGGTAGGGCGCCTCGATGACGTCGGGCATATGGCAGGTAGCCGAGATGTCGGTGATGGCGATGGGCAAACTGTTCTGGAAGGTGTCCAGCACCTGCCCGACCAGGATGCCGGCGTCGAGCGCGATCGCCTCGCCGGGTTCGATATAGACCTCCACCCCATGGCGCTCGTGCAGCGTCTTCAGGAAGGCGGCCAGACCGTCACGATCGTAGTCGGCGCGGGTCACATGGTGGCCGCCGCCGAGGTTCAGCCATTTCACATGCGGCAACAGTGGGGTCAGCTTCGGCTCAATCGCGCCCCAGACCCGCTCCAGCGGCTCGAACCCCTGTTCGCACAGGGCGTGCAGGTGCAGGCCATCGACGCCCTCGAGGTGCTCCGGCTTCAGCTGTGAGATCGGGAAGCCCAGACGCGACCCGAACTGGCAGGGGTCGTATTTGGCGACCTCGGCCTCGGAATGCTCCGGGTTGAGGCGCAGGCCGATGTCGAACACCTCGCCCTCGGCCCGAGCCGCCGCGATCAGGTCGGCGAAGCGGGCAACCTGGCTCGGGGTGTTGAAGATGACGCTGTCCGAAATCCGCAGGATCTCGGGCAGGTCCTCGGGCTTGTAGGCTGGGGAGTAGGTGGTCAGGTGACCCTTGTAGAACTCCCGCGCCAGTCGCGCCTCCCACAGGCCCGAGGCGCAGACGCCGTCCAGGTATTCCTCGACCACATCGGCCAGGGACCACATGGAGAAGGCCTTGAGCGCCAGCAGCACCCGAGCGCCGCCACGCTCTCCGACGTCCTTGAGGACGCCGAGGTTGCGACGGATCGCCATCTCATCGACCACGAAGGCGGGCGACGGGACGCGGTTCAGATCGAAGCGGGCGAAGGCGCCGGGGCCGCCGGCCTTGGTTTCCATAGCGGCCGTGGGAGTGTGCGACATGTCTCTAGGTCAGAAGGCCAGCGGAGCGTCCAGCTCCTCGACCGTCCAGGGCAGGCCGTGCTTGTTCAGCATGTCCATGAAGGGATCGGGATCAAGCTGCTCCATGTTGAACACGCCTTCGCCCTTCCAGGCGCCGGTGACCATCAGGGCCGCACCGATCATGGCCGGAACGCCGGTGGTGTAGCTGACGGCTTGGTTGCCGGTCTCGGCATAGGCCTCTTCGTGGTCGCAGATGTTCTTGACGTAGACCGTCTTCTGGACCCCGTCCTTCAGGCCGGTGGCGATGGTGCCGATGTTGGTCTTGCCCTTGGTCAGCGGGCCCAGCGAGGACGGTTCCGGCAGCAGGGCCTTCAGGAACTCGATGGGGATGATCTCGCGGCCCTGGAATTGCATCGGTTCGATCGACAGCATGCCGACGTTGCCCAGCACGTCGAGGTGCTTGAGGTATGAGTCGCCGAACGTCATCCAGAAGCGGATACGCTTGATCTCGGGATAGAACTTCGCCAGCGACTCCAACTCCTCATGGTACATGAGGTACATGTTCTTCGGCCCGACGCCCTCGAAGTCGAAGGTCTGCTTGTTGGTCAGGGCTGGACCCTCGATCCACTGGCCGTTTTCGAAGTGACGCGACGGGGCGGTCACTTCGCGCAGGTTGATCTCGGGGTTGAAGTTGGTCGCGAACGGCAGGCCGGTGTCGCCGCCGTTGCAGTCCAGGATGTCCAGCGTCTGGATGGTGTCCAACTGGTGCTTCTTCGTCCAGGTGGTGAAGACCGAGGTCACGCCGGGGTCGAAGCCCGAACCCAGCAGCGCCATCAAACCAGCTTCCTTGAAGCGATCCTGATAGGCCCACTGCCACTTGTATTCGAACTTGGCTTCGTCGCGCGGCTCGTAGTTGGCGGTGTCGAGGTAGTTCACGCCTGCGGCCAGGCAGGCGTCCATGATGTTCAGGTCCTGGTACGGCAGGGCCAGGTTAACGACCAGGACCGGCTGGACCTGATTGATCAGGGCGGTCGTGGCGGCGACGTCGTCGGCGTCGATGGCGGCTGTGTCGATCACCACGCCGGTGCGCTCCTTCACCGAGGCGGCGATGGCGTCGCACTTGGACTTCGTGCGCGAGGCCAGGGTGATGTGCGAGAAGATGTCGGGGTTCATCGCCATCTTGTGGACGGCCACCGATCCCACGCCGCCTGCGCCGATCACCAGAACCTTGCTCATCTTCGCCACTCCTGAAGTCATGTGTCGCTTGTCGTCGCGCTACCGGGCGCGCTGGACCGGGTCCTCTATACGAGGATGGCGTCTGTCGTAACCGTCGAATGACGCTATTTTACGTCGGCGACGTCGCGGCGAACCTGTCGGAAGCTTAATGCGCACCCCGCTTGTCGGTTTAACGCGAGCGGGCGAAGGTCAGGGCCATGAACGCTGTCATCGAGACCCGCAATCTGACCAAGACCTATGGGTCGGTGCGCGCCCTGGACGGGTTGAGCCTGTCGATCCCGCGCGGCGGGGTCTACGGCGTGCTGGGGCCGAACGGGGCGGGCAAGTCGACCCTGTTCCGCATCCTGCTGGGCCTGATCCGCTCCAGCGACGGTGAGGCCGTGGTCATGGGCGGGCGGATCGGCGACGTGGCCGCCTCGCGCCGCATGGGCTCGATGATCGAGACGCCGAGGTTCCCGCCCTTCATGACCGCGCGTCAGGTGCTGGTCTGGCTGTCAGCCGCTCACGGCCTGAGGCCCGATGCGGCGCGGGTCGCCGGCTGGCTGGAGCGCGTCGGCCTGACCGAGGCCGGCGACCGCAAGGTGCGCGGCTTCTCCGTCGGCATGCTGCAACGGTTGGGCGTAGCCGCTGCCCTGATCACCGAGCCCGAACTCGTCATCCTCGATGAGCCGACCAGCGGCATGGACCCGCCCGGCATCCAGGAAATGCGCGCCCTGATCCGGTCTCTGTCCGAGAAGGACGGGATAACCGTCATCCTGGCCAGCCACCAGTTGCTGGAGGTCCAGCGCGTCTGCGACCGCGTGGCCATCCTGAACCGGGGCAGGCTGGTGCGCGAGGGTCTGGTCTCGGACCTGACCGCGTCCGGCGAACGGCTGCGGCTGTCGGCAACGCCGCTGTCGAAGACACTGGAAATCGTTTCCGCCCTGCCCGGCGCATCTGGAGTGGTCGAGGCCGACGCCGTGATGGCCACCTTGCCCCGCGCCGAGGCGCCCGCCCTGCTGCGCGCCCTGGTCCAGGGCGGCGTCGATATCGACGAGGCCCGCTGGATCGGCGCCGATCTGGAGAGCGTCTTCATGAGCGAGACCGGTTCGGTGCAACACCCGGAGAAGTTCATTCAGGAGGTGGGCCATGCTGGCTGACGCCCTTCGCTCCGAGGCCTATCGCTTCGCCCGAAACCGTACGACGGCGCTGTGGAGCATCGTCTTCTTCCCCGTCGTCGCCCTGGTCATCGGTCTATTCGGCCAGATGTTCATGAAGTCCAAGATGGTGGAGATCCAGGGTGCGAATCTGCCGCCCAATCTGATCGCCGGGGGGCCGCTCGACCTCGGCCAATCGCTGGTCTCGGTCGCCACCGACATGGCCAATCCCATCACCCTGCTGTTCGTCCTGATCGGCATGGCGACCCTCTACGCGGGCGACTATCGCTGGGAGACCTGGCGGCTGATCACGGCGCGGAACAGCCGACTGAACCTCGTTCTCGGCAAGGTCGGGGTGGCCAAGCTGCTTACCCTGGTGGTCCTCGCCGTCATGCTGGTCTGCGGCATGATCGGCGAACTGGGCAAGGCGATCATCTTCGCTCGGCCATTGACCTTTTCCATGGATAGCGAGACGGCGGCGAAGTTCTTCGAACTGGTCCTGTTGAGCTACATCCGCATCGTCCGGGTGGGCTTGCTGGGCCTGCTGGCGGCGGTGATGACCCGCTCGCTGATCGCCACCCTCTTCGTGCCCATCGTGGTCTCGATCGCTCAGGCCTTCGCCGGCAACTTCATCGCCTTCGTGGGCTGGACGCCCCAGTCGTGGCAGCCGCACCTGCTGCTGCCCAACATCTCCTACGACGTGCTGAAGGGGGCAATCCTGCATACGCCCAGCCTGACAGCGGGCGGCGGAGACGGTGTCTGGCCGGCCGTCCTGGGCCTGCTCCTGTGGTGCGCGATCCCTCTGGTCGCGGCAATCGCCTGGTTCACGCAGCAGGACCTGTCGAAGGAGTAGACCTCAGTCCTCGTCGGGCGCGCCGAGCGGGAAGTAGTTCCGGTACGGCCGCGCCTCGTCGAGTGCGCGGGCATAGGACGGCCGGGCCAGCAGGCGGCGGCGATAGGCCCACAGATGGACGTGCTCCTTCGGGATCGCGTGAGTCCAGTGTGCGTAGAGCAGGCCCGGCGCGGCGCCGCAGTCGGCCAGGGTGAAAACCTCGCCCGCCGCCCAGCTGCGGTCGGCCATTACCTCGTTCAGCCAGGAGTAGGCGGTCTCCAGCTTCGCCTTCGCCTCCTGATCGATCAAGGGATCGCGCTGACCCTCGGGCCGCAGGGCGTTGTAGATGATGCGCTGCTGGTTGGCCTGAAGGTGATTGTCGAATACCCTATCCATGAACCGTGTCTCAAGCGCCAGGTCGGGATCGGTGGGAATCATGGGTGTCGCGGGCGAGATCCGGTCTAGCCGTTCGATGATGATCGAGGCCTCGGCGAAGCGGCGGTCGCCGTCTCTCAGAATTGGGAACTGGCCGAAGGGCCAGAGCGATTTCAACTCCGCCATCGCCCCTTCATCCTCCAGCATCCGCTGGGTGAACGGCAGGTCCTTTTCGTAGAAGGCGACGATGGCCTTCTGGCAGTAGGACGAGAAGGGGTGGCTGTAGAGGATCAGGTCGGTCATAGGCGCTTCTCCATCCAGACGTTGCAGCGGGCGTAGGGCGTCGGCTGCGGCGGCAGATCCACGAAGCCGAACCGGTGGTACAGGGCGATGGCGTGGGTCTGGGAACTGTTGGTCTCCAGATACAGACGCGACGCCCCGGCGGATCGGGCGTGGGCCTCGCAGGCGTCGAGCAGCTTGCGCCCGAGGCCGAGGCTTTGCGCATCGGCGGCCACCGCCATCTTGCCGACTTCGAAGCCGTCGGGCATGGCCATCAGGGAACAGCAGCCGACCGCCTCCCCGTCCCGCTCGGCGATGAAGATGACGCCACCCTTCGACAGGATCGATCCCTCCGGATCGTCGAGCACCAGACGGTCCTTGGCCTCCAGCACATAGCCGCCCGCGAGGATCCAGTATTCGTTCAACGACACCCAGGCGGCGGCATGATCCGGCCGGTAAGGGATGATCGCGATGTCGACGGTCATGCGGGGACCTGATCCTCGAGACGTTTCCGGAATGCGGCTTCGTCGTCCGCGAACCAGACCTGCGTACCGCGATTGCTCTCGCGAACGAAGTCCCTCAGGGCGTCGCTGGCGGCCACCGCTTCCGAGATGTCCCCGACAACGGCCAGACCGATACGATAGGTCGAGCATTTCTGGGCCATCTCGCCGGCCAGACGTGTGCGCAGACGCAGGAAATCCGGCCCGAGGCGACTGACCGGCAGCAACAGCCAGTCGGCCTCCAGCGACATCGCTTCCGACATGAAGTCATTGACGTCCCGCTCGGCGACCAAAAGCGCGCCCTGAGGGGCGCAGACCGCGATCCGCTTTGATCCGATGATCTCCAGGTCGGCGGTCATGCCGGGCCTCCGCTCAAGCAAAAGGGCGACCCGGTCGCCCGGGTCGCCCTTCAGATACATGGTCGTGCGCCGAAGCCTACGCCTCGTCGTCACCCTCGATCGCATAGACCGGACCCGAGTCCTGGCCCTTGGCCGAGGTGTCGCGGTCGACGAACTCGATCACGGCCATCGGGGCGTTGTCGCCGTGGCGATAGCCGGCCTTCATGATGCGGATATAGCCGCCGTTGCGCTCGGCGTAACGCGGGCCGATCGTTTCGAACAGCTTGCCCACCTGGGTCACGTCACGGACGTGGCTGATGGCCTGACGACGGGCGTGCAGATCGCCCTTCTTGCCTAAGGTCACCAGCTTCTCGACGAAGGGGCGAAGCTCCTTGGCCTTGGGCAGGGTGGTCGTGATCTGCTCGTGCTTGATCAGCGACGCGGCCATGTTGGCGAACATGGCGGTGCGGTGGCTGGCCGTGCGGCCGAGCTTGCGATAGGCGGCGCCGTGGCGCATCGGGGTCTCTCCTACTCCGGCTCCGGTTTCCCTCACGGGGACCCTGAGCCGCTATCATTCTAACCGCTCCGATGACTGATGAGGTCCGGGCGGAGGGTTGAAACTAGATCTGGTCGTCGAACTTTTTGGCCAGGTCTTCGATGTTTTCCGGGGGCCAGTTCGGCACGTCCATGCCGAGCGACAGACCCATGGAGGTCAGCACTTCCTTGATCTCGTTCAGCGACTTGCGGCCGAAGTTCGGGGTGCGGAGCATCTCGCCTTCGGTCTTCTGGATGAGATCGCCGATGTAGACGATGTTGTCGTTCTTCAGGCAGTTGGCCGAACGGACCGACAGTTCCAGCTCGTCGACCTTCTTCAGCAGAGCCGGGTTGAACGGCAGGTCGGGCTTGCCATCCGTGGCTTCGACAGCCTTCTTCGGTTCGTCGAACGTGATGAAGATCTGAAGCTGGTCTTGCAGGATGCGCGAGGCGTAGGCCACCGCGTCAACCGGCGAGACGGCTCCGTTGGTTTCGACTTCCAGAACCAGCTTGTCGTAGTCCAGCGACTGACCCTGGCGGGTCGGCTCGACGCGATAAGCGACGCGCTTGACCGGCGAATACAGGGCGTCGACGGCGATTAGGCCGATCGGGGCGTCTTCCGGACGATTGAACTCCGAGGCGACATAGCCCTTGCCGTTCTGAACGGTCAGTTCCATGCGGATCGAAGCGCCGTCATCCAGGGTGCAGATGACGTGGTTCGGGTTCAGCACCTCGATGTCCGACGGGACGTCGATCTGGCCGGCGGTGACCGGGCCGGGGCCGGTGGCCTTCAGCGTCATGCGCTTGGGGCCTTCGGCGTGCATGCGCAGGGCCAGCTGCTTGATGTTCAGCACGATGTCGACGACGTCCTCCCGCACGCCTTCCAGCGACGAGAATTCGTGCACGACGCCATCGATCTGGATGGCGGTGACGGCCGCGCCTTGCAGCGACGACAGGAGGACGCGGCGCAGGGCGTTGCCGAGCGTCACGCCGAAACCACGCTCGAGGGGCTCGGCGACCAGCCGCGCTTTGCGCTGGGCGTCAGAACCGAGTTCGATCTGCGGCTTCTCGGGACGAATCAGTTCTTGCCAGTTTCGTTCGATCATGGGTGTCCCTCGAATGGAGTTCGCCGGTCCCTCGCGACCTCGTCAGGTGCGTACAGGACCGGCGTGAGATGGGGAGGCGTAGGCGTGGCTTAGACGCGGCGACGCTTGGGCGGACGGCAACCGTTGTGCGGCATCGGGGTGACGTCGCGGATGGTCGTGATGGTCAGGCCGACCGACTGCAGGGCGCGCAGGGCCGACTCACGGCCGGAACCCGGACCGGAGACATTGACTTCCAGCGTCTTGACGCCGTGTTCCTGGGCCTTCTTCCCGGCGTCTTCGGCAGCCATCTGGGCGGCGTACGGGGTCGACTTGCGCGAACCCTTGAAGCCCATGTGACCGGCCGACGACCAGGAAATCGCGTTCCCTTGAGCGTCGGTGATGGTCACCATCGTGTTGTTGAACGAAGCATTCACGTGGGCGACGCCCGAGGTGATGTTCTTGCGCTCGCGCTTCTTTACGCGACCCGGTTCCTTGGCCATCAGTTCGCTCTCTTACTTCTTCTTGCCGGCGATCGGCTTGGCGGGACCCTTGCGGGTGCGGGCGTTCGTGTGGGTGCGCTGGCCGCGGACCGGCAGGCCCTTGCGATGACGCAGGCCGCGGTAGCAGGCGAGGTCCATAAGACGCTTGATGTTCATCGACGTCTCGCGGCGCAGGTCGCCCTCGACGGTGTGGTCGCGGTCGATCGTCTCGCGGATCTGCAGGACTTCGGCGTCCGTCAGCTGGTTCACGCGGCGAGCCGGCTCGATGCCGACCTTCTCGGTGATTTCCTTGGCCGACGCAGGGCCGATGCCGTGAATGTACTGAAGCGCGATTTCAACGCGCTTGTTGGTCGGAATGTTGACGCCAGCGATACGGGCCACGAAGCTCTCCAGATGCGCGTTGACAGACGCATAAAACGCTCCGGTCAACAGACCAGGAGCGTGCGCGTCTTTCGCGGAAGCGGGCCTTATACAGGTGATTCAGTTTCCGTCAACCGGCGCGGTCAGGTTCCGCAGTGCCAGCAGCTCTCCGCCCCGATCGGACTGCCCGGCGGGGTCGGGGTTTCGATGCGGTTGGCGTCCAGTAGCTGGTCCATCCGCTCGCGGTCGGTGATCAGGGCGGCCAGCCAGTGGTCATGAGCGCGCTGGACCCGATCGTCGGCGCGCGACGTGGCCAGCCGCCTCGCCAGCGCCTCCAGCCGATCGCTGACCACGGCGGCCGTGGTTCCAGAAACGGCGGACGACCGCGTCAACCCGGCCAGCGTCAGGACGGTTCGAGCCTGAACCCGGCGCGCGGGTTCGGCGAGGCGGCCGTCGGCGGGTCTGAAGGCGGTGGCGATGACGTTGTCGATGGTCTCGGCGAGACCCAGGGCGCCGGGGTCGCGACGTTCGGCGTCGGCGAGACGTTCGACCCGGCGGGGGGCGAACAGGGCGGTCAAGGTCGTGTCCGCGGCGGCCTCGACGGCGCTGCCGGGGTCAAAGATCTGGCCCTGCCGGGTGGCGAAGACCTCAATGTCGTGCTGGGGGTCGCTGTCGCCCGACTGCTGGGCGTCGAGCAGGGCCAGAAGCGGCTCGGGCAGATCGAGCGCGGCGGGATCCAGGGTCGTCATCAGGACGGCCAGGGCCGCGCGTTGGGTCGCGGCCGGAATCGGCGTCGACGCCTCGCGGCCGTCGCCCACGACCGGGTAGCCGTAGTCGATGCCGCCGACGAGCTTGGCGACCGCATCCACCTGGTAGCGATGGTAGAGATAGATCGGCACGAGGCGCCGACGCAGGTCGTTGACGGCGGAGCCGGCGGGCAGGTTGCCCAGGCCGAAATGATCCAACGCCACGCGGCGGACCTGCATCAGGTGGGTCAGCTCCGCGACCGGGTCCGAGCCGTTGTCCCACAGACTGCCCCAGGGCTGGGCGTCGCCGCCGACGCGGGCGTCGCCATCGGACGTGAAGCGCAGTCGGGCCGCGCCCTCGGTCGCTCGCCGATTCAGCTCGGCCTGAGAGACGTCGGCATAGAGCCAATCGATGGCGAACCGGTCCCACTCGCCCATGCCGACGGCATAGGCGTCCGAGAAATCCAGACGGTCTCCGTTCACGGCGATCTGCGGCACCGGGTAATCCATCACCGAGGCGCGGTCCTGGGTCGACGCGGCGAAGTTGTGAAGCAGGCCGATGGCATGGCCGACCTCGTGCGCCGACAACTGACGAATGCGGGCCAGTGCGATGACCTGCGGATCGTTGGGACCGCCCTGCCCCGTCTGATCGGCGCCGACCAGACCCTCGAAGATCAGCATGTCCTGACGCATACGCAGAGAGCCGAGCAGGACGCTACCCTTGACGATCTCGCCGGTGCGGGGATCTACGACGCTTTGACCATACGACCAGCTGCGGGTCGCGCGGTTGACCCAGTTGATGACGTTATAACGGGCGTCCAGCGGATCGACGCCCTCGGGCAGGACCTCGACGCGGAATGCGTCGATGTAACCGGCCGCGTCAAACGCCTGGGCCCACCACTGGGCGCCCTCGATTAGGGCCGAGCGGATCGGCTCGGGCGCCGCGCGGTCAACGTAGAAGACGATGGGCTCGACCACTGTGGAACGGGCGGCTGATGGATCAGTCTTCAGCAGCCGGAACCGGTTGGCCAGTCGGCTGACGATGGGCGCGTCCAGCGGCGCCGAAAAGTCAGTGACGACGGTCGACAGCGCGCCGGTGCGCGGGTCATAGGCGCGCGGTTGGTATCCGGCGTCGGGCAAGCGGATAAAGCTGTGATGGACGGTAAATGTCGCCAGCCGGGCGTCGGGCGCGATCTGGCGTAGCACCGGACCGGGGCCATCGACGGAGAAGGTCAGTCGGGCCTCGAATTCGACGTTGTCGGGGAAGGCCTTGGCCTGGGACGCGTCCACCACGGTCAGATCGGCGTTGGGGCGCAGCGTCCCCTGCCCCGTCTGTGCCAGGGCCTGGACGATGCCGTGGGCGTCGCGGGTGATGAAACTGGAGATGTCCACCAGCACGGAACCGTCCGGCGCAGCGGCCACGACGTCGCCGGCCCAGACCGTCGAGCCGACGAAGGCGTCGCGGGCCGCAGCCTGTTCATCCGTAGTACCGTTCGGCGCCCGATAGCGGGGGTTCTCGAACTCGGCGAGCACGCGTTTGCCGATGCGACGGAAGGCGAGGATATTGGTCGGCCCGATCTGGGCGCGGTCCAGCCCTGTCATCGCCGACCCGACACCGGTGCGGAGCGCCGTGTGGTGGATGACGCGAGCCAGCGTGCCGTCAGCGGCCGGAGCGGGAAGCTGCAGCAGGACCTTGCCGGATGCGGCGTCCGTGAAAAGAGTCAAGAGCCCGTCCTGGCGCGTCAGGCCATCAATGGACTGGGCATAGGTGGCGGGCGTCGTCTGCGCCGTCGCGATCGCCGGGATCGCGACGCTCATCGCCAGAGCCAGGGCGATCGCCGTCGCCGTTCCGTCGAACCTGAAAGTCATGGACGCCCCACCGCAAGTTGGGGCGCAGTTGGGAGTGATTGCCGGGCGGCTGTCAAATCGAGGCTACTGCCGCCCGAAATTGACCGTGACCGTGACGCGGAAATCCTCGACGGCTCGCCCTGAAGCCGTGGTCGGCGGGCGGAAGCGGAAATGGGTCTCGGCGACGCGAACGCCGGCCTCGCCGAACCCGAAGCCGGACGGGCTCTCGTTCACCACCTGGCACTGGTCCAGACGGGTGTCGGCGCGGATGACGCAGTTGATCGCCGCCCGCCCGGCCCGACGCTGGCGGCGCGCCTCGGGCGGCACGAAGGCGAGAATCTCATTGCTGGAGGCGCCGCGGAGGATCAGCGGGCCCGAGCCCGAGCCTGGACCGTCGCCCTCTCCGACGCCCGAGCCGGTTCCTGTCCCTTCCCCGCCCTGGCCGAGCCCGCTGTTGAGGGTGGCGGTGGGCGAGGCGCCGATGACGACGCTCTGAACGGGCGCGGGCTTCGGCGGGGCGACGGGGAGCTCGGGCGGACGCTCCGGCGGCGTCGGGGTGACGTGCACCCGGGACGGCGCGGCGGGGGCGCCCCCTCCGGGCTCGACCACGGCCGGACGTTCAGGCGGCGGAGGCGGCGGAGGTGGCGTGAAGGGACGGAACAGCTCGGCCTGGATCGGTTGGAGCATCGGGACATCGATGACCTCGGCGCGTTGCAGACCGATGGCTGCGAACACCGCCGCATGCACGGCCGCGACCCCGACGATGACGCCGACGCGACCCAGCCGGCGCGCGCGCCGCGATGTCAGAGGATGATCCACGCCCGCTTCTACCATGGCCGCCTGAACGCACGGCAACGGCGAAGGCTCAGGTTTGGTTCAGCCGGCGTCCAGAGCGGTGTCGATGGCGGCGGCCACGGTCTCGATCGAGCCCATGCCATCCACCTCCGTCAGCAGACCCTTGTCGCCATAGTACGGCAGGAGCGGCGCGGTGTTCCGGTTATAGGCGTCCAGCCGGACCTTGAAGCTTTCCGGATTGTCGTCCGGACGCCCCTGGTCGGCGTAGCGTTTGGCGACACGCTCCAGAAGCTGGGTGTCGTCGACCTTCAGGCGGACGACGTGGTCGATCTTCTTGCCGAGCTTGGCCAGCATGGCGTCCAGCGCCTCAGCCTGACCCAGGGTGCGCGGGAAGCCGTCAAAGATGGCGCCGCCGGCGTCCTCGGCCTCTTTGAGACGGGCCTCGATCAGGGCGATGACGATGTCGTCGGCGATCAGCCCGCCGGCCGACATGATGGCCTGGCACTGCTGACCCAGCTCGGAGCCCGAGGCGATGGCCTCGCGCAGCATGTCGCCGGTCGACAGCTGGACCATGCCGCGCTGCTCGACCAGCCGCTTGGCCTGGGTCCCCTTACCGGCCGCGGGGGGCCCGAACAGGATCAGATTCATGCTCAGGCCCCTCCCGGCTTTCTTGGTTCTAGCGACGGACCGGCGCGGGCGCGCCGCGACCGCCACGGCCCCGCAGACGAGCCTTCTTGATCAGGCCTTCGTATTGGTGAGCCAGCAGCTGCGACTGGATCTGCGCCACGGTGTCCATCGTCACCGACACGACGATCAGGATCGAGGTGCCCCCAAAATACAGGCTGTTGCCCATGTTCGCGACGAGCAGCTCCGGCAGAAGGCAGACGGCCGTGATATAGGCGGCGCCGATCACGGTCAGACGAGTCAGGACGTAGTCCAAATATTCCGCCGTCCGCTTGCCCGGACGAATGCCCGGCAGGAAGCCGCCGTACTTCCTCAGGTTCTCGGCCGTGTCTTCAGGGTTGAAGGTGATCGAGGTGTAGAAGAAGCAGAAGAAGATGATCAGACCGGCGTAGAGCGCCATGAACAGCGGCTGGCCATGGGTCAGTTGGGCGGTCACGAGCGGCAGCCAGCTCATCCACGACGGCAGGTCGGCCGTCGCCGTCATCTGAGCGACCGTGGTCGGCAGAAGCAGCAGGCTCGAGGCGAAGATCGGCGGGATGACACCGGCGGTGTTCACCTTGAGCGGCAGGAACGAACGTTCCCCGCCGGCCATCCGGTTGCCTTCCTGGCGTTTCGGGTACTGGATCAGCAGACGACGCTGGGCCCGTTCCATGAAGACGATGAAGATGATGGTGGCGACCGCCAGGACGGCGATGAACAGAAGGACGAAGGCCGAGATCTGACCCTGCTGGGCCAGACCGAGCATCCGCGCAATCGTGCCCGGCAGGACCGCGACGATACCGGCGAAGATGATCAGCGAGATGCCGTTGCCGACGCCGCGAGCCGTCACCTGCTCGCCCAGCCACATCAGGAACATGGTGCCGCCCGTCAGGGAGACGACCGTGGTGGCGATGAAGAAGACGCCGGGCTCGTCGATCAGGCCTGGCTGGGCGTTGAGGCCCGCGGCGATGCCGAAGGACTGCGCCAGAGCCAGGAACACCGTCAGATAACGGGTGTATTGGTTCAGCTGCTTGCGGCCGCTCTCGCCGCCTTCCTTCTTCAGCTTCTCCCACGGGGGGTACACGCTGCCCATCAGCTGCACGATGATGGACGCGGAGATGTAGGGCGTCACGTTCAGCGCGAAGACGGCCATCCGCTCCACGGCGCCGCCCGAGAACATGTTGAACATGTCCAGGACGCCGCGTTGTCCGTCCGGATCCTGGAAAAACTGCAGGAAGGCGGCGGAGTTGATTCCCGGGATCGGCACGTAGGTGCCGATGCGGTAGACGAGAAGCGCGCCAAGCGTGAACAGCAAACGCTTGTGGAGTTCGGTCGCCTTCGCGAACGAACCCATGTTCATATTGGCGGCAAGTTGTTCGGCGGCCGAAGCCATATGTCGTTACCCCGACTTGTCAGTACGCGGCGCCCGATCCGGTCTTCGAATCCGACGCCTTCGTCCAGATAGGCGAAGGGCGGCCCCTTAGCGAGACCGCCCCTCGAGCTTTATTGGATTTAGGCCTTAGCGGCCGTACGCGTCGTGCGAGCCGAGATCTTGTTGGCGTCGCCACGGGGAGCCTTCGGAGCCGGAACCTTGCCCTTGGCGGCGTTGCGCTTCTCGACGCGGGCAGCGGCCTTGGCTTCGGCTTCGATGCGCTGTTCGACGACAGAGCCGCCGGCAGCCTCGATCGCCTTCTTGGCGCCGGCCGTGGCCGACCAGACGACGAGATTCAACTTGGACTTCAGTTCGCCGGTGCCCAGCAGACGGACGCCGTCCTTGACGCGGCGGATCACGCCGGCGGCGACCAGGGCTTCACCCTTGATCTCGCCCTTGATGTCCAGCTTGCCGGCGTCGATGGCGTCCTGCAGGCGCCACAGGTTCACTTCGGCCAGCTTCAGCGCGTTCGGGTTATTGAAGCCGCGCTTCGGCATGCGCATGTACAGCGGCATCTGGCCGCCTTCGAAGCCGCCGATGGCGACGCCCGAACGCGACTTCTGACCCTTGACGCCGCGACCGGCGGTCTTGCCCTTGCCCGACCCCGGACCGCGGCCGACGCGCATGCGCTTCTTGTGGGCGCCTTCGTTGTCGCGAATTTCGTTCAGTTTCATGTGCCTGATCCTTTCGGGTGCTAGCGCCCACTGCAGCAGCGGACTCGGCGTGTTTTCGATGTGTGGGCGCGGCGAAATCGGCCGAACCCGGAACTTCAAGGTCGCGCGCTATAGCGGCTCCCCTCAAAGCAGTAAAGGCGACTCTCGCGAGCCGCCCCTACCTGGTCGCCCCGCCCTTCCCCGAAGGGAAGGATCAGGCTTACTTTTCGACGATCTCGGTCAGGTGGTGGACCTTGGCGATCATGCCACGGACCGAGGGGGTGTCTTCCAGCGTGGACTCACGGCCCATACGGTTCAGACCCAGGCCCACCAAGGTGGCGCGCTGGTCGTTCTTGCGGCGGATCGGCGAACCGATCTGGCGCACGGTGATCGTTTTCTTGTCGGCCATGACTTAGGACTCCACGGCTTCGGCTTCGACCGGGGCCGAAGCGCCGTCGTTGCGGCGGCCCATCAGGTCGGAGACCTTCTTCCCGCGCTTCGAAGCGACCTGGCGCGGCGAGGACTGGACTTTCAGCGCCTCGAACGTCGCACGGATCATGTTGTAGGGGTTCGACGAACCGGTCGACTTGGCCACGACGTCATGGACGCCGAGGGTTTCGAGCACGGCGCGCATCGGACCGCCCGCGATGACGCCGGTTCCCGGAGGGGCGGCGCGCATCATGATCTTGCCGGCGCCCCAACGGCCGTTGCCGTCGTGGTGCAGGGTGCGGTTCTCGCGCAGCGGAACGCGGATCATCGTCTTTTTGGCTTCTTCGGTCGCCTTGCGGATGGCTTCCGGCACTTCGCGCGCCTTGCCGTGACCGAAGCCGACGCGACCCTTGCCGTCACCGACGACCATCAGGGCTGCGAAGGAGAAGCGACGGCCGCCTTTGACGGTGGCCGCGACGCGGTTGATGTGGACCAGCTTTTCGACGATGTCCGAATCCGGACCATCGGCGACGGGGCTGTTGCGGTTGTTGTCGCGACGGTTGCGGTCGTTGCCGCCGCCGCCACGTTGAGGAGCTTGCGCCATCTGTGCGGTCCTTAGAAGTTCAGGCCGGCTTCACGCGCGGCATCCGCCAGCGCCTTCACCCGTCCGTGATAGATGTAGCCGCCGCGGTCGAAGACCACTTCGGTGACGCCCTTCTCGATGGCGCGCTGGGCGACCAGCTTGCCGATCGCAGCAGCGGCTTCCTTGTTGGAGCCCTTGGACGTTCCGGCCTTGTCGCCTTCCAGCGACGAAGCCGAAGCCACCGTGATCCCCTTGGAATCGTCGATAACCTGGGCCGAGATGTTCTTGTCCGAACGGTAGACCGACAGACGCAGACGGCCGTTGCCGACAGCCTTGAGGCGACGACGGTTGCGCTCGGTGCGCTTCTTGGCTTGTTGTTGCAGAGAAAGAGCCATGGCTTACTTCTTCTTGCCTTCCTTGCGACGAACCTTCTCGCCGGCGTAGCGGACGCCCTTGCCCTTGTAGGGCTCCGGCGGACGCAGCTTGCGGATATTGGCGGCCAATTCGCCGACGACTTGCTTGTCCGGACCCGAGATCTTGATCTCGGTCTGTTTCGGCACCGCGAAGGTCACGCCGGCCGGAGCCTTGATGTCCACTTCATGCGAAAAGCCGAGTTGCAGCGACAGGTCGTTGCCCTTCATGGCGGCGCGGTAACCGACGCCGACCAGCTCGAGCGTGCGTTCGAAGCCCTCGGTCACGCCGGTGACCATGTTGTCGAGCAGCGTGCGCGACAGACCCCACATCGCGCGAGCGCGCTGGGTGTCGGCGCGGATCGCCAGGTTCAGGGCGCCGTCTTCCTGGGTGACTTCGACTTCTTCAGCGACAGTCCACGAACGCTCGGCCTTGGGGCCTTTCACGGTCACGGTCTGGCCGTCGATGGCGACGGTCACGCCTTTCGGCAAGGTGATGGGACGTTTTCCGATACGGGACATCTTTAGTAGACCCTGCAGAGGACTTCGCCGCCGACGTTGGCGTCGCGAGCAGCGGCGTCGGACATGACGCCCTTCGAAGTCGAAAGGATCGAGATGCCCAGGCCGTTCTTGACCGGCTTCAGATCGGTGATCGCCGAATAGACGCGGCGGCCCGGCTTGGACACGCGAGCGATTTCAGCGATGACCGGCTGGCCGTCGAAATACTTGAGCTCGATCTCGAACTGCGGAAACTCGCCGGGGTTCTGAACCAGCGAATAGCCGCGGATGTAGCCTTCGTCCTGCAGCACGTCGAGGACGCGCTGGCGCAGACGGGAGGCCGGGGTGAGCACTTTCGAACGCTTGCGCATGGCCGCGTTCTTCATGCGAGCGATCATGTCGCTCAGGGGATCGTTGATCATCATGTCTGTCGCTCCCCTTACCAGCTGGACTTCGTCAGGCCCGGGATCTGTCCCAGGTTGCCGAGTTCACGCAGGGCGATCCGGCTCATCTTGAGCTTGCGATAGAAGGCGCGCGGACGGCCCGTCACTTCGCAGCGGTTGCGGATACGGACGGCGGCCGAGTTACGCGGCAGCTCAGCCAGCTTCAGGCGGGCGTCGAAACGCTCTTCCAGAGGCAGGCTCTCGTCGTTGGCGGTCGCCTTCAGGGCGGCCCGCTTCGCGGCATACTTCGCAACCAGCGCCTTAACGGCCTCGTTGCGGTTTACGGCGCTTTTCTTTGCCATTTTGCTTTTCCCTTCCCGATCAGTTCTTGATGAACGGGAACTTGAACTCGGTCAGAAGCGCGCGCGCCTCGTCGTCGGTCCTGGCCGTGGTGCAGACGATGATGTCCATGCCCCACATCTGGTCGATCTGGTCGTAGTTGATCTCCGGGAACACGATGTGCTCCTTGAGGCCCATGGCGTAGTTGCCGCGACCATCGAACGACGTCGGCTTCAGACCACGGAAGTCCTTCACGCGCGGCAGGGCGATCGTGATTAGACGGTCGAGGAACTCGTACATCTGGTCGCCGCGCAGCGTGACCTTGCCGCCGATGACCATGCCTTCGCGCAGCTTGAAGCCGGCGATGGAGTTACGAGCCTTGGTCGGCACGGCCTTCTGACCGGCGATCGCCGTCAGATCCTTGAGGGCCGCATTGACCTTCTTGGAGTCGGCGACAGCTTCACCGATGCCCATGTTCAGGACGATCTTGTCCAGCTTCGGCATTTGCATCGGGTTGGTGTAACCGAACTTTTCGGTCATCACGCCCTTGATGCGCTCGGCGTACTCGGTCTTGAGACGCGGGGTGTATTTCGTGTCAGCCATCAGATGACGTCTCCGGTCGTCTTGGCGAAGCGCACCTTGGCGTCGCCCTCGACGCGGAAGCCGACGCGGGTCGCCTTGCCGTTGGCGTCGGCGATCGCGACGTTCGACAGGTGAAGCGAGGCTTCCTTGTTCTTGATGCCGCCCTGGGGATCACCCTGGGTCGGACGCGTGTGGCGCTGGACCATGTTCACGCCCTGGACCAGGACGCGGTTCTCGGTCGGCAGAACCTTCAGGACTTCGCCGGTGCGGCCCTTGTCCTTGCCGGCGAGGACGACGACGCGGTCGCCCTTTTTGATCTTGGCGGCCATGGTTACAGGACCTCCGGGGCCAGCGAGATGATCTTCATGTGGTTCTTGGCGCGCAGTTCACGAGGAACTGGGCCAAAGATCCGCGTGCCGACTGGCTCGTTCTGCTTGTTGACGATGACGGCGGCCGACTTGTCGAAGCGGATGACCGAACCATCCTTGCGCTGGATGTCCTTGGCGGTGCGCACGACGATGGCGCGAACCACTTCACCCTTCTTCACGCGACCGCGCGGGATCGCTTCTTTCACCGAAGCGACGATGGTGTCTCCGACCGAGGCGTAGCGACGCTTGGCGCCGCCCAACACCTTGATGCACATGACCCGGCGGGCGCCCGAATTATCGGCCACTTCCAGGTTAGTTTGCATCTGGATCATAGTGTCAGATCCTTCTGATTACGAGGCCGAGGCCGGGGTGTCCTTGGACAGGACTTCCCAACGCTTCAGCTTGGACTTGGGGGCGCACTCGACGATGCGAGCGACGTCGCCTTCCTTGAAGGCGTTCGCTTCGTCGTGGGCGTGGTACTTCTTGGACAGGCGCACGATCTTCTTCATGACCGGGTGCAGCAGCGTGCGTTGGACGACGACGACGACAGTCTTGTCGCCCTTGTCGGACACGACCACGCCTTCGAGAATACGTTTGGGCATGGGGTTTCCTTACGAGGCCGAACGCTTCTCACGCAGAAGCGTGGAGATGCGTGCGATGTCTTTGCGGACTTCACCGACGCGGTGAGTCTTTTCCATCTGGCCGGTGGCCGCCTGGAAGCGCAGGTTGAATTGCTCTTTCTTCAGCGAGAGCAGCTGGTCGCCCAGCTGGTCCGGCGTCTGCGAGCGGAGATCAGCGATCTTGGTCATCAGGCGGCGTGCTCCACGTGCGCGATACCGGCGTCCAGGCGGGTGACCACCTTGGTGCGGACCGGCAGCTTGGCGGCGCCCAGACGCAGGGCTTCGCGAGCCACGTCATCGGCGACGCCGTCGATTTCGAACAGGATCCGACCCGGGTGGCAACGCGCCGCCCAGTGGTCGACGGCGCCCTTGCCCTTGCCCATGCGGACTTCGGCCGGCTTGCCCGTGACGGGCAGGTCAGGGAAGACGCGGATCCAGACACGGCCCTGCCGCTTCATCTGACGGGTGATCGCGCGGCGAGCCGCCTCGATCTGACGCGCGGTGATGCGTTCCGGCTCCAGGGTCTTCAGGCCGTACGAACCGAAGTTCAGCGAGAAGCCACCCTTGGCCGCGCCGTGGATGCGGCCCTTGAAGGCCTTGCGATAACGAGTTTTCTTAGGCTGCAGCATGTTCCTTAGCCCTCACGGCCACGGCGGGGACCACGGTCGCCGCGCGGGCCACCACGTTCACGGCCTTCGTTGGACGACGGACCTGCGGCTTCCTGAGCCCAGCGCTTGTCCTGGGCCATCGGGTCGTGCTCGAGCACTTCACCTTTGAACACCCAGACCTTCACGCCGATGATGCCGTAGGTCGTCTTGGCTTCGATGAAGCCGTAGTCGATGTCAGCGCGCAGGGTGTGAAGCGGCACGCGACCTTCGCGGTACCATTCCATACGAGCGATTTCCGCGCCGCCGAGACGGCCCGAGACGTTGATGCGGACACCCTTGGCGCCGAGACGCATGGCCGACTGCATCGAACGCTTCATGGCGCGACGGAAGGCGATACGGCGTTCCAGCTGCTGCGCGATGTTCTCGGCGATCAGCTGAGCGTCGGTCTCGGGCTTGCGGACCTCGACGATGTTCAGGTGGACTTCGCCTTCGGTGCGGGCCGAGATGTCCTTGCGCAGCTTCTCGATGTCAGCGCCCTTCTTGCCGATCACGACGCCCGGACGGGCGGCGTAGATCGTCACGCGGCACTTCTTGTGCGGACGCTCGATGATGATGCGCGACACGCCGGCGGCGTTCAGGCGTTCCTTGAGCCACGTGCGCAGCTTCAGGTCCTGGTGCAGCAGACGCGAGTAGGAGGCGCCGTCGGCGAACCAACGGCTGTCCCACGTGCGGTTCACGCCGAGGCGGAAACCGATCGGATTGATTTTCTGACCCATATCAGGCGGCCTCGCCGGCTTCACGGACCACGATGGTGATCTCGCTGAACGGTTTCAGGATACGCGACGAGCGACCACGAGCGCGGCTCGCGAAACGCTTCATCACCAGGTTCTTGCCCACGAAGGCCTCGGACACGATCAGATTGTCGATGTCGAGATTGTGGTTGTTCTCGGCGTTGGAGACGGCCGAGTACAGGACCTTGCGGACGTCGTCCGAGATGCGCTTGCGGCTGAACTCCAGCTCGTTCAGCGCGCGCTGGACGGGCAGGCCACGGATCGAGGCGGCGACCAGGTTCAGCTTCTGAGGGCTGATCCGGACGTTCGTCAGCTTGGCGCGCGCTTCGGTCTCGCCGACGCGACGGGTGTTGTTGGTCTTGGGCATCTTACTTCCGCTTCGCTTTCTTGTCCGCGGCGTGGCCGGGGAACGAACGGGTCGGCGAGAACTCGCCGAACTTCATGCCGACCATGTCCTCGTTCACGTGCACGGGGACGTGCTTGTGACCGTTGTGGACGCCGAACGTCAGGCCCACGAACTGCGGCAGGATGGTGGAGCGGCGCGACCAGGTCTTGATCACGTCCTTGCGGCCCGACGTCGAAGCGGCGTCGGCCTTCTTGAGCAGATACCCGTCGACAAACGGGCCTTTCCAGGAGGAACGAGCCATCTTTAGCGAGCCTTCTTAACGTGGCGGGTACGGATGATGAACTTGTCCGTCGCCTTGTTCTTGCGGGTGCGGGTGCCCTTGGTGTCCTTGCCCCACGGCGTAACCGGGGTGCGACCGCCAGAGGTCCGGCCTTCACCACCACCGTGCGGGTGGTCGATCGGGTTCATGGCGACGCCGCGAACGTGCGGACGCCAGCCCATGTGGCGAACGCGACCGGCCTTGCCGAGGTTCTGGTTCATGTGGTCGGCGTTCGATACGGCGCCCACCGTGGCCATGCAGCCGTCCAGGACCATGCGCAGCTCGCCCGAGCCGAGACGGATTTGGGCGTAGCCCTGATCGCGACCGACCAGTTGGGCGTAGGCCCCGGCCGAGCGGGCCAGCTGAGCGCCCTTGCCCGGCTTCATTTCCACGCAGTGGATGATGGTGCCGACCGGGATCGAGCGCAGCGGCATGGCGTTGCCCGGCTTAACGTCGGTCTTCTCGCCGGCCACGATCGCGTCGCCCGCCTTGAGGCGTTGCGGCGCGATGATGTAGGCCTTTTCGCCGTCCTCATAGGTGATGAGGGCGATGAAGGCGGTGCGGTTCGGATCGTATTCCAACCGCTCGACAGTCGCCGTCTGGAACTTGCGACGCTTGAAGTCGATTTTGCGGTACAGGGTCTTGGCGCCGCCGCCGCGGAAGCGGACGGCGATACGGCCGCCGGCGCCCCGGCCGCCCGACTTGGTCAGGCCTTCGGTCAGCGACTTCTCGGGACGGCCCTTGTGCAGTTCCGAGCGGTCGATCAGCACCAGGGCGCGACGGCCCGGCGAGGTCGGATTGTATGATTTCAAGGCCATCTGATTAGAGCCCCGTGGTGACGTCGATCGACTGGCCTTCGGCCAGCGTCACGATCGCTTTTTTGATGTCGACCCGACGGCCCATGATGCCGCGGAAGCGCTTGGTCTTGCCCTTTTGAACCAGGGTGTTGACCTTCAGGACGTTGACCTTGAACAGGCTTTCGACCGCAGCGGCGATCTCGTCCTTGGTCGAGGTTCCGGCAACGCGGAACACGACCTTGTTCTGCTCCGACAGGATCGTCGCCTTCTCGGTGATGATCGGCGAAAGGATGGTGTCGTAGTGTTTGGCGGTAGGTTGGGCAGCCATTACGCGGCGTCCTTCTCGGCTTGCTCGCGACGCGACGGAACGTAGTCGGCGTAGCGGGCTTCGATCGCCTCAACGGCGGCCTTCGAGAGCACCAGTTTGTCGGCGCGCAGGATGTCATAGACATTCAGGCCGGCATTCGGGAGCACGTGGATCTGCGGGATGTTCCGCGAAGCCAGGGCGAAGTTCTCGTCGACTTCCGGACCGGCGATGATCAGCGTGCGGGTCCAGCCCAGCTTGCCGAAGGTTTCGCGCAGGGCCGAGGTCTTCGCGTCCTTGACCGTCAGGGCGTCGACGACGACGAGGTCGCCGCTCTTGGCCTTGGACGACAGGGCGTGGCGCAGGGCCAGGGCGCGAACCTTCTTGGGAAGGTCGAAGCCGTGGTCGCGGACGATCGGGCCGAAGGCGCGCGAACCGCCGACGAATTGCGGGGCGCGACGCGAACCGTGACGAGCGCCGCCGGTGCCCTTCTGCTTGTACATCTTCTTGCCCGTACGAGAGTTCTCGTTGCGGGTTTGAACCTTGTGGGTGCCGGCGCGGCGCTTCGCCAGCTGCCAGTTGACGTAACGGGCCAGCAGGTCGCCGCGAATGTCGGTGATGCCGAAGACGGCGTCCGACAGTTCAACGTCGCCCTGGGCCTTGCCGTCCAGATTGATGCTCGAGAGTTTCATTACGCTTCACCGCCTTCGACGGTTTCGACGGCCGGAGCTTCTTCAGCCGGCGTCTCGGCCGGAGCGGAAGCAGCAGCAGCGCCGCCCTTGGTCTTGAACGAACCCGGGAACGGCAGATCGGCGAACGGCTTCTTGTGCGCGTCGCGGACCTTGACCCACGTGCCTTCGTGACCCGGGACAGCGCCCTTGATCATGATCAGGCCGCGCTCGGCGTCCACGCGGACGACGGTCAGGTTCTGGGTGGTGACGGTTTCGGTCCCGTAATGACCCGCCATCTTCTTGCCCTTGAAGGTCTTGCCCGGGTCCTGACGGTTACCGGTCGAGCCGTGCGAGCGGTGCGACAGCGACACGCCGTGCGTGGCGCGCAGACCGCCGAAGTTCCAGCGCTTCATGGCGCCGGCGAAGCCCTTACCGATCGTCTCGGCCTGGACGTCGACCTTCTGGCCGGCGACGAAGTGGTCGGCCGACAGTGTCGCTCCCACGTCGATCATGGCGTCTTCCGAAACGTGGAACTCCATGACGACGTGCTTCGGCTCGACTTCCGCGTTGGCGAAGGTCGTGCGTTGAGCCTTGTTCGTATTCTTTGCCTTCTTGACCCCGGCGCCCAGTTGCAGGGCGACGTAGCCGTCCCGCTCCTGAGTGCGTTGGCCGACGACCTGACAGTCGTCGAGCTGGAGCACAGTGACCGGAACGTGCGCGCCGTCTTCGGCGAACACGCGGGTCATGCCCAGCTTCTTGGCGATCACGCCCGTGCGCATATCGGATCCCGCCTTTGTTTCTTTAAATCTTGATCTCGACGTCCACGCCGGCGGACAGGTCGAGCTTCATGAGCGCGTCCACGGTCTGCGGGGTGGGGTCGACGATGTCGAGGACACGCTTGTGCGTGCGGATTTCAAACTGCTCCCGCGACTTCTTGTCGACGTGCGGCGAGCGGTTCACGGTGAACTTTTCGATCAGGGTCGGCAGCGGGATCGGACCGCGAACGGTCGCGCCGGTGCGCTTGGCCGTGTTCACGATCTCGCGCGTCGAAAAGTCGAGGACGCGGTGATCAAAGGCCTTGAGCCTGATGCGGATGCTTTGATCCATATCGGTCGTATTTCCCAAGCAGGCGAACCTGCGTCCTGTGAACCATTTCAAAGACCGGAGCCCAAGGGTCGAAACCCTTCAGGTACGCACTTCGCAAAAACGATCGGCCCACGCAGTCCCCCGCGAAGGCCGTGAAGTCCCAAGAAGCTGCAAAGAACAGGCGCTTAGGTCGTTCCTGCGAACTGCGTCTGCGGTTGCCCGCACAGCCAGTCCAACAAGAGTTGGCGCTTATGACGTTTGATTCCGATTTGGTCAAGCGGTCAGGGACGGTCTGACCGACTTTCTCACGCTCTGAAGGCGATCAGTCCTCGCCCGACCAGATGTCGTCGATCGGTCCCTCTTCATCCCGCGAAGAGAAGGTGTCGCCGTTGGCCGATGGGCGCGGGACCAGCGTGCGCGTCGTGGAGTCCAGCCCCCAGGCCAGGCGGCAGTCGTCACGACGATCGTTGCAAGAGCCGTGGTGGAAGCTGCCCTCGAACCGGGGTTCTCCGTCGGCCATGGAGAAGGTTAGGCCATCGAGCACCTGTCGATCAAAGACGCGGACTAGGTTCTGGCCGTGCGTCAGATACACGGTGTAGCGGCAGCCGCCCGTGCCGCAAAACTGGGCGCCTTCGGGCCAGTCGACGACCCAGTCGTTGGCGCCGTCGCCATTGACGTCCATCGCCCGGACGACGCCGGCGGGCGGCTCGGTCAAGAGCGGCGGCCGGTTGGTGGGGTCCTCGGGATCGTCATAGAAGCTGTTCAGCTGGCTGATGACGTACCAGGACAGGCCGGCAGGCGGGGCGCTGGTCTGGGCGACCATGGCGCAACCGGACAGGGTCAGAACGGCGGCGGCCGCGAGCAGGGTTTTGATCATCATCGCATCTCGCCCGGCGCAGTCCGGGGAGGCTAACCTGACACCGCTGTTCGACTTCGCCCAACCTCGATTTCTGACGCAAGCGCTCCCCGGCGCATCATTCGTTTTGAGAATAGGCATGGCAAGACGACCCGGGCGGTTCCACGCACCCGGGCCGTCTCTTTTCAGCAGACTGAGTTCAGGAGGCTCAGCTGCCGATTCTCACTCGGCCTCCGCCCATGACGGACTGGGAGACGGAGCCGGTGACCCGACCGACGCGGACGTCGCCGCCGCCGATCAGGCTGGCGTCGAGGCTGGAGACCGTGCCGGTCACGGTGACGTTGCCAGAGCCGGCGATGGAGGCGTCCAGAGCCCCGGCGTCGCCGGTGATGGTGATGTCGCCCGAGCCCGCGATTGCAGCGTCCACCGAAGCGGGACGGCCGCCGTTGACGCGGATGTCGCCCGAGCCGCCGATGGACGCATCGACCTCGCCCGTGGCGCTGGCCACCACGATCGTACCCGAGCCGCCGATCGAGGCGTCCAGATCACGGGTGGCTCCGGCGTAGATGTTGCCCGAGCCGCCGATGGAGGCTTCCAGTCTGGCCGAGGTTCCGGCGCGGATGGTGCCCGAGCCGCCGATGGACAGGTCCGAGGAGCCGGCGGTGTTGGCCACGGTCCAGTCGCCGCAACCGCCCGCGCCCAGTTCGATCGAAGTCGCGCCGCGGCCGATGGAGCCGAACACGGCCGAGTCCTCGCTGGAGACGTCCACGGCGGGCGGCGTGCGGACGACGATCAGGGGCGCGGCCGAGAGGTTGACGCGGCCGTGCCGGCGAACCTCGACCGAGGCGCCCTCCCCCGGCTGGCGGGCGGAGGCGGGGCCGCTCTGGCAGCGGCGGAAGGCGTTGCGGCCGAGGTTGCCGTTGATGCGGACCTCGTCACCCGAGCGAGTCACGGTGGGCATGGGCAGGCTGCCGGAGCCGGGTTCGATCTCGACCGCGATGTCGTTGCGGTTTTCGACGATGACCACCACCCGGGCGGCGGCGTAGCGAATGCGGACTTCGCGGTCGGCCTTGGCCGAGGCCGGGGCGGCGGCGCCGAGGGCGGCCAGCAGGGCGACGGCGGCGGCGGCGGTGACGGTCTTTCTCATGGCTTGGTTTCCTCTCCTGAACGAGACGAACCTGACCCCACGATGGACGGATGTCAGTTTAACTCGACGTCATGACCTCGAATTCACCTTCGCAGGACCTTTCCCTCCTTCTGGGGGGAGGGCGGCCGGAGCGAAGCGGAGGTCGGGTGGCGGCGACAGGATCAAGCCCACAGGCCCCCGTCCGCATCTCCGGCCGCCCCCACCCGGTCGCTGCGCGACCACCCTCCCCCGTGTGGGAGGGAGAAACCTGTCAGGTCTGTAAGGCCCCTGCCCCATCGGCCGCGCCGACTTCCGGGGTGAAATCGCGTTTGAAATGCTCGATGCGGCTCTTCAGTCCCCCCACGCGACGCAGCGCCAGGGAGGCGGCCCAGCGGGCGGCGAGCTCAGGCGTCGACATGCCGTCGGTGAAGCGCGGGCGCCCTCCCCGGCTGCGGATCACGGCGTTGGTGTAGATGGCGCCGTTCCTGAACCGCGTGGGCCAGGTCTGGAAATCCATCGACAGCGAGACGCAGAACTTGTCGAGGTTCTCGACCCGGTGCGGCGCATAGAGCGGCCAGGTCAGGGCCTCGCCCGGCTCCAGATCCATGACCTGGGCGTCCGCCTCGAAGGCGCGGGTATAGGGCAGCTCCTCGGTCGTCTGGCGGGCCACCACCTGCTCCATCGCCTTTTCCGGCAGATGGGCCTCGTCGCCAGGATATATGAAGAGGCGTTTCCGGCCGCGCAGATGGAACAGCACCACGCCCGCAGCGTCGAAATGGTAGGGCACCTTGGCGACCGGCGAGGAGATGATCAGCTGGCCGGCGTTGGTCACAGCCCGCATGCCGGGATAGGTCGCCTGGATCTTGGCGAACTCGCCCATGGCGGCGTTCCACAGGTCCGGACAGCCCTTCTCGGCCTGACGCAGATTGACCCACAGACGCCCGGCCTGGATCGCGGCCAGCAGCTGGTCGCCCGTCAGGCCGCCGCGCGCGCCGGTGCGCAGGCTCACCTGCCCCTCGTCATCGTAGTCGTACAGATTGATGTCGAAGAGTTCGGCCGGGTATCGGTGCAGGATTTCGGCCAGGGCCTCGTCGGTGGCGAAGCCTTGGTCGACCAGGGCGTGGGGGTGCTTCTTCGCCTCGGTGATCGGGCCGGGATAGCGGGTGCGGCTGTTGGTCTGGGTCATGCTCATCTCGATCAGGCGGCGTGGCGCGCGCCGCTCACCTTCTTCATGGCCGCGCCGGCGGCGGCGACCGCGCCCATCAGGCGGTTGGCGGGGGTCACCTCGCAGGCCTCGATGGCGGCCCATCGACGGCGCACGCTCGTGCGGATCCGCTCGCCCTTGCCGCCGGCGGTGTTCAAAAGGCCCACGGCCGCGTCCGACAGCATGGCTCCGACGCCCGGCTTCAGGATCACCGCCTCGCGCACGCTCTGCGTCGCATTGCAGAAATACTTCTTGTAGCCCTCGCCGCCGAACCCGAAGTCGAAGACCCGGAAGCCCGCCGCGCAGCCCAGCCGCATGGTGTCCATGGTCAGCAGGATGCCCGGCGAGCAGCGCGCCAGCTCGGGCACATAGGCCGGGAACCAGAAATGGTAGCGATCGCCGGCGTGCAGCGAGTATTCGATCGCCGTCAGCCGGTCCCCGGCCCACAGCGCGGCCATCGACGCGCCGAAGTCCCCGTGCTTCGACGCCATCAGGGCGTGCAGGAGATCGCCGGTCCAGCCGCAGGCGAAGATGTCGTGGCGGTTGGTGCGGGCGTACTGGTCGCGCTTCAGCTGGATCAACTCGTCGAGCAGCTTCGGATCGCGCAGGCCGCGTTCGACGCGGATGGGACCCAGTTCGGTTTCCAGGCTGCGACGCGCCCGTTCCTTGTCCTTGAAGTATTTGCCCCAGGTCGTGCGGCGCTCGGCGTACCAGGCGTCGTAGCCTTCTTCCGGCGTGACCGTCATCAGGGTCTCGCGCAGCTCCCCCGCCCCCGACGGCCCGACCCAGGCCGAGACGTTCAGGCGCGGCGCGTTCAGCAGGGCGGCGACGGCGGCCAGGGACGGCGTCTCGCCGGGCATGGCGATGACGCCGTGATAGTCGTTCATCGGGGCGCCGAGCGGCTGGATCGCCGATCCGCGCCGCTGGTGGGGGAAATAGCCGATGGTCTTTCCGTCGCGGCTCAGAATCGCCACGGCCGCGTCCGGGCTGATCTTCGAGGCGATCTCGGTGAACTCCCAGCGGAAATAGGGGCTGGCGAGTTCTGGGTTGGCGTCGACCATGGCGCGCCACAGGGCCCGGTCGGCGACCGTGAGCTGGTCCGCCTTGACGACCTCGATCTGTAGCGTTCCGGGCATGCGCGTCTCCGACCCACGCCTCCGAGCAAGGCGCGTTCCTGCGCTGGTGTAGCGCGAGGCCCGTTTCGGGACGGTGTAATGGCGTGGTGAACAAGATCTTGCGGAGCCGACGGCCGCCGAGGGGCGTTGCTGTGATCAACACGGAGCACGACCATGACTGATCCCGTCGGAGACACCGGCCGCGGCCCGGGCCGCCAGTCCGAATACGAACAGGAGAAGCCGGCCGGCGACGGTCAGCCCCCTCGCCCCGCCACCGAGCCCGGCGGATCGAAGGGATCGTCGAACTCGGGCGAGACGGCGACGGATCCCGCGACGGGCAAACCGAACGGGTGAGGCGGTCCTGTCTCTTCCCCATGCGCGCCTGCGCATGGGGAGAAGACGTGTGATCTCTTCCGCACCAGTTTCCCCTCCCGCGTGACGGTGAAGCCCTTCACTGGCCCCTGGTCCTCCAGACTCTCGTCGGTTTCGGAGTCGAGATAGTCCGTTGAGTCGGGTTCGGCCTCGGCGGCTTCGACCTCGCGGGCCGCTTCGCGCAGATTGAAGCCCCGGGCCGCGTCCTCCTCTTTCCAGCGATCGACCTCGGCCTGGCGGAGCCGGATGATTTCGCAGACCTTGTGCCAGCGCATGAACTCGGCCGCGTCGCCGCGCAGGACGGCGCGCATCATCCGACCGTCGGCGACCTCGGACAGATCGCTCCACTCGATCATGTCGAGGTTGCCGTAGACCTTTTCTTCCAGCAGCCGCCCCTCGTCGCGCGGGTCGAGCGATTGCGGCGGGATCCAGGGCTGGTCGGTGCGCCGCCAGCCATGGCGTGCGGCCCGGTCTCGCAGGGCCGACAGGGTCACCCCGTGCCGCCGGCAGCAGTCCGGTCCCGACAGACCCGCGATATAGTCGTCCCTGACCGCCTCCCAGACCTCAGGCGGCACCCGGTTCCGGCCTGAAGTTTCGATCGCCTCATCCATGTCCGCCCCTCCGCTATGGATCGGACAGTGTGAGGGCGTTTCGGGGGGTGATGGGTAAAAAGGCTCTCATTAGAGCCGGGCGTTGATCGGACTGGGGAATTCGGACGAACCGTTGATGGGTATGGGCGTCCCTCTCCCGGGGGAGAGGGCTTGAGCGCCCGGGAGCGGAGCGATCGGCCTTGCGCAAAAGGGTGAGGGTCGCGCTCTCGAAGTGAGACGGTGCGACGGCTTCGCCGATGGACAGACCCGACCCTCATCCGTCCGCTTCGCGGCCACCTTCTCCCACCGGGAGAGGGCAAAGAAAAAGGCCCCGGATTTCTCCGGGGCCTCTCCAGATCGATCCGAAGATCGGTCTTCCTGCTTACTCGACGATCTTGGCGACGACGCCGGCGCCGACGGTGCGGCCGCCTTCACGGATGGCGAAGCGGAGCTTCTCTTCCATGGCGATCGGGGTGATCAGCTCGACGTTCAGCTCGGCGTTGTCGCCGGGCATGATCATCTCGACGCCTTCCTTCAGGTGAACGATGCCGGTCACGTCCGTGGTGCGGAAGTAGAACTGCGGGCGGTAGTTCGTGAAGAACGGCGTGTGACGGCCGCCTTCTTCCTTGGTCAGGATGTAGGCCTCGGCCAGGAACTTGGTGTGCGGGGTGATCGAACCCGGCTTGCACAGGACCTGACCGCGCTCGACGTCTTCACGCTTGGTGCCGCGCAGCAGAACGCCGACGTTGTCGCCGGCCTGGCCCTGGTCCAGCAGCTTGCGGAACATTTCCACGCCCGTGCAGGTCGTCTTCTGGACCGGACGGATGCCGACGATCTCGACTTCCTCACCGACCTTGACGATGCCGCGCTCGACGCGACCCGTGACCACGGTGCCGCGGCCCGAGATCGAGAAGACGTCTTCGACCGGCATCAGGAAGGGCAGGTCGACCGGACGTTCCGGCTGCGGAATGTAGGCGTCGACGGTTTCCATCAGCGCCAGAACCTGCTGCTCGCCGATTTCCGGGTTCACGCCGTCGGTCGCGGCCTTGGCCGAGCCCATGGTGATCGGAATGTCGTCGCCCGGGAACTGGTAGGACGAAAGCAGCTCGCGCACTTCCATCTCGACGAGCTCCAGCAGCTCCTTGTCGTCGACCAGGTCGACCTTGTTCATGAAGACCACCAGGGCCGGCACGCCGACCTGACGGGCCAGCAGGATGTGCTCGCGGGTCTGCGGCATCGGGCCGTCGGCGGCCGACACCACCAGGATCGCGCCGTCCATCTGGGCCGCGCCGGTGATCATGTTCTTCACATAGTCGGCGTGGCCGGGGCAGTCGACGTGGGCGTAGTGACGGTTGGCCGTCTCGTATTCCACGTGAGCCGTGTTGATCGTGATGCCGCGAGCCTTTTCTTCCGGCGCGGCGTCGATGTCGGCGTAGTTCATGGCTTTCGCGCCGCCGGCCTTGGCCAGCGTCATCGTGATCGCCGCCGTCAGCGTCGTCTTGCCGTGGTCAACGTGACCGATCGTGCCGATGTTGCAGTGCGGCTTGGTGCGTTCGAACTTTTCCTTGGCCATGGCCAAACTCCTGATGGCCCGGGTTGAGGGGCGCTGTGTGCTGTCAAAAACCTGGAGCGGGTAGACGGAATCGAACCGACATATTCAGCTTGGAAGGCTGCTGTACTACCATTGTACTATACCCGCACGGAGACGGCCTCGGCTCGCGAAAGCCTCGACCGCCGATCCTCATATGGGGTCCGATCCGTCGTTTCGAAAGCGCGTGGTGGGGGAAGAAGGACTCGAACCTTCGAAGCTTACGCAGGGGATTTACAGTCCCCCCCCTTTGCCGCTCGGGACATTCCCCCAGCGCGTTTTCGAACCGTCCGGACACAAAAGCTTTCGGTCTCTGACACGCCTGAGATAGAGGGGGCGCCAGACCCGAAAGCCCTAGGGCTCCAAATCGGAGGGCGTCTTATAGTGTCGAGAAATCCAGAACGCAACGACCGGAAATCGGGTAAAAATACGCCCGGAAAAACCGGCGATCGACCCCGCAAGGGTGGGGCTTTCGATCCCCCGAAAGGCGGCCCCGACCGGGGCGGCTGGAACCCCAATCCGCCGACCAAGGGGTTCTCCACCGGGGCCCCTCGCGCAGGGCGCGGCAAGGTCGACGCCGACGGGTTCCTGTGGGGCCGACATCCTGTGCTGGCGGCGCTTTCCAACCCGGCGAGGAAGGGGACGGGTCGCCTCCTGGCGACCGCCGATCGCGCCGCCGAGCTGGAGCGGGACGGCGTTCCGAACGGCCACAAGATCGAGGTGATCGACGCCCTGGCGCTGGAGCGGATGCTGCCCGCCGGCGCGGTGCACCAGGGCCTGGCCTTCAAGGTTCAGCCGCTGGAAGGCGTGGCGCTCGAGGACCTGGCCGAGCCGGCGGAGGGAATCATTGTCATGCTGGACCAGTTGACCGATCCCCAGAACGTCGGCGCCATCTTCCGCTCGGCGCTCGCGTTCGGGGCGCGGGGAATCGTCGTCCAGGACCGGCATTCGCCGGTATTGGCCGGGGCGCTGGCCAAGGCGGCGGCAGGAGCGACCGAGCGCCTGCCCTGTGCACGGGTGACGAACCTCTCGAGGGCGCTGGAGACCCTCGCCGAGCTGGGCTGGCGGGCGGTCGGGCTGGACGGGTCGTCGGAGGAGACGCTGGAAGGCGCGCTGGACCACCGGCCGACGGTTCTGGTCATGGGTTCGGAGGGCGACGGTATCCGCAGGCTGGTGGCCGAGCACTGCGATGTGCTGGCGAAGATTTCCATGCCGGGCGGATTCGAAAGCCTGAACGTGTCGAACGCGGCGGCCATCGCCCTGTACGAGGCCTCGCGGAAGCAGAGGGGCTGATGCGGCGACTTGGCGCACGGCCACGCTGACGCTAGAGAGCGATCATGGAATTCCTCTCCTCCCCCGAACTCACCAGCCAGCTGACCGCCCTCGGACAGGTGCTTGCCATCGACCTGGTCCTGGCCGGCGACAACGCCGTGGCCGTGGGTCTGGCCGCCGCCGCCCTGCCCGTCGAACAGCGTCGCAAGGCGATTCTCGTCGGTCTGGCCGCCGCCGTCGTGCTGCGCATCGTCTTCGCCCTGGTGACGGTGCAGCTGCTGGCCATCGTGGGCCTGTTGCTGGCGGGCGGCGTCCTGCTGCTTTGGGTCTGCTGGAAGATGTGGCGCGAGCTGCGCGAGCAGGCGACCCACGATCAGGCCGAGGCGCAGAAGGAACTCGAACTGGCGCTGGCCATCGAGCACGGTCAGGGGCCGACGCCGGAAGAGCTGGGCATCAAGCGCAAGACCTTCGGCGCGGCCCTGCTGCAGATCATGATCGCCGACGTGACCATGTCGCTGGACAATGTGCTGGCCGTGGCCGGCGCGGCGCACGAGCATCCATGGATCATGGTGTTCGGCCTGATCCTGTCGATCGGCCTGATGGGCGTGGCGGCGACCTTCATCGCCAAGCTGCTGAACAAGTACCGCTGGATCGGCTACGTCGGCCTGATCATCGTCCTTTACGTCGCCCTGCACATGGTCTGGGACGGAGCGCGCTCCGTCGTGGTCCGCACCGGCAATACGGAACAGTTCAACGCCTCGGCCCCGGCCTTCCTCGCGATTTCGCCCGAGGAGGTCGAGGAGTTCGAGCGCGGGACCCGCAGCGAGGACAGCGCCCTGCCCGGCCAGGGCGCGCCCCTGACGTCGCCTGACACGGCGCCGGCGGCGGCTTCCACCCCGGCCGCGGGCCCCGTAGTGTCCGAACCGGCGGCGAAGGCGGACTGACTCCGGCGGCCGCATGGTCCGGAATTCCTCGATGAGCGTGCTGCTTCTGTCCCTTCTGCTGGCCGGCCCCATGGCGGGCGAGACCAAGTCGGCGCACCCGGCGCCGATCGTCCAATCCGGCACGCGTAACATCCCCGTTGGCGACCCCCTGCGCCGCCCGCTGCTGGACACCCTACGCGCGCCGATCGAGGCCGAGCTGAACCAGCCGGTCCAGTTCGTCGTCGATACGCTGAGAGTTCAGGGCGACTGGGCCTTCTTCTCCGGTAAGGTGCAGCGTCCGGACGGCCGTCCGATCGACTTCACCCGCACCTCCTACGCCGAGGAGCTGGCGGAGGGCATGTTCGATGGGCCGGGCACCTTTGGCCTGATGCGTCGACAGGGCGGACGCTGGACCGAAGTTGTCCACATCATCGGCCCGACCGACGTCGCCTACATGGGCTGGCACGACGAATACGGCGCGCCGGAAAGCCTGTTCGAATAGTCAGACGCCGCGCAGCCAGCCGGTGACCGAGATCCGGTCGGCGCCGGCGGACAGGGCGACTTGCGTCACAGAATGGGGCGCGGGCACTTTCAGCAGGTTCAGGGTGTTGAAGCGCGGAGTGAAGGCCTCGGCGACGTTCCCCCAACCGTCGTGGAAGGCCAGTAGGCCGCCCCAGTCGATGCGCCAGCCGGACGTGAGCCCCAGCACATAGGCGTAGTAGCGGTTCTTTCCCTCGGCCGTATCGTCGTGCTCGGTGAGGAAGTGGCCCTTGCGGAAGCGAGTCAGTTGGGCGTCGGCCATGGCGACGCGGGGTTCGCCCGTCGCCTCGCGCATCAGCGTCAAGAACGCTTCGCCGTTCAGGAAGGCGACCAGATCGGCCCAGACCGGCTCGGCGGTCCCCGCCTCGGCCATGTCGAAGATCGGGTGGTTGTCGAACAGGTACTGGAAGTCTTCGGTGGCGGCGGTCTGCACCGCCTGGCCGAGAGCCTGACGCTGCTGCGGCTCCAGCGAATGGAGCCAGGCGCCGGGCAGGTCGACGTGGCCGGTCGAGCGGCGGGTCACGACGTTGAAGTCGGGCTTGTCCGCCTCGGCCCGGAGGTGGGCGGCGTAGGACTCGGTCAGGAGCCCGTGGAGCTGGGCGCGGCCGGTGCGGGCGAGGCGGTCGCGAACGGCCGAGAGGGTCGCCGGCGAATGTTCCGCCAGCGCGGGCGTCACTGGGCGCCTCCGAACCGCTCCGACCACTCGGCGACCTGAACGTCCTCGATCTTCTTGAACAGGACTTCGGCGGCGGCGACCTTCTGGCCGCGCGGCAGCTGGTCCAGCAGGTTCGCATCGAGCGCGGGCCAGGCGAGGTCCGTCTCGCCCACGGCGGCGGCGATCTTTTCGGCCGAGACGGGCATGACCGGGGCGGCGATGCGCGCGAACAGGGCGACCAGATTCAGGCCGGTGCGAACGCCGACGGCGGCGCGGTCGACATCGGTCTTGAAGGCGGTCCAGGGTGCGGCCTCCTGAAGGTATTCGTTGCCGAGCACCCAGACGGCGCGCAGGGCCTGACAGGCCTTCCTGAACTCCATGGCCTCGAAGGCCTCGGTCGCTTCGGCGAGGCCGGCGCGGACGTCGGCCTCCAGCTTCTGTTCCAGCGGCCCGGGTTCGCCGCCTTCCGGGACCACGCCCTCGAACTTCGACTCGGCGAACTTGACGATGCGGTTGACGAAATTGCCGAGGACGTCGGCCAGGTCCTTGTTGGTCGAGGCCTGGAAATCCTCCCAGGTGAAAGCCGAGTCGGAATGTTCCGGGCCGTAGGCCGTCAGACGCCATCGCCAGTAGTCGGCGGGCAGGAGCTCCAGCGCCTGGTCCATGAAGACGCCGCGCTTCTGGGACGTCGAGAACTTGCCGCCGTACCAGTTCAGCCAGTTGAAGGCCTTGAGCGTATCGACCGTCTTCCAGGGTTCGCCGGAACCCAGAATGGTCGCGGGGAAGCTGACGGTGTGGAAGGCGACATTGTCCTTGCCCATGAACTGGACGTAGCGGACGTCTTCGGCGCCTTCGTCCAGACGCCACCAGTCGCGCCAGGTCCGGCCGTTCGCCTCGGCCCATTCCTCGGTCGCGCCGATGTATTCGATGGGGGCGTCGAACCAGACGTAGAAGACCTTGCCCTCCATGCCCGGACGCGGCCCGCCGTCGGGACCGACCACCGGCACGCCCCATTTCAGATCGCGGGTGATGCCGCGGTCGATCAGGCCTTCGTCAAGATGCTTGAGGGCAATGGAGCGGGCGAGCGTCTGCCAGTCCGACTTCGATTCGATCCACTCCCGGATGCGGCCCTCGATCTTCGTCTGCAGCAGATAGAGGTGGCGGGTGTCGCGGACCTCGAGGTTGGTCGAGCCCGAGACCGACGAATAGGGGGCGATCAGGTCGGTCGGGTCCAGCAGGCGGCCGCAGTTGTCGCACTGGTCGCCGCGCGCGCCGACGTGGCCGCAGTGGGGGCAGGTCCCCTCGACATAGCGGTCGGGCAGGAAGCGCTGGTCGTCGATCGAATAGATCATCCGGTCGACGCGTTCCTCGATCAGGCCGTTGTCTTCGAGGACCTTGGCGAAATGCTGGGTCAGGCGACGGTTGGCGGCGTTCGAGGAGCGGCCGAACCAGTCGTAGCTGAGGCCAAACGCCTCCCCTGCCCGCTTCTGGATCTCGTGCTGTTCGTCGCAATAGGTCTGGACGTCCTGACCGGCGGCGGCGGCGGCCAGTTCGGCCGGGGTGCCGTGCTCGTCGGTGGCGCAGATGTAGAGGGTCTCATGGCCCTGGGCGCGCTTGAAGCGGGCGTAGACGTCCGCCGGCAGCATGGAGCCCGCGAGATTCCCCAGATGCTTGATGCCGTTGATGTACGGCAGCGCCGAGGTGATCAGGATGCGGGACATGGGTTTCCGGTCGTTCTGAGGAAGCTGCGGGATATAGAGATCGGCACGGGCCACGTCATCTCCCTCCCCATCGGGGGAGGGTGGCTGAGCCGTAGGCGAAGCCGGGTGGGAAGGGCAAGGCGACCCGGAGACGTCTGCGGGGTTTGCCTTGCCGCCCCCACCCGGTCTCAGCTTCGCTTCGACCACCCTCCCGAGTGGGAGGAAAAATGTCAGGTGCGCGAGCTCATCCGCCGCGCGATCCGCACGAAGCGGCCGGTGAGAAGCGTCGATGACACCAGGCTGGCGATGATGACGGCCCAGACCAGACCGTTCACCCCGATCTGGTGCGCCAGGAGCCAGCCCAACGGCATCATCACCCCGCCATAGGCGGCGAAATGGATGATGGTCGGCCACCAGACGTCTCCCGCCGCGCGATTGGCCTGGGCCGCGACGACCTGGATGCCGTCGGCCATGAAGAAGAGGGTCGCCAGGACCACGGCGGGCGCGGCGAGCGCCAGCAGGGCCGGATCGCGATTATATGCGCCGACCAGCAGGTGGGCGCTGGGCCAGACCAGCAGGGCCACGATCAGGGTCAGGGCCGTGACCACCCCGATGCCGACGAGGCCGGCGCGCAGAACCGCCCTGCCCTCGGCCGCCCCATAGGCGCGGCCGACGAGGACCGCCGTGGCCGAGGACAGGCCCATCGGAACCATGAAGACGACGGCCGAGATGTTGAGCACCACGGCCCAGGCGGCGGTCTCGTTCGTTCCGAGCTGGCCGGCGATGAAGGTCATGGCCGCGAAGGCTGCGACCTCGATGAAATAGGACGAGCCGCCGCCATAGCCGATGCGGCGCTGTTCGGCGGCGGCGACGGGATCCGGCGCGGGCTTGGTGAAGACGCCCAGCGCCCGGGCCTCTGGCAGGCGGACGATGTAGATGACGAGGAATAGCGCCAGGGCCGCGCGCGCCGAGAAGGTGGCCCAGCAGGAGGCTTCGGCGCCATGAATGCCGAGGCCCAGAAGGTCGGGGACGAGCAGCAGGTTGAGCGCCAGGTTGACGCCGTTGGCGATCCACATGGCGACCATGCCGGGCTTGGGCTTGCCCAGCGCCTCGAGGAAGAACTGGGCCGCCACGGAGATCAGATAGGCGGGCATGGACAGGGCCAGGACCACCAGGGCCGGTCCCGCGCCCTCGGCCAGGCCGGCCTCAAGACGCATCTGGCCCAGCAGCCAGGGACCGACGAACACCAGGGCGATGGAGGCGGCCATGCCGAGTTGGAAGGCGTAGGCCAGACCCCGCCTGAGGACGGCCCCGACCTCGGCGCGGCGGCCCTCGCCGAGCATCCGGGCGGTCATGACCTGAACCCCGAACAGCAGGCCGACCGCCGTCACCACGATGATCGAATGGGGCGCCCAGGCCAGCGAATGGAAGGCCAGCTCACGCGAGGCGTAGTTGCCGACCACGATGGCGTCCGTCAGCCCCATGGTCATGATGCCGATCCGCGCCAGCACCACCGGCCAGGCCAGGGTCAAGAGTTCGCGGGTGGCGGTGCGGGTGGCGGGGCTAAGGAAGGTCATGGGAGGGCGCGGAGACCACGTCGGGCGGCGAAGGTCAACAAAGCCCTTCTCCCCTTGCGGGAGGATGTAGCCCTACCACGCCCCCATTTCGCGCAGCTGTTTCGCCAAGTCCTCGGGCATGTCGCCGGCGTCGAGGGTCGAAAGATCGACGGGCGCGTCCTTGGGCTCGAAATAGCGCCAGCCCTGGAACGGGCGACGGGCGAGCGAAGCGGTGCGGATCACCTCGGGGGCTAGGGTGATCTCGCAGCGAGAGGTCTTGCCCTCTCCTGTCGTGGTGATGTCCAGCACCGGCTGGCGGCAGAGGATCGTCCCCTTGATGACCCAGAACAGCGAGCCGCCGTCCTCGATTTCGGCCGCGCGCTTGGGCGTCATCCGGGTGTGGACGATCAGGGGTTCGCCTTTGGCCGCGCGGGTCTCGAGCCACTCCACGTCGGAGACGCCGACGCAGAGCTTGATCATGTGCAGAGGCATGGGCGGCAGTTAGGCGTTCGCCTCGACCTTCGCCAGCACGGCGTCGGCCCCGACCTGGTCCCCGACCGCATAGCCGATCTCGCCGACGACGCCATCGAAGGGCGCGGTCAGCGCGTGCTCCATCTTCATGGCCTCCAGCACGATGATCGGCTGGCCCTTGGTCACCGTGTCGCCGGCCTTTGCGGGCGTGGCGACGATCTTGCCGGGCATGGGGGCGCGGAGCGTGCCGTCCGAGGCGGTGCCGCCCGTCGCGGCTGAGGCATAGCCTGACATCAGATGAGCATTGCCGCGGAAGAAAAGGATCGGTTGGCTTCGGCCAGCGACGCCAACCACGGCGTTGCGCGCGGAGAGTTCAACCTTCCCGCCGTAAACAAGGGCCAAGTCTTCCGCTCCGTTTACGGTCACGGTGTAATGGCTTCCGTTCAGGCTCACCCCGCCGTCGATTCGCTGCCCATCGACCCAGACCCTGAAGGCTTGGGAGCGTTGTCCGTTTAGCCGAAGACCACTTAGACCAAAGAGCGGATCGAACGGTGACCAAAGATCACTTTGCGATGACGGCACGGACAGGCCAGGCTCGTGAATACCGGCATTCTCAACGGCCAGAGCTGCGAGTTGCACCTCCATACTCAGGTCCGCAGCGGCGAGTTCGGCCTCTTCTGCACCGATGAACCCCGTATCGACCTCACCCGCAACGAACCGGGGATGTTCCAAGCAGCGCACCAAGAAGCCGGCGTTGGTCCGCACGGGCCAGACTTCGACATCGGCGCAGGCTTCGGCGAGGGCTTCGGCGGCGGCCTCGCGCGTGTCCTCGTGGACGATCAGCTTGGCGATCATGGGGTCGTAGAACTGGCTGACCTCGCCGCCCTGATAGACGCCGGTGTCCACCCGGATATCGTCGGGCAGGACGAAATGATCGAGTTTGCCGATCGACGGCAGGAAGCCGTTGGACGGGTCCTCGGCATAGAGGCGGGCCTCCATGGCCCAGCCGTTCAGGGGGATGGCGGCCTGTTTCAGCGGTACGGGCTCGCCGGCGGCGGCGCGGAACTGCCATTCGACCAGATCGACGCCGGTGATGCTTTCGGTGACCGGGTGTTCGACCTGCAGCCGGGTGTTCATCTCCATGAACCAGATGCGGTCGGCCTTCAGCCCTTCCGAGGCGTCGGCGATGAACTCGATCGTGCCGGCGCCGACGTAGTTCACGGCCTTGGCGGCGCGGACGGCGGCGTCGGTGATCGCCGAGCGCGTCGCGGCGTCCATGCCGGGAGCCGGAGCCTCCTCGATGACCTTCTGGTGGCGGCGCTGCAGGGAGCAGTCGCGTTCGTACAGGTGGACGACCTCGCCGTGGCTGTCGCCGAAGACCTGAACCTCGATGTGGCGAGGCGACAGGATGTATTTCTCGATCAGCACCCGGTCGTCGCCGAAGCTGGACGCGGCCTCGCGCTGACACGAAGCGAGGGCGTCGAGGAAGGCGTCGGACGCATCGACACGGCGCATGCCCTTGCCGCCGCCGCCCGCCACCGCCTTGATCAGGACGGGGTAGCCGATGGCGTCGGCCTCGGCCTTCAGGCGCTCGGGCGACTGGTCCTCGCCCATGTAGCCGGGGGTGACCGGGACGCCGGCCTCGACCATCAGCTTTTTCGCCGCGTCCTTAAGACCCATGGCGCGGATCGAGGCCGGCGGGGCGCCGATCCAGATGATGCCGGCAGCGACCACTTCCTCCGCAAACTCCGCATTCTCCGACAGGAAGCCATAGCCGGGGTGGATGGCCTCGGCGCCCGAGGCCTTGGCGGCGGCCAGGACCTTTTCGGCGGCCAGATAGCTCTCGCGCGCCGGGGCCGGGCCGATCAGGACGGCTTCGTCGGCCTCACGCACGTGCAGGGCGTTCGCGTCGGCCTCGGAGTAGACGGCGATGGTGCGGATACCCATCCGCTTGGCGGTGCGGAAGACGCGACAGGCGATCTCGCCGCGATTGGCGACCAGGACGGACTTGAACATGAGGCTCTCTATTCCGCCCAGCGGGCCGGGCGTTTGTCGAGGAAGGCGCGGACGCCTTCTTGGCCTTCGGGCGAGACGCGGGCGCGGGCGATGCGTTTGGCGGTCTCTTCCATCAGGCCGTGGTCGATGTGGCGACCGGCGACATCGCGAACCAGACGCTTGGCCTCCCCCATGGCCTGGGGGGCGTTCTGCGTCAGGCTGTCGGTCAGCATGGAGACGAACTCGTCGATCGACCCCTCGGGCAGGACCATGTCGATGATGCCGGCATGGGCGGCGTAGTCGGCGTCGAAGATGTTGGCGGTCAGGAACAACTGCTTCGCACGGCGCGGCCCGACGGCCTCGATGACATAGGGGGCGATGGTCGCGGGGATGAGGCCCAGCTTGACCTCGGAGAAGGCGAAGCGCGCGCCCTCGACCGCCACGGCCATGTCGCAGGCGCAGACGATGCCGGCCCCGCCGCCCATGGCCGAACCCTCGACCAGGGCGACCGTCAGGGCCGGAATGTCGTGCAGGGCCTTCAGCATTTTCGCCAAGCCCATGGCGTCGTCGCGGTTGTCGCCCTCGGACCAGTCGATGGCGTCACGCATCCACGACAGGTCGGCGCCCGCGCTGAACGTTCCGCCCGCGCCGCGGATGAAGACGACGCGGACGTTGTCGGCGCCGTGCAGGGTCTCGAAAGTCTCGAACAGGGCCGCGATGGTCGCGGCGTCGAAGGCGTTCTTCTTGTGCGGACGGTTGATGGTGACGAAGACCACGCCGTCGGTCGTGCCGTCGACCTGCACCAGGTCGTCGTTCGCGTCGGGCGCGGCGCCGGGCACCAGCGGCTGGGCGATCGCGTTGATCTCGGCGGCCTCGGCGTCGGTGATATCGAGCGCGTTCAGGTCGGATTCGTTGGGTTGGTCGGTCATGGAAAGCTCCTCAATCACATCCTGAACACGCCAAACGTCGTGTCGGGTATCGGCGCGTTCAGCGAGGCGGAGATCGCCAGCCCCAGCACATCCCTTGTCTGGGTCGGGTCGATGACGCCGTCGTCCCACAGCCGGGCGGTGGCGTAGTAGGGGTTGCCCTCGTCCTCGTACTTCTGGCGGACCGGAGCCTTGAAGGCCTCGGCCTGTTCGGGGGTCCAGCTGTCGGCGTCGCGGTGGACGGTGGCGAGGACGGAGGCCGCCTGTTCGCCGCCCATGACGCTGATCCGGCTGTTCGGCCAGGTGAAGAGGAAGCGCGGGGAATAGGCGCGGCCGCACATGCCGTAGTTGCCGGCGCCGAAACTGCCGCCGATCAGGATGGTGAACTTGGGCACGCTCGCCGAGGCGACGGCGGTGACCAGTTTGGCCCCGTCCTTGGCGATGCCGCCGGCCTCGTATTTTCCACCGACCATGAAGCCGGAGATGTTCTGCAGGAAGACCAGCGGGATCTTCCGCTTGCAGGCCAGTTCGATGAAGTGCGCGCCCTTCAGCGCGCTCTCGGAGAACAGCACGCCGTTGTTGGCCAGGATGGCGACCGGATAGCCCCATATGCGGGCGAAGCCGCAGACGAGTGTCGTGCCATAAAGCGGCTTGAACTCCTCGAACTCCGAGCCGTCGACGACGCGGGCGATGACCTCGCGCACGTCATAGGGGGCGCGGACGTCGTCGGGGATCAGGCCGTAGAGCTCGGCCGGGTCCAGCGCCGGCGCCTTGGGCTCGCGGATGTCCATGTCGACGCGCTTGACGCTGTTCAGATGGCCGACGATGTCGCGGACGATTTCCAGGGCGTGCTCGTCGTTCTCGGCGACATAGTCGACGACGCCGGACTTGCGGCCGTGCGTTTCGGCCCCGCCCAGTTCCTCGGCGGAGATGACCTCGCCGGTGGCGGCCTTCACCAAAGGCGGGCCGGCCAGGAAGATGGTGCCCTGGTTGCGGACGATGACCGTCTCGTCCGACATGGCCGGCACATAGGCCCCGCCGGCGGTGCAGGAGCCCATGACGCAGGCGATCTGGGGGATGCCCTTCGCCGACATGTTTGCCTGGTTGAAGAAGATGCGGCCGAAATGGTCGCGGTCGGGGAAGACTTCGGCCTGGTGCGGCAGGTTGGCCCCGCCGGAATCGACCAGATAGACGCACGGCAGGTTGTTCTGCTCGGCGATCTCCTGGGCCCGCAGGTGCTTCTTCACCGTCATCGGGAAGTATGCGCCGCCCTTCACCGTCGGATCGTTGGCGACGATCATGACCTCGCGGCCCGAGACGCGCCCGACGCCGCAGATCATTCCGGCGCCGGGGGCCTCGTCGCCGTACATGCCGTTGGCGGCGAGCTGGCCGACCTCGAGGAAGGGCGAACCGGGATCCAGAAGGCGTTCGACGCGGTCGCGGGGCAGAAGCTTGCCGCGCGAGACATGGCGATCGCGGCTGGCGTCGGAACCGCCCCTGCCCGCCGTCGCCACCCGCTCGCGCAGTTCGGCGTTGAGGGCGGTGTTGTGGGCGTGCAGCGCCTTGAAGCTCGGCGACTGCGGATCGATGGAACTGGTCAGCTTCGGCATGGGGCGAGGTTTAGGGGGGTTTGATCCAACCGTCACCCTCTCCCAATGGGAGAGGGCTTGAGCGTCCACGAGCGCAGCGATTGGAAACGCGAAAGGGTGAGGGTCGTGCGTGCCGGTGAGCTTCGACCCTCACCCTTTCGGCCCCGACGCATAGCTATCGCTCTGCGGGCCTCAAGCCCTCTCCCACCAGGGGAGGGTTACTTTTTGAGCAGCCGATCCTTGGCCGCGTTCAGCCGCGCCGCCAGCCCTTCGGTGCCGCCCTGATCCGGGTGCGCCCGCGCCATCAGCCTGCGCCAGGCGGCATTGACGGCTTCAGGAGTGGCATCGACCGACACGCCGAGAGTGGAGGCAGCGTCCGAGGCGCTGAGCCCCTCCGCCGTGCGGGGCACGGTCCGCATCCGCGAAGACACCGTCAGCCACAGCCCCGCCCCGACAAGCGCCGCCCCGCTGATCCATCCGCCCTTCGACAGGACCAGCGCCCCACCCGCGAGCAGCACGGCCGAGATCAGCGTCGCCGCGACCCGCCATTGCCCACGTCGGGGCCCCTCGGTCTGTCGACCCAGCCGGACCAGCGCCCAGACGCCGATGGCGACGAGCACCAGCCAGATCAGGCCCATCGGTGAGCTCGAGTCAGGCCGCTGCGTCGAGCGCCGGCAGGCTGGCGGCGTCGAGGCCCAACGACTGCATCAGGTTGCGCATCTCCTGACGCGCGGCGACGTGGGCGAGCGAGACGGCGACGGGGCGCACCTCGCTGGACAGGTCGGCGACGGTCAGGCCGAAGGGGAAGAGCTCGCGGTAGATGACCCGGTCGCGCAGGCCCGGGCCGACGCGGAAGCCGACCCGCTTGGCCAGTTTCAGCATCCGCTCTTCGAGGCGTTTGCGGTTGCGGGCCTCGGCGACGGCGAGGCGGTTGGTGATGACGACCCAGTCGATGGCGGCGTGGCGGCCTTCCTTGATGGCGCGGTGCTTGCGGGCCTCCCAGACGCTCTCGGAATAGGTCGAAGGCTTGAGCAGCTCCAGCGTCACGGGATCGACCGAACCCAGCATGTCGAAGTCGACGAAGCTGTCGTTCATCGGGGTGACGATCTGGTCGGCCTTGGCGTGGGCCGCCCGCGACAGGGGCGTGTCGCCGCCGGGGGTGTCGATCAGGATGACGTCGGCGCCTTGGGCTTCGGCGAAGGCGCGCTCGAAGGTCGCGATCTGCTCGGCCTCGTCGGCGCGGGCCAGGACCTTGCCGTCGCCCAGATCCGGCTCGGACGGCATGGGCAGGACGACGCCGTTGGCGGCGGTCCAAGCGGCGCGGTGAGCGAAGAAGTGGCTCATCGACCGCTGGCGCAGATCGAGATCCAGAATGGCGACGCGCCGGCCTGCGTGCAGCAGGCCCGCGACGATGTGGATCGCCAGGGTGGACTTGCCGGCCCCGCCCTTTTCATTGCCGACGACGATGACCTGAGGCTGCGTCATGGAGAGTTCCGAATGCTGGCGACGACCGACTCACTTGCCGGTCCTCATGGTTCGCCAGAATCGGGGGCGCCGCGCCTTCCGTCAACGAAAGGTTAAAAGACGGCTGTGGATGAGACCTAGCCTCGCCGCAAGCAGCCCAGCTTGGCAGCATCCGCGGCCCGGCAGACGGCGCGGGCGTCGTCGACCGGAGCCGATACCTTGAGCCGGGTCAGGCTGCGCCCGTCCACCTCGACCGCCTCGAAGACCGGGGTCAGTTCGGCCACCCCGTGACCGGCGTCGGCGATCCGGCCCCAAGCGCGCTGGGCGGCGGCCGGGCTGGCGAAGGCCCCGAGCTGAAGAGTCGTGCGGGCGACCTGACGCGGCGTCGGCGGAGCGATGCGGCGGGCGGGCATTTCGGCGGAGACGCGCTGGACCACGGCCTCGGTCACCACGGGAGCGGCGGCCTCGATAAGGGCTGGAGCCGCAGCTTCGACCGCGCCACGCAGGCCGGCGTCGCGGGCGTCCCAGAGATCGTGCGGATCCAGAACCTCGACACGCAGGGCGCCGGGGTTCACGACGGCTTCGGTCGTGGCCAGCGCCGGACGAAGACCGCTGTTGGCGGCCGCGCGGGCCGGACCGGCGGCGCCGCCGTCGAGCGGGATGTCGGCGACATACTGCGCCATCTGTTCAAACCGGTGCGGGTCGCCCTCGACCGCACTGCACGACGAGGTCGCGAGGCCGGCGAGACCGAGGAGCACTGGACGAAGCATTCTGCTGGGCGTCATAAGCCCCTCTTAGCCCGGCAGGTTTTTCCGCCCCGTGCACGAACAGGCTTAAGTCGAAGGGTTAATCCGGTAAGCATGAGCGACAACCCTCCTCCCCTGCCTATCGCGCGAACGGTCGAAGCGTTGCGTGCGATCGTGCGCGACTGGAAACGCCAGGGCTTCACCGTGGGATTCGTGCCGACGATGGGCGCCTTGCACGAGGGCCATCTGACCCTGGTGCGAGAGGCCGGGCGGCGGGCGGACAAGGTCGTCGCCAGCGTCTTCGTCAACCCGACCCAGTTCGCGGCGCACGAGGACCTGGGGACCTATCCCCGGCAGGAGGCGCGGGACGCTGAACTGCTGGCCGGCGCGGCATGCGATCTGCTGTTCGCCCCCACGGTGGACCAGATGTATCCCGAGGGCTTCGTCACCGGCGTCAGCGTCGGCGGGCCGTCGCAGGGGCTGGAGACGGATTTCCGCCCGCACTTCTTCGGCGGGGTGGCGGTGGTGGTGGCCAAGCTGCTGAACCAGGTCCAGGCCGACGTCGCCGTGTTCGGAGAGAAGGACTATCAGCAACTGATGGTCGTCACGCGGATGGCGCGGGACCTCGATATCCCGACCCAGATCGTCGGATCGCCGACCGAGCGGGACGGCTACGGTCTGGCCCTGTCGTCGCGGAACGCCTACTTGTCCGAGACCGAACTGGAGGTCGCGCGGCGGCTCAACGGCATCATCGCCGAGGCGGCGATCAAGGCGGCGGACAAGCGACCCTTGGCTGCGGTCGAGCGCGACGCCTACGCCGAGATCCTGAAGGCCGGGTTCGAGCGCGTGGACTATGTCGCCGTGCGTCGTGCGGACGATCTGGCGGCCTTCTCCAGCGGCGTGGTTGACGGTCCGGGAAGGGTTCTGGTCGCGGCCTGGCTCGGCAAGACGCGGCTGATCGACAATATGGCGGTCTGACGCCGTCGTGGGTTGACGCAAGCGTCGCCATGGCGCTCCCTCCTCCGAGAACGGGGGAATCTCAGATGCACAGAACGGCCATTCTCGTCGCCGGCCTCGCCGGTGTGCTGCTGTCCGGCTGTGGGCAGGTCTCGACGAAGACAACCGCGGAGGCCGATGTTTCGAACGGTCCGACCGTGGCGGCCGCGACCGACATCGACGCCGGTCGGTATCTGGTGCGGATCGGCGGCTGCAACGACTGTCACACGCCGCAATATGCCATGACCGGCGGGGCCCAACCGCCCGAGAGCGAGTGGCTGAAGGGCTCCACCGAGGGTCATACGGGGCCGTGGGGCACAAGCTACGGCAAGAACCTGCGCCTGACCGCCGCCGGCCATTCCGAGGACGAGTGGGTCCATCTGCTGGAGACGGGCGACAGCCTGCCGCCCATGCCTTGGCCGAGCGTCCGCGCCATGTCGGAGGCCGACAAGCGCAACGTCTATCGCTACATCAAGTCCTTGCCCGGCGATCCGGGCCAGCCGGCGCCGGCCCCGCTGCCGCCCTCGGCCGCCGCAAGACCGGCGGCCGCTCCGGCGACCTAGCCGATCGCACCGACGCAGCCCTCGGCGTCGCCGGGGGTCAGGTCCGCATCGGTCAGGGCCAGGGTCCAGCCGTGGTGGGTATTGAGGCCCCAGCGACGCGCGCCGCCGCCGTCGCCGGCGTCGCCGCCTGCGCTGACCACGACCCGGCGGCCCGTGGGCAGCGCCGACGGATCGATCTTGCCCACGGCCAGGGAGGTCGGCTGCCCGCCCGCGGCGCCGAAGCCGTCGAACACGCTCAAGCTGGACCAGTCGCGGCGCAGACCCAGCCACCAGGGATCGTCGGTGTTGACGGCCAGCACGGCCACGCCCTTGCCCTCGGCGGCGAAAGCCAGGGCGCCCTGTGGATCGCGGACCATGCGGATCGAGGCGGCCGCGCCGAACCGGTGTCGAGCGCCGTCGAAGGCGCGGGTCGGATCGGTCGGGGCCCAGACCTGGACCTGCAGCTGGCCCTGGCGCGCCAGACCCCAGCCGACGATCTCGCGCCACAGGCCTTCGACAGCCTGGAGGTTCTCGGGATCGGCCTTGGCCATGACGCGGCTGAGGACGGTCTGTTCGCGGTCGGGGCGCAGCTTGGTGTGGGGTCCGTGGGGCGCGTCCTTGGCCTGACCGACCTTCGCGGCGATGGCGAGACGACGCTGGAACAGGGACAGAAGTTCGTCGTCGACGAGGTCGATCTCGTGGCGCAGGGCGGCCAGCGCCATCTGCTCGGGCGACATCTCTTCGGGGGTCATGGCGGGCCAGACTTGCTGGAGGTTCGAAGCGGACATGGATTTTGGGCTTTCAGGGGATGCATTTCGACGAAGGGCGAATGGGTGCGCCGCCGCCCTGGTTAAGGGCGGTCGCCGGCGAGGCTGTCAGGAGCGGGGGTCGCTCGAGGCCTCAGCCGGCGTATCGAAAGCCGTAGAAAGAACCGCCAAAATAGGAGGCAGCCGCGCGCGAACGGAGCGAAGGGGTCGAAAGCGAAGCGCGCAGCGGGGACATGGGTCGAACCAGTTGTTCGGATCGTCAGCGATCCGTCCAGCCTTAAGACACGCAACGATCGTGCGGCGTCAAGCCGGTTCGCGGGCCAGAAGAACAAATCGCGTGCGGTTGTCGTCGGAATCCTGAAGGTCGTTGCGCAGGATCACCAGACCATAGACCTCGGCGGCGGCGACCGGCGCGATCGCCGCGCGGGTGCGGTCGCCGCTTTCGGCCAGATCGCGAGCCGCGCCGGCGGTGTCGAAGGCCTCGACGATCTCCAACCCCAGGTGTTCGAGCGTCCGGGCGCACTGGCGCAGCGCGACCGGGTGGCTGGCGACCGATTTCAGCTTGTCCAACTCCACGCCGTCGATGGCCAGCAGCGCCATGCGGATCGGACGCCAAGCGTCGCCGAGAACCAGCAGGCCGGACTGAGCGACAAAGGTCGCGGCCGGCTCGACCACGCCGATGGTCGAGTTCTCGACCGGGATAAGGGCGCAGTCGCACGCGCCGGATTTCACGGCGGAAATGGCCTCGTCGAAGGTGTCGTAACCGACGTGTTCGTCCCACGGACGCAGCTCCAGGCAGGCCTCGTGGCTGAAGGCGCCTGGCGCGCCCTGGTAGGCGGTGCGCCCTCCCCTGTCGTCCGTATCGGTCACGCGGCCCGCGACGTGTTCAGACGGCCGGACTTCAGACGCTCGGCCACCAGGAAGGCCAGCTCCAGCGCCTGATCGGCGTTGAGGCGCGGGTCGCAGTGGGTGTGGTAGCGGCTGGACAGGTCGTCCTCGGACACGGCTTGCGCGCCGCCGATGCATTCGGTGACGTTCTGGCCCGTCATCTCCAGATGGACGCCGCCGGGGTGGACGCCCTCGTGCTCGGCCACCTCGATGAAGCCCTTCACCTCGCCCAGGATGCGGTCGAACGGACGCGTCTTGTAGCCGCTGGCCGCCATCAGGGTGTTGCCGTGCATCGGGTCGATCGACCAGATGACGCGCTTGCCGTGAGCCTTCACCGCCGACATCAGTTGCGGCAGACGCTTGTGCACCTTGTCATGGCCGAAACGGCCGATCAGGGTCAGACGGCCGGGGACGTTGTCCGGATTCAGGGCGTCGATCAGGGGCAGCAGGTCGTCCGGCTCCATCGTCGGGCCGCACTTCACGCCGATGGGGTTCTTGATCCCGCGCATGAACTCGACATGGGCGCCGTCCAGCTGGCGCGTGCGCTCGCCGATCCACAGCATATGGGCCGAGGTGTCGAACCAGTCGCCAGACCCGCCGTCCAGCCGCGTCAGGGCGCTCTCCACGTTCAGCAGCAGGGCTTCATGCGAGGTGAAGACCTCGACGCGGCTGAGGTCCGGATGGGTCTCGGGCGTGACGCCGACGGCCTCCATGAAGGCCAGGGCCTCGGCGATCTTTTCGGCGAGTTCACGGTACTGGGCGCCCACGCCGCCTTCGGCGAAGCCCTGGGTCCAGCGGTGAATATTGTAGAGGTCGGCATAGCCGCCGCCGGCGAAGGCGCGCAGCAGGTTGAGGGTGGAGGCCGACTGGTTATAGGCCTTCAAGAGACGCTGGGGATCGGGCACCCGCTCTTCGGGCGTGAAGGCCGAGCCGTTGATGTTGTCGCCGCGGTAGGAGGGCAGCTCGACGCCGTCGATCTTCTCGACCGGAGACGACCGCGGCTTGGCGAACTGGCCGGCGATGCGACCGACCTTCACCACGGGTTTCCTGCCCGCGAAGGTCAGGACCACCGCCATCTGCAGGATCAGGCGGAAGGTGTCGCGGATGTTGTCGGTCGAGAACTCCTTGAAGCTCTCGGCGCAATCCCCGCCCTGAAGCAGAAAGGCGTCGCCGGCCTCGACCCGCGCCAGTTTGGCGGTCAGGCTGCGGGCCTCGCCCGCGAAGACCAGCGGCGGCAGGGCGCGCAGTTCGTCTTCGACGGCGGCCAAAGCGCGCGGGTCCGGATAGTCCGTCGGCATGTGCACGACGGGCTTTTCTCTCCAGGATTCAGGGGTCCAGCGCTTGGTCATGGCCGCAAGATAGGCGTCTCGCGGATGCGAAACAACAAACTACCCGGCGTTTGTTTCCTGCGACTGCTTGACCTTCAGGGTCACCAATTCCTCGGCCATGGTCGGATGGACGGCACAGGTGGCGTCCCATTGAGCCTTGGTGAGACCGGCCTTCACGGCGATGGCGGCCAGCTGGATCATCTCCGGAGCCTCGGGACCCACGATGTGGACGCCGACGACGCGGTCGGTGTCGGCGTCGACCACCAGCTTCATCAACACCCGCTCCTCGGAGCCGGTGAAAGCGTATTTCATCGGCCGGAAGCGGGTCGAATAGATGTCCACCCCCTTGGCGCAGGTGTGGCGGGCATCCGCCTCGCTCAGGCCCACCACGCCGACCGGCGGCTGCGAGAACACGGCGGTGGCGACGGCCTCGTAGTCGAAATGCTGGGGGTTGTCCTTGTAGACCGTCTCATGGAAGGCGACCGCCTCGCGGATGGCGACGGGGGTCAGGTTCATCCGGTCGGTCACGTCGCCGATGGCCCAGATGTTGTCGGCGGTGGTCTTCGACAGAGTATCGACCTTGATCGCCCCCTTCTCGTTCAGCTCGACCCCGGCGGTCTCCAGGCCCAGATCCTTGACGTGCGGGACGCGGCCAGTGGCGAACATGACGACGTCGGTCTCGATCTCCATGCCGTTCTCCAGCACGTTGACGATGCCGGTCGCGGTCTTCTTCAACTCGCTATGCTGGCAGCCCAGAATGACCTTGATGCCGCGCTTCTCGATCTCGCCGGCGAGGTGCGCGCGCACGTCGTCGTCGAAGCCGCGCAGGATGTTCGGGCCGCGATAGATCAGGGTCGTCTCGACGCCGAGCCCGGCGAAGATCCCGGCGAACTCCACCGCGATATAGCCGCCGCCCGCGATCAGGATGCGCTTGGGCAGTTCCGGCAGGTGGAAGGCCTCTTCGGAGGTGATGGCGTGTTCGATGCCCGGCAGGGTCTCGGGCATCCAGGGGCGGCCGCCGGTGGCGATCAGGATCTTATCGGCAGTGATCGTCTGGTCCTTGCCGAGGATCTCGACCGTGTGGGCGTCCTTCAGCACCGCGCGGCCGTGGATCAGCTCGACGCCGGCCTTGCCGAGGTTGGCGGCGTAGATGCCCGACAGCCGGGCGATCTCGACATCCTTGGCCTGGATGAATTTCGGCCAATCGAATGTCGCATTGTCGAACGACCAGCCGTAGCCCTTGGCGATCTCGAGCGCGTGGCTGACCTCGGAGGCCATGACCATGAACTTCTTCGGCACGCAGCCCCGGATGACGCAGGTGCCGCCGACGCGGAACTCTTCTGCGATGGCGACCCGCTTGCCGCCCAACGCGGTCAGCCTTGCAGCGCGCACCCCGCCGGAACCGGCGCCGATGACGAAGAGGTCGTAGTCGTACTCGGCCATGCTCAGCTTTCAGGTCGCGTCGGAGATCAGGGAAGTAGGACGTTAACGCCGGAATCCAAGCCGATGATCGCTTCGTCGGCGAGGTCCAGGAACAGCCCGTGCTCGACCACGCCGGTGATCAGCTTGAGGTCGTCGGCGAGGCGGACCGGGTCGTGGATGGCCTGGCATTTGGCGTCATAGATGACGTTGCCGCCGTCGGTGCGGACCACGCCGCGATCCGCCTGACGCAGGCGGGCGGGCATGGCGATGTCGTGGTCGATCAGGACGTCGGCGATCCGGTTGCCGGTGGTCTTGTGCCCGAAGGCGACGACCTCGATCGGCAGGGGGAAGGCGCCGAGCACCGGCACGACCTTGGCCGCATCGGCGATGACGATGCAGCGATCCGACGCCTCCCACACCAATTTCTCGCGCAACAGGGCCGCGCCTCCGCCCTTGATGAGGGCCAGACCCGGCCCGACCTCGTCGGCCCCGTCGACGGTCAGGTCGATCTTCGACACGTCCTCCAGAGTGACCAGAGGCAGGCCGAGCTCGCGGGCCAGGTCGGCGGTCTTCTCCGAGGTCGGGACGCAGCGCAGCCCGGTCAGGTTCCGCGCCGCCAGCGCCTTGACGAACCAGGCGGCTGTGGAGCCGGTGCCCAGGCCCACGACCATGCCGGCCTCGACGCGGAGGGCCGCGGCTTCTCCGGCGCGTTGCTTTTGCGCGTCGCTCATTTCTTCGCCTTCTTGGCGCGCATCGTCTCCATGAAGCGCGCGGCCCAGCCGGGCTTAACCCTCTGCTCGCCGCGTCCCAGGGCCAGGGCGCCCGGCTCGACATCGCGGGTGATGACCGAGCCCGATCCGACCATGGCGCCGGCGCCGATGGTCACAGGGGCGACGAGGGCGGAGTTGGAGCCGACGAAAGCTCCCTCGCCCACCATCGTGCGGTGTTTGAAGAAGCCGTCATAGTTACAGAAGATCGTGCCCGCGCCAATGTTCGCGCCCGCCCCGACCGAGCCGTCGCCGAGATAGGACAGGTGGCTGGCCTTGGCGCCGGCGTCCATGCGGACGTTCTTCACCTCGACGAAGTTCCCGACCTTCACGTCCTCGCCCAGATCGGCGCCGGGACGCAGACGGGCGTAGGGACCGACCTCGGCGCCGGGGGCGATCGCGGCGCCCTCGATATGGCTGAAGCTCTTGATGAGGGCGCGTTCGGCGACGCGGGCGCCCGGCCCGAAGACGACGAAGGGTTCAATGATTGATCCGGCTCCGACCTGGGTGTCCCAGGCGAAGTGGACCGTATCCGGCGCGGCCATCGTGACCCCTGCGGCGAGGAAGGTTTCGCGCTGGACCTTCTGGAACAGGGCCTCGGCTTGGGCCAGCTCGCCCTGGGCGTTGACGCCCATGACCGCGTCCTCCGAGGCCATGGTCACCCGGGTCGGTTCGCCACGCTTCCTGGCCAGCTCGACCACGTCGGTGAGGTAGTATTCGCCCTTGGCGTTGTCGTTCGTGACCTCGGCCAGAAGGGAGAAGAGTAGCCCCACCGGCGCGGCCATGACGCCGGAGTTACAGGCAGTTATGGCCAGAACCTCAGGCGTAGCCTCCTTCGCCTCGGTGATGGCGGTCAGGGTCTCGCCGTCCATGACGAGCCGACCGTAGGCGCCGGGATCGGCGGCCTCGAAGCCGATGACGGTAACGCCATCGGTCTTCTGGAACACAGCCTCGATGTCATGGGCGCGCAGCAAAGGCACGTCGCCATAGGTCACCACGACCTGTCCCACGAAGTCGCCCAGCACCGCCTCGGCGGCCCGGACGGCGTGGCCCGTGCCCATGGGCGGGTCCTGAACCGCGACGGCGTCCTCGCCCAGACGCTTGACGACATGAGCGCGGACCTCGGGCGAGTGCGATCCGACGACGACGACGATCCGTTCGCAGCCCAAGGCCTCGGCCGCATCGATGGCGTGGTCGAGCATGGCGCGGCAGCCGACCGGGTGGAGCACCTTGGGCAGGGGCGACTTCATCCGCGTCCCCTGGCCGGCGGCGAGGATGATGGCGGCGCGTGCGGAAGGTGTGGTCATGAATCGGTCCGGCGGCTAGTCACGCGGCGTGGTCTAACCCATCGGGCGGCCGGACGGGAGAAGAACCATGATCGAACGCGACCTCGAAGGCTGGACCATCGGCTTCGACCTGGACGGCACCCTGGTCGAGACGCACGAGGATTTGGTCGGCACGCTGAACCGGATGCTGGTTCAGGAAGGCCTGCCGCCCGCGCCGATGGAAAGCGCGCGCGAGCTGATTGGAGGCGGGGCGCGCGCCCTGTTGAAGCACGGGTTCGAGCTGGCCGGAGCCTCGGCCGAGCGCGCGGCTTCCCCCGAACTCTTCGACGCCTTCATCGCCGACTACATCGACCACATCGCCGATCATTCCGCCCCGTACGAGGGCGTGATCGAGACGCTGGAAACCCTGGCCGAGCGCGGCGCGACCCTGGTCGTCGTCACCAACAAGCGGTCGGACCTGTCGGAGCTGCTGCTCGGCAAGATCGATCTGACCAAGCATTTCGCCGCCATCGTCGGGCCAGACCGGGTCTCGGTGCGCAAGCCCTCAGGCTGCCATCTGGTCGAGGCGGTCAAATCCGTCGGCGGCGATCCGGAGCGGGCCATCATGGTCGGAGACGCGTCGCCCGACGTCGGTTGCGCGCGCGAAGCCGGCCTGCCCGTCATCGGCGTGACCTTCGGCTACACACCGATCCCGATGGAAGAACTGGAGCCCGACATCATCGTCGACGCCTTCGAGGACGTCGAAGAGGCCGTCGATATGATCGTGGTCGAACACTACGTCGCCCGGGCGCTCACGGGGGCCTGATGGACGAGGAAGACGATGACGTCAGCGACCTGCGTCGTCGCACATTTCTGGAGCGGCACGACTGGATTCCCTGGATCGCCGCCGCCGTTCTGATCGGTGGAGCGCTGGGCCTGATCGCCAAATGACGGCCAACTGTCAGTTTTCGTGTCGATGACCCGCGATGCAGATGGTGCTAGGGAAGCGTCATCCGCGCTCTGCGGCATCCATCCTTCGGGGACCTACCGTGAAAAACATCCTTCTGGCCGGCGTTACCGCCGCCCTGTTCGCCGGCGCCGCTCCGGCCGCCTTCGCCCAGGTGACCGAGCCGGTCACCTTCACCCTGCATAACGAGAGCGAGCACGACCTGATCTCGCTCTATATCTCGGTCCCTTCGACCGACGAGTGGGAAGAAGACATCTTCGGCGACGGCATTCTGGAGTCGGGCGACAGCGTCGACGTCACCATCGACGACGATCTGGAAGACTGCGAATACGACCTGAAGGCCGAGTTCAGCGACGGCAGCGAACTGGTCGTCGGTTCGGAGAACTTCTGCGAGCTGGACGGCGGCGACGTCACCGTCCACGACGAATAGGACGTCTTTTCCTTTTCGACATGAAAGGGCGGTCCCTCGGGCCGCCCTTTTTCGTGGGATCAGCCGGCCCTTGCCGCGTCGAAGGCCGCCCTCGACGTTTCGATCCGCTCCAGGTTCTTCTCCGCCCACAGCCAGACGCCGCAGAAGGCTTCCGCCAGACTGAAGCCGAGGTCGGTCAGGCGATATTCGACCCTGGGCGGGATGACCGGGTGGACTGTGCGGACGACCAGGCCGTCGCGCTCCATCGCCCGCAGGGTCTGGGTCAGCATCTTCTGGCTGATGCCGTCAGACAGTTCGGCCAGGCGGGTGAAGCGAAGTTCCCCGTGCTCGACCAACACCTCCAGGACGATCATCGTCCACTTGTCGGCTACCCGGCCGATGACCTCGGTGACCAGGGCCTCGACGCGGGCGTCGACGGGCGGGTGATCGAAAATCGGCGGGCGAACGGCCGGAGCGGACATTTCTTACCTTCTGGTGCGTACAGAACTTTCGGGTGCCTACTTCCCGATGGAGAGTGCCGGGTATAGCTGATCCGCCAACGGTTCGCATCCCCCAAGGAGAGACATCATGGATACCGCCAAAGACACCGTCCTGATCACCGGCGGCGGCACAGGCCTGGGGCGCGGCCTCGCTGAAGCCCTGCACGCCAGGGGCGCCAAGGTCATCATCGCCGGACGCCGCGCGGATGTGCTGAAGAAGGTCGCCGAGGCCAACCCCGGCATGGCCTGGTACACGCTCGACGTCGCCGACCCGGCCGACATCACCGCCTTCGCCGCGAAGCTCACGGCCGAACATCCCGACCTGAACGCCGTCGTGTCCAACGCCGGGATCATGAAGGCCGAGGACCTGTCGAGCGGGACATTCGACATGGCGAAGATGCAGGAGATCGTAGACATCAACTGGTGGGGCACGGTGCGGCTCGCGGACGCCCTCCTCCCGCATCTGTTGACCCGGCCGAAAGCGACCTTCGTCACCGTATCGTCGGGCCTGGCCTTCGTGCCCCTGGCCTTCACCCCCACCTATTCGGCGACCAAGGCGGCGATCCATTCCTGGACGCAGTCGCTGCGGCATCAGTTGCGGGACTCGTCGGTGAAGGTGGTGGAGTGGGCGCCGCCCGGCGTGGCCACCGACCTGATGCCCGGTCATGCCGAGGATCCGGCCTCGATGCCGCTGGACGAGTTCATTGGCGAGAGCGTCGGCCTGTTCGAGGCCGGCCACGACGAGGTTCTGGTCGAGCGCGTCGGCTTCCTGCGCAACGCCGAGGCGCGCGGCGACTACGCCAAGACCTTCGGCATCGTGAACAGCCACCACCGACCGCTGGACTGAGCCGCAGATAAACTAAAGCGCCGAACAGAATTCCTGCGCCGCCGCGTCATTGCGGCGCAGGGAGGCGGCGAACATCTTGCGAGGATCCTCCCCGGAAAGCCGCCTGTATGCTCGCCAGATTCTTCGCCATCCCCCTTTGGCAGCGCACCGCCGCCGGCTTCGCCCTCGGCATCGTCGCCGGTTTGATCCTGAGGGAGCAGGCGGAGGTCTGGCTCCAGCCCATCGGCGACATCTATCTGAACCTGATCCGCATGGTGGTGGCGCCGCTGGTGCTGTTCACCATCGCCTCCTCCATCGCCAAGCTGGGCGAAGGCGCCGGCGCGATCCGGCTGGGGGCGCGCACGGTGATGTGGTTCGCCATCACCTCCCTGCTGGCCGTGCTGGTCGGTTTCGCTTTCGGCCACCTGATCAATCCGGGCGTCGGCCTCGCCAACCTGCCGCTCGGCGAGGTGCGCGAGCGCGAGATCCCGACTCCGCTCGAGGTCCTGATCGGCATCGTCCCGACAAATCCCTTCGCAGCCCTGGCCGAAGGCAAGGTTCTGCAGATCATCTTCTTCTCGGCGTTGGTGGGCGCGGCCCTGGTGGCGCTGGGCGACCGGGCCCAGACGGCGCGACGGTTCGTGGACGAAGGCGCGGCCATCGTCTTTCGCATCACCCGCTGGGTCATCCAGCTGACCCCCTTCGGAGTGTTCGGCCTGATCGGCTCGGTCGTCGGCGGCTACGGCTGGGAGGCATTGTTGCCGCTCGGCAAATTCATTTTCGCCATCTACGCGGCCTGCCTCTTCCACATCCTGATCGTCTATTCGGGCCTGCTGAAGGCCCACGGCCTGGGCGTCCGCAGCTTCTTCCGGGGCGCCTTCGCGGCGCAGCAGACGGCCTTCGCCACTTCCTCCTCGCTGGGCACCCTGCCCATCACCCTGCGCCAGACGGTGGAGCGTCTCGGCGTGCCCCAGGCCTATGCCGCCTTCGCCGTGCCGCTCGGGGCCAATGTGAAGATGGACGGCTGCGGCGCCATCTATCCGGCCATCGCCTCGATCTTCATCGCCCAGTATTTCCAGATCGAGTTGTCGCTGACCCAGTACGTTCTCATCGGCCTGACGGCGGTTCTGGGGTCGCTGGGCACGGCCGGCGTGCCCGGGACCAGCATCGTCATGCTGACCCTGACCCTGTCGACGGCCGGCCTGCCGCTGGAGGGGATCGGTTATATCGTCGCCATCGACCGGATCATCGACATGATGCGCACGGCCACCAATGTGACCGGCCAGATGCTGGTCCCCGTGCTGGTCGCCAAGGAAGAAGGCATCCTCAACCAGGGCATCTACGACGGCCATGTCGCCTGGCTGCCGGGCGACCCGGAGGCGGAAACCGCAGACGGCGTGCGGGCGGCCGGCATCTGAGGCTTGCCTCGAGTCGGCGAGCGGGCTATGTCCGCGCCTCCCCGCTTTCGGCGGGGCCCGAGATGGATGCGTAGCTCAGCGGGAGAGCACCTCGTTCACACCGAGGGGGTCACAGGTTCAATCCCTGTCGCATCCACCATTTTCCCTCATTCGATCCGAGACGCCGCGCTGGCTTCGCGCACGGCCTCGAACTCGTTGCCCGGCGTCCACAGCGGCCATTCGCGGTTGTTCGCGAGATCGCGGCCCACCCGATAGAGCAACTGCACATCCTGCGCCGCCCCCTCCATCGACCAGTCGGAGGACCAGGCGTCGGTCGGCTGGTGATAGCGATCACGCACATAGGCCCGGCTGGCGTCCGATGCTCCGGTGAAGCCGGCGGCGGCGAACAGGGCGGGCACCCCCATCTTGGCCAGCGGGAAATGGTCGGAGCGATAGAAGGCGCCGACCTGGGGCGCGGGGTCGGGGATCAGCGACCGCCCCTCCTCCGAGGCCAGATCCGCCAGCCGGTTCTGGGCGTCGGTCTTGCCGAAACCGATGACCACGATCTCGGATGACGCCGGGCCGGGCAGCAGACTGTCCATGTTGATGTTGACCACCGTGGTCTCCAGCGGAACCAGCGGATGCGCCGCATAGTAGTAGGCGCCCAGCAGACCCGCCTCCTCCGCCGCCCAGGACACGAACATCACCGATCGGTCGGTGCGCGGCGCCTCGGCATAGAGGCGCGCCAGTTCCAGCACCGCCGCCACCCCCGTCGCATTGTCCACGGCGCCGTTATAGATGTCGTCGCCCGCCGCATTGGGCACGGCGCGGCCGTAGGCGTCCCAGTGGGCGCCGTACATGATCGTTTCGTCCGGGTGGCGCGTCCCCGGCAGGCGACCCGCGACGTTGCGCGTCGTCAGGCGACTGAAGGTCTGTCCGAAGTCGAGCGACATCGTCACGCCGTTCAGTTCCACCGGGCGGAAGTCCGACGACTGGGCCGCCGTCTTCAGCGTCGCATAGTCGAGACCCGCGGCCTGCATCAGTCGCGCCGCCTGCGCCTGCTGGATCCACCCTTGCGCCTGCACCCGTTCGCGCTCCGGATCGGCGCGGACGATGTCGAGGCCCGGCGCGGTGGAGGAGTTCTGCAGGGTGTTCCACGGATAGCCGGCCGCCGCCGTCTCATGAATCACGAAGACGGCCGCCGCCCCGCGCCGCGCCGCCTCCTCGAACTTGTAGACCCAGCGGCCGTACCAGGTCATGCCGAGGCCGTCGAACCTGCCGGCCGTGGGGCTGTCGGCCGGGACCTCGAAGTCCGGGTCGTTGACCAGCATCAGCACGACCTTGCCGCGCACGTCGACGCCCTTGAAGTCGTCCCAGCCGCGCTCGGGCGCAGTCACACCGTAACCGACGAAGACCACCGGCGCGTCGGTAATGGTGATGTGGTTCGTAGGGCGGTGGCTGTTTGAGATGATGTCCGTGCCGCGCTGCAGGGTGATCATCTCCCCGCCCGCATTCGCCGTAATCAGGGCCGGCCCGTCCTGGACGAAGCGGTTGATCGGCACGGTCTGGAACCAGGAGCCGTCGTCGCCGGCGGGCTCCAGGCCCAGGGCGCGGAATTGGTCTGCGATCCAGGTGACGGAGCGTTCCTCGCCCGGCGTGGTGGGGGCGCGGCCCTCGAAGTCGTCGCCCGCGAGCACGGCGACGGCGGCGTTCAGCCGGTCGGGATCGATGCGGCCTTCCTGAGCGAACGCTCCGGAAGCGGCGGTCAGACAGGCGGCGAGGAGGGCGAGGCTGATACGGGACACGGGCGGCTCAATCACTGACGGGCGGGAAGGACCGACCCTGACCCACCGGCCGCAGCCTGTCGAGCGGTGGCTTTGTCCGTGTCGATCGGCGTAGACGTCGAGGGACGAAATGGGAGGGACGACGGTGCTGACACAGAACTGCGGACATGCCGCGACCATCAACACGGTGACGCCCAGCGCCAGGGGCTGCGAGGAATGTCTGAAAACCGGGTCGATGTGGGTGCATCTGAGGCTGTGCCGGAGCTGCGGCCACGTCGGCTGCTGCGACGACTCGCCGAACCGCCACGCCACCGCTCACTTCAAGGCGACCCATCATCCGATCATCGAAGGCTACGACCCGCCCGAGGGCTGGGGCTGGTGCTTCGTGGACCAGACGATCGTCGACCTGCCGAACCAGACGCCGCAACTCGGCCCGATCCCGCGCTGGGTCTAGAGAATGGCCAGCGCGCGATAGAGCGGTACTGTCTGGTCGACGAAGCGCCGGGCCATCTCGCCGAGTCTGGCCAGATTGTCCTCGCGAGTGATCAGGTCGCGGCCATCGCGGACGGCGCGTTCGTTCGTCGTCTCGAACACGTCCCACACCGACAGGGCGATCTCGTCGGTCGTGCGGGCGCCCGCCTGCCAGGCGCGCAGGAACAGCTGGGCGGAGCGAGGCGTCAGCACGCCGCCGCCGACAACGGGCGAGGCCATGTGCTGCAGATGCGGCCCCGTCACGGCGCGGTCGAGTACGAGCCGGTTGTAGGCCCCGCAGCGGGCTCGGATCTCAGGCCTGAAAGGCTGGGCGGGACGCAGCACCCCCATGCCGACAAGGGTGATCAGGGCGGCGACAACATCGCTGCGTCTCAGGGCCGATACGCCCGGCATGGTGATCAGCTCGGCGGTGGCCTTCTGGCGAAAGTCGTCGGCGGCCAGGGCCAGGGCGAGCGGCCCGTAGGTCGCCTGCGGCAGCATCGCCTGTCCCTGGGCCCCGGTCAGCTCGAAATCGATCTCGTCGAGACCGCAGATCAGGACGAAGGGCTGGGCGTCCATCCGCGCCGTCTCTTCGGCGGTCGACAGCGACCGAGCGTCTCGGGCGAAGACGTCCAGGCGGAACTGCTGGTTGACCAGGAAGTCGCGCACGCTTTCGCGCAGGACCGGATCCTTCTGTCGGTCCAGCAGCGCCTGTCCGGCGGGCTGGAACTGGATGGCGTTCATTCGGTCCAGCAGCCGCGCGGAGGTGACGAACGACAGCTCCGCCCCGGCCAGGGCGCCGGCCACGTCGGAGAAGTAGGGAACGTGCCAGTTGTCGTTCATGTACTCGTGGGCGAGATACTGACGACCCACCTTGCGTAGCGACGCCGCATGGCTGGCGGCGGGCCGATTCTCGCTGAAGAAGCGGCCGTCGGCGGCGACCACGTCCTCCATGAACTCCATAGCCGCCTCGATCCGGCCGGCCGCATCGCCGCCTGGTCGCGCCTCGTAGCCGAGCTTCAGCAGGTGCCGGACCGGGGACCGCGACGCCCACCCGGGCTGGCAGTTGTAGCTCAGATAGACCGCGCCGCCGGGCTTGAGCCGGTCGCGGATCAGGTCGACGAGGATCCGCCGGTTGGCGTCCGAGACCCAGCTCCACACACCGTGCAGGGTGATGGCGTCGAACTGAGGAAGATCGTCGCGCGCCGCGAACGCCTCGAAGCTGTCTTCATGCAGCTGAGCCTGGCCGTCGAAAGCGGCGACCAGGGTCCGCGCGTGGGCGACATGGGCTGAACCGAGGTCGACGCCCCAAAAGTCGCCGTCGTTGGCGGCGGCGTGCACGGCCAGCGACACCCCCTGCCCCATCCCGAGCTCGAGATAGGCGGGCGCCTCGGGGACCGCGACGTCGATCCCCGCGATCAGACCGCAGAACCTCAGATGCGCCGGCCCCAGCTCGTGGAAATAGCCGGAGGTGTACTCAAGGTCGGAATAGTAGCCGTCGTCGCCGCTCATCCGGGCGTCATGCACCAGACGGGCCTCGCGAGGCGAGGCCCATTCCCATCACGAGGCGGCCGGCTTGTTGGCCAGGCACCAGGCGGCCGTGACTTCCATCTTTTCGGGCGAGGCGTCGTCCTCGACGGCGACGGAGGAGGCGAAGTACTGGCTCACCTCGTCCTGGGTCATGGTCTTCAGCGCCACGCCTTCCCAGTCGTTCATGGCCGCGCGGACGGCGGTGACGTCGCCGGGCGGTGTCTGGGCCTCCAGCGCCCCCTGCTTCAGGGCCAGATAGGCCATGCAGCCGACCGCCTGATCGGCGCCGGTCGCGGTGCTCACGACCTCCGCCACCGGAACGGCGGGGACGGCCGGGACCTTGGCCTCCTGCTGCTGACAGGCGGCGAGCGCGAGGACGGCGGCGGCCGGGGCGGCCAAACGGATGATCATGGGACTGTACTCCACAGGGAACTTGGGACGGCTCAGTGCGAGCCGGCGTTATAGCCGTTCGAGGCCAGGCGGAGGACGACGTCGTCCACCTGCACCCCGCCCCGATCGATGACGAGGTTCTGGTAATTGCGCTGACCTTCCATGGTCTCGGCCTCGACGTTCTCGACCTCGGCCACGAACTGACGGCGCAGGTAGGTGGCCAGCTCGCCGGCGGTGACCATGCCGTCGCCGTCGACGTCGCCCGCCCCGGCCAGCCCCGCCCGCAGGAAGTGCGACAGGTAGCCGCCGGCCTCGAACTTGTCGGCCACTGCGCTGGTTAGATCTTCTTCCGACGAGAACAGACCCATGACGCCCGGACGATCCACCACGTTGCGCGCGAAGCCGCCGGAGAAGCAGCTGTCGAGCACCAGCAGGGACAGGCGGGTGTTCAGCCCGTCGAACAGCTGGGCCATCTCTTGGTCCGTGATCTCGCCATCCCGCAGGACGATGGACTCCATGCGGCCGTCCGGCTCCTGCGAACTGGCCTGGGCGTCTTCCTGGCTGCCGTGACCGGAGAAGAAGAACAGGAACATGTCGTCCGGTCCGGCTTCGCGCGCCACCTGCTGGAAGGCGCGACGCACGCCGCCGACCGTGGCCTCGGCATTGGTCAGCACGACGCTGGAGGGGTTCAGCACGCCGCCCCGCTGAAGCGTTTCGGCCAACTTCTCGGCGTCTTCGTCCGTGTACGGAAGGTCGTTGGCCGCCCCGCCGTAGTCGGACACCCCGACCATGATGGCGAAGACCCTCTGGCCGCCCTCGACCGAGGCCTGACGCGGTGATCCCCGGCTGGGGCTGACCGAGAACCGGTACGACCCCGTCTCGCCCGGCGCGAAGGAGGTCACCATGACCTGATACTCGCCCTCTTCCTGGAGAACCGTATCGAGGCGGCTGTTGGTGCCGTCCTCGCCGTCGTCGTTGTCCAGCTGCTCGCCGGACGGCGTGGTCAGGATCAGATAGGCGTCGAAGGCCGAGGAGGTCAGCTCCGCCGCCACCCGCTCGCCGCGACGGCCCGTGAAGGTGAAGGTGTCGACGTACTCGCCGCTGTCCAGCTGTTCGTCGCCGGCCTGCAGGGCGCCGCCGACCGTCGCGCCGATGGAGATATTGCCGCCGCGCACGTCCTGACGCTGGCCGCGCGTCTCGACGTAGGAGTCCTGACGCGGCCGGCCCTGCGGGGCGCGGCCGTCTGACAGCATCGCCGACAATCGATAGCTCCCCTGTTCCCCAGCTTCGTAGCTGGTGGCGCTGACACGGTATTCGCCGTCCTGCGGCAGGGTGACCAGAAGGCGGCTGTCGCGCACGCCGTCGCCGTCCGGATCGTCATCGTTGGCCTCCGCTAGGCCCGGCCCCTCGATCATCAGATAGGGGTCGAAGGCCGAGGACGACAGACGCAGGTCCAGCTGCTGACCACGCCGCCCGCGCAGGGTGTAGGTGTTCACATACTCGCCGCTGGTGAGTTGGCGGTCGCCCTGCCCCAGGGCGCCGTTGACCGACTGACCGACCTGCAGAACGCCGTCGGCCTGACGGGTCGGAGGCTGATAGGCGGGCTGCTGCGGCCGGCCGTTGTCGCCATAGGACCGCCCGCCGCTTTCGGCCAGGATCTGGTAGCGGCCGGTCTCGCCGGAGCCGAAGCTGGTCGCTGCGATATTGACGACGCCGTCGGCCGTGGCGGTGAAGGTCAGGCGGCTGTTGCGGCCGCCGCGCTGGCCGGGATCATCGTCGTTGTCCTCCGAGAGCCCGCCGGGGCCGCGCACCATCAGATAGGCGTCGAAATCCCCGGCATCGAGGCTGACCGTATAGGTCTGGCCGCGCCGTACCTGCAGCTCCCAGTCGTCGGCGTATTCGCCGGCCTGAAGCTGGCGATCGCCCTGGGCCAGGACGCCGGACGCCTCGCGCCCCGGTTGCAACATGCCGCCGCCCGAGTTCTGTTGCCCGCGACCGCCGCCCATGTTCGAGGCGATCGCGCGACCGCCGCCGCCTTGGCCGCCCGTCATCGACAGGCTGTAGCGGCCGCTCTCGCCCGGCTCATAGCTGGTGGCGGTGATGCGATAGGTGCCGTCGGCCGGCAGGCGGACGTCGAGCGCCGAGTTGGTGCCGTCTTCGCCGCCGTCGTCGTTGTCCTCCTGGAAGTCGCCGGGTCCCCGGATCATCAGATAGGTGTCGAAATCTGCTGAGCGCATGACCACCGACAGCGGCTGACCCGCCCGGCCCTGCACCTCGTAGACGTCGATGAACTCGCCCGAATCCAGCTGGTCGTCGCCGCCCGACAGCTCGCCTTGGACCTGACCGCCGGGCTGCAGCCTCTGCTGCGCCATCGCGGGTCCCGTCAACAGGGGTGCGGTCGCCAGCGACAGCGAAAGAGCCGTGGAAAACAGGACGTTGCGCATGACGATTCTCACCCCCGGTAGACGGCCGGACATTGCCTACAGTCCCGCCTGATGTCACGGGTTCGCGGAACGAGGGTCAGATTCCGACACCTTCTTGCCGCATCACCCTCATTCGGCCTTGATCGCGGCGCAGAAGCCCCGCCCTCGCGAAATCCGCGACCTCCCCAGACGAACCTCGCGCCGCTTGCCAATCCGGGCCCGGCGCACTCACGGATACAGTATGCCCTTCCCCGCCAGCCATCCCGCGCTCGATCGCGCCCTGTCCGAACGCGGCTATGCCGAGCCCACCCCGGTCCAAGCCGCCGTGCTGGAGGCCGAGGCTGGCCGCGATCTGCTGGTTTCGGCACAGACCGGCTCGGGCAAGACCGTCGCCTTCGGCCTGGCCCTCGCCCCGACCCTGCTTGGCGACGCAGAGCGGTTCACCGATTTCGGCAATCCGCTCGCCCTGGTCATCGCTCCCACTCGCGAGCTGGCGCTGCAGGTCTCAAACGAGCTGACCTGGCTCTATGCCCAGACCGATGCGCGCATCGTTTCCTGCGTCGGCGGCATGGACCCGAAGACCGAGCGCCGGGCGCTGGAACGCGGCGCCCATATCGTCGTCGGCACGCCCGGCCGTCTGCGTGACCACCTGGAGCGCGGCGCACTGGACCTGTCCGAAGCCAAGGCCATCGTCCTCGATGAGGCCGACGAAATGCTGGACATGGGCTTCCAGGAAGACCTGACCTTCATGCTGGACGCCGCGCCCGCCGAACGTCGGACCCTGCTGTTCTCGGCCACGCTCGCCCGCGACATCGTTCAGCTGGCTAAGACCTATCAGCGCGACGCCCTGCGTATCGACACCGTCGCCGGCAACAAGTCGCACGCCGACATCGAGTACAAGGCCATCCGCGTCGCCCCGAACGAGGTCGAGCTCGGCGTCGTCAACGTCCTGCGCTATTTCGAGGCCCCCGGCGCCCTGGTCTTCGCCAACACCCGCGAGCGAGTGAAACACCTCACCGCCTCCCTGCGTGAACGCGGCTTCGCCGTCGTAGGCCTGTCGGGCGAGCTGACCCAGAGCGCCCGTTCGGAAGCGCTTCAGGCCCTCCGCGACGGCCACGCCCGCGTCTGCGTCGCCACCGACGTCGCCGCGCGCGGCCTCGACCTGCCTGATCTTGGCCTCGTCATCCATGCCGAGATCCCGGTCAACAAGGCCGGCCTGCTGCACCGTTCGGGCCGCACCGGCCGCGCAGGCAAGAAGGGCGTCTCCGTCCTGATGGTCAGCTACACCCGCCGCCGCAAGGTCGAGCTGATGCTGCAATCGGCCTCAATCGTCGCCGAATGGTCTGGCCCGCCGTCGGCCGAGATGATCCGGGAGAAGGACCGCGAACGCCTGCTGGCCGACCCCGCACTGACCGCACCGGTCGAGGACGAGGAAGCTCTGGAATTGGGCCGTCTGCTGCTGGAGCGGACGACGCCCGAACAGGTCGCCGCTTCGCTGATCCGCCTGTACCGCCAGAAACTGCCGGCCCCGGAAGATGTCTATGACGACGACCGCATGAAGCGCGCCCAGACAACGGGCGTGAACGATCGCGGCCAGCGAGACGGTCCCCTGACCGACTTCGCCCGCGGCGGCGACATGGCCTGGTTCCGCATCAACATCGGGCGCGACAAGAACGCCGATCCGAAATGGCTGCTGCCGACGCTGTGCCGCCTCGGCCACGTCACCAAGGGCGACATCGGCTCGATCAAGATCTTCGACCGCGAGACCAAGTTCGAGATCACCAAGGCCGCCGAGGCCAGGTTCCGCGCCGCTATCGCGAACGGTCTGGAAGACGGCGTGACCGTCAACGACGCCGTCGCTCCGGGCCCGAAGGAACGCCCCGCCAGCCGCTGGGACAAGAAGCCTGCGGGCGACGGTGAGCGTCCGGAGCGCAAACCTTGGGCGAACAAGTCGGAGGGCGCCGCCGCGGCGTCACGCGAGCGCCCGGCCCGCACCGACAAGCCGGCCTGGAAGGATCGTGAAGGCGGCGACAAGCCCGCCTGGAAATCTCGCGAGGACAAGCCCTTCGTCGAGAAGAAGCCCTGGGCCAAGCGCGACGACGCGGCCTCGGCCGAAGCCAGGCCCAAATGGGTCAAGCGGACCAAGGACGGCCCTACCCCTGAAGGCAAGCAAGCCTGGATCGACAAGCCCAAGGGCGCGAAGAAGCCCTGGACGCCGCGCCCGGACGCCGCTCCGACGGGCGACAAGGCCTGGACCGGCAAGCCCAAGGGCGCCGGCAAGCCGTTCAAGGGCAAAAAGAAGCCGAACGGGTAAGGGCGCATCCCCCTCCCTGCCCGTGCACCCCAGCGGGGGCTGGGGCGCACGGAGGCTGAACGAGAGGAATCCTGTCGAAGATAAAAGTTCATTCGACAGTGCGAAACACGGCCCCGTCTGCTCCAGCGGTCTATTTCGATCGATCGACTCGCCTTGGCCTCCGGGCGCCCCAGAACGGCGGCTTCGGCTCGCGGACAGAGCGGACGCCGACGCGTTTCGTCCGTTGGTCCGTTTCGTCATGGTGCGCTCGACACGACCAAACGGACGAAGCGCCCCACGTCATGATCCGGGCTCGCGCGCCATCAAGGGATGATGCGAAACGCCTTCTCCCGCCCGGCGTAACCGCTTACAGTCCCTGCAAAAGTACAGGTTCAGGGACGGAAACATGGCCGACGTCGCCCTTAGCGGCATCCGCAAATCCTTCGGCGCGACAGAGGTCCTGAAGGGCGTCGACCTGACCATCGCCGACGGCGAGTTCGTCGTCTTCGTGGGTCCCTCCGGATGCGGCAAATCCACCCTGCTGCGCACCATCGCCGGTCTGGAGGAGGTCGACGCGGGCGACATCTCCATCGGCGGCCGCACCGTCAACGCTCTTTCGCCGTCGGACCGGGGCATCGCCATGGTCTTCCAGTCCTACGCCCTCTATCCGCACATGACCGTGCGCCAGAACATGGCCTTCGGCCTGACCCTGGCCAAGACCGACAAGGCCGAGATCGACCGCAGGGTGAAGGCCGCGGCCGAAACCCTGAACATAACCGAATACCTCGACCGCAAGCCCAAGGCCCTCTCCGGCGGCCAGCGCCAGCGCGTCGCCATCGGCCGCGCCATCGTGCGCGAGCCCCAGGTCTTCCTGTTCGACGAGCCCCTGTCCAATCTGGACGCCGCGCTTCGCGTGCGCATGCGCTACGAGTTCGCCTCGCTGCACGAGCGGCTGAAGACCACCATGATCTACGTCACCCACGACCAGGTCGAGGCGATGACCCTGGCCGACCGGATCGTGGTCCTGAACGGCGGAGTGATCGAACAGGTCGGCGCCCCGATGGAGCTCTACGAGCACCCGAAGACCCGCTTCGTCGCCGAGTTCATCGGCAGCCCGAAGATGAACATGATCCCCGCGGAGGTGGTCGAGGCCTCCGCGACCGGCGCGACGGTCAAGACGACGGCCGGCGAGACGGTCCGGGTGGCCGTCGACGCCGCCTCCGCTCGGCCCGGTCAATCGGTGCTGCTGGGCGTTCGTCCCGAACACATGGGCCTCAGCGGCCCCGGCGATGCGATCACGGCAAAGGCCGCCTTCGTCGAGACATTGGGCAACGCCACCTACGCCTATGTCGGTCAGCCCGGCTCGAAGGAAACCTGGACGGTTCAGCTGCCCGGCGACGTGCGCCCGGTGGTCGGCGAAGCTTTGGCCCTGAACATTGACCCCGCCAGCGCCCACCTGTTCGACGCGGACGGCAAGGCGTTCATGCGGCTCAGCGCTTCCTGAACCGAGCCGCCTCGGCGGCGAGGCCCGCTCCCCAGTCGCTCTTCTCTTCGGCGGGTTCGGGAACGAAGGCCGCTTCCGGCAGCGTCCCCGCCACCCCGCGTATAGCCAAAGCCAGCGGCTCGGCCATCACCGCCAGCATCCGCAGCGGCTTCCTCTTCGCGTCGCGCACGTCCCAGCCCTCGACCTCGAAGACATCGGCCTGATCCTGAGGCGACAGGCGCTCGACGCCGTCCCAGTCGTCGGGCCGCGCCGCGTCCTCGGCCTGTTCGGCGCTCAGGCCGAAGACGGCGACCAGCACCTCGTCCACCTCCGGGAACTCGTCCCGGCGCGAAGGGTCGGCATAGCCTGGCTTCATCAGAGCCTTGGTCTCGAGATCGGCCACGCCGGGCAGGTCGAGGAGGCGGCGGAGAGCTTGGGTCATGCAGGCGATCTACGCCCTCACCGACCCGGCGAAAAGCGTCAGCGCAGCTCGACCCGCCGCGCGCCTGCCGGGATGATCAGCTCACGGCCCTTCCAGTCGCCGCCGCGCCCGTCGATGCGGATGCGCGCGGGCAGATCCTGCCCCTCTGGCCAGCGCAGAACGAAACCGCCCGGCGGGGTCACGCCCGGCGCCAGGGTCAGCGTCGTCAGCCCGGCCCGGCGACGCAGCGCATAGGTGAGTGGTCCGTAGGGCGTCCGCACTTCCCGCACTCCGACGCCCGTCGCGCTGTCGATCCACGACATCGGCAGGCCCGCCGCCAGCACCAGCGCATGGTCCGCATCCCGCTCATAGACGAACAGGTCGAGCGCCGAGCGGATGTAGTCCGAGCTGATCCAGGCGTGCGGCATGTCGCCGATGAAGCGCGGCTCCCGCAGATCGCGGCCCACCACTTCGGCCCAGCCATTCCAGGCCTGGGGCCGGCGGTCGGCGAAGAAGAAGTCCAGCGCCGCCATCGCCCGTTCGGGCTGCCCTAGCCGCACGAACGCGCCGACATTGCGCAGCTCGTACGGGGTGTAGTCCTTCCACGCCGTGCGGTTGGCCTGGCGGGCGGTGAAATTCTCCCAGTATTTCTCGAAGGTCCGGATCAACAGACCCTGCGGCAGGTCGGCCTGCAGCCCGCCCGGCGACAGGCCGATGGTGGTCGAGGTGGCGTCGAAATCGCCCCGGTCCGCCGCACCCGCGATCCAGTCGATCCGATGATGGATGGCCGTGCCGGTGATCGATGTCGTGACGTCGTTCAGGAACTCGGCACGGTTCGCTTCGAAGCGCAGGGCCGCCTCCGTCTCGCCCAGCGCCTCGGCGATCTCCACTGCGTCGCGATAGCCGAGCAGGCCCCAGAAATCGTCCCAGTAGGACCAGGCGGCGCGGTCCGAATAGCCCTCGTGGCTGATCGAAGGCGGCAGCAGGCCATAGAGGTGACGCGTCTCCGGCGTGCGGTTGGCTTCGGTCCGGGTCGAGGCGCGCAGGGCGTCCATATACCCGATCGCCGCCTGCACCTGCGGCCAGACGGCGCGCAGCTGGGTCAGGTCGCCGGTGTAGCGATAGGTCTCGGCGGCCAGGAAGACGAACTCGCCGTGACTGTCGTTCTCCGGCACCGGATCGGCGCCCCGGCTGTCGACGCAGCAGGGCACCTTGCCGTCGCTGAAGACATTGGGGGCGTACCAGCGCAGGTAATCCTGTGACAGGGCGGCGTGGCCCAGCCGGTTCAGCCCCTCGGCCATCATGGCCCCGTCGCGGATCCAGGAGCGGTTGTAGCTGCGGGTGCCGGGCTGGAGCGCCGGACCCTGACGCGACATCAGCATGTGCGCCAGCGAGGTTTTCATCGTGTCCTCGATCCGCTCGCCCTCGGGCGGGGTGATCAGGTCGAACCGGTCCAGCTTCTCGCGCCAGCTCGCGGCGACCCGGTCCTGGATCGTATCCAGCGCCGCCTCGACGGAGGCCGTGGCCGGGAGCGCCGGACGCTGACCCGCCAGAGCCGAGGCCCAGCCGAAGGTGCGCGTCTCACCGGGACGAAGGGTCACGGTGTAGAGCATGGCCCCCGACATCAGGCCGCCGGCGTCGGCGACCACGGCGCCATCGCGAACGCCTTCGCCGGTGCGGGCCAGAAGGCTCTGCGGATCGGCGCCGGCCTCGAAGGTCGCGGCGCGCACGCTGTCCGGCGCGACCAGCGGATGGACCCGAACCGTGTCATCCAGCACCAGTTCGCCGCCATGCCACTGCATCTGACGGATGGGCGAGGCGCCTCCGGGCACGGCCAGGAACTGGACCGGCCCGTTCACCTGCATCGGCCGTGCGGCCAGGGCCAGGGTCAGGGTCCTTTCACGCAGGGAGGTGTTGGTCAGGTCATAGCGACCGTAAAGGGCCGCCGCGTCAGGCGAACCCTCGGCCATTGCCGTGACCTTTAGCGTCCAGTCGTCATGCGTCCAAGTCACCGTCGGGATCGGCAGGTCGTCCTCAACCAGGGCCTGTTCGATCCGTGCGTCGGCCCAGGTGATGAGGCGCCCGTTGTCCAGCACGAACGGCTCGATCGAGGCCCCGCCGCGCTTGAGCTCGATGGCGCCGTCCTCGGAGATCAGGCCGCTTTCGCCGCCGCCGTCGACCCCGACCAGGGTCCAGTAGGGCTGCTCGCCGCGGAAGCCGCGCGGATAGAGGCCGCGCCGGCTCTGGCCCGCCACGGCCGTCAGGAAGGCCGTGTCCGAGGCGCCGAAGGCCAGAGGCTCGATGCGCACATCGGCCAGGCCGTAGAAGGCCTGGGCCGCGCCGGCGGCGCCGTTGCCGGCCCCCATCTGGCCCGCCGTGCTCGCCGCAGCCTGGGGCGTTGTCAGGTCGAGCCTCAACCACCGCGCCGAGGCCTCTTCCGTCCTCAACCAATCGGTCCCGCCGTCGCCGTGACGCACCCGTGCGATCTCATGCCACTGGCGCCGGTCGCTGGAGCCCATGACGCGATAGGCGGAGGCCGCACGGCCCTCGACCCACTGGAGGGTCAGGCCGCCGAACTCACGCTCGTAGCCGAGGTCCAGCGTCAGGCTCTGTTCGCCCGCCCCTTGCGTCACCCATGCGCTGCGAGAGTCATCATCCACACTCAGCGACGCGATCGAGTTTCCATCTTCGCTCGTCGCCTCCGCGACCGGGCGCGGCGGCACCGACGGCTCCGGCGGCAGGGTGCGCAGGGTCAGGTCGTCGATCTCGATGAAACCCTTGCCGCCCTCCCCGGCGGTGACCACGAACTCGATCCGCTCAGCGCCCCGGAAGGTGCGGTCGGCCTTCGGACCCCAGGCCCAGGCGATCTGTCGGCGCTTGATGACGAACTGGGTCCAGCCGTTCGGGAAGTCGTAGCGGGTGGTCTGGCGCCAGTGGACGTTCTCGGACGATGCGTCGGTGAACTTGACCTCGAAGGTGTTGGTCGGCCCTTCCCCCCGGATCCAGAAGCGGATTTCGTAGTTCTCGGGCGCCTCGAACGACAGGTCGCGGGCGGCGAAGGCATAGCCCGACCGGCCGTTGAAATCATAGTCCAGCCGCATCGCTTCGCCGCGATGGCCGGCCACGCTCGACAGGGTGGACGTCACGTCGGTCGAGGCGTCGGCGCTCCAGGGCGCCAGGGCCTCGAACGTGTCGAGGGTGCGGTTCGATTGCGCCTGGACCGGCGCGGCGATGAGGACGGCCGCGATCAGCCCGAACAACAGACGCATGCTCAACCCTTCACGCTGCCCGCCAGCATGCCGCGGATGTAGAACCGTTGCAGCGCCAGGAACAGGATGAGCACCGGCGCCACGGTGATCACCGCGCCCGCCATCATCAGCTCGACATCCTGGACATGCTCGCGCGACAGGGCCGCCAGCGCGACCGGCAGCGTATAGTTCGACTGGTCCGTCAGGATGATCAGCGGCCACAGGAAATCGTTCCAACTGCCCAAAAACACGAACAGTCCCAGCGTGACCAGAATGGGCGTCAGGGTCGGTATGACGATGCGGCGGAAGATCTGGCCCTCGCTGGCGCCATCGACCCGCGCGGCCTCCAGCATCTCGTCCGGGATGGACAGGGCGTACTGGCGCACCAGGAACAGGCCGAAGATCGAGGCCAGCCACGGCACCAGAGCTCCGGCATAGGTGTTCACCAGCCCCATGGACTTCAGCATCAGAAATAGCGGCAGGGTGCCGATCTGGGCCGGGATGACCAAGGCGCCGATCAGCAGCTGGAACAGTCTGTCTCGCCCCCGGAACGCCAGCTTGGCGAAGGCGTATCCGGCGGGAACTGTGAAAGCCAAGGCCAACCCGGTCGCCAGGGTCGCCAGGGCGAAGCTGTTCCACATGTAGCGGCCCATGCCCTGGTTCACGAACAGATCGCGATAGTGCTCCAGCGTCGGCGCGCTGGGCAGGAGCGGCGGCGGGAAGACGGCCGCCTCCCCCGTCGCCATGAAGCTGACCGACAGCATCCACAGCAGGGGGAACAGGACGATCAGCCCGATCAGGGCCACGCCGACGTTCAGCAGCAGGATCCGGGGATTCACGTGTGCTCTCCTCCCAGCCGCCGCGACACGGCCAGCTGGACCATGGTCACCGCGAAGATGCACAGGAACAGGACGAAGGCCACGGCCGAGGCGGACCCCAGATTCCACCATTTGAAGCCCTCTTCGTACATGAAGTAGAGCACCGTCACGGTGGACTGCGCCGGTCCCCCTTGTGTCATCACATAGGGCTCGGCGAACAGCTGGAAGAAGCCCGCCACCGAGATGATCGACACCAGCAGCAGCGTCGGCGCGATGGCCGGCAGGGTGACATTGGTGAACCGCGCCCAAGGCCCGGCCCCGTCGATCCGCGCGGCTTCATAGAGGTCGTCCGGCACGGTCTGCAGAACCGCCAGGAAGATCAGCATGTTGTAGCCGAAAATCTTCCACACCACGAAGATCAGGATGGCCGGGATCGAGGTGTTCGGATCGCCCAGCCAGTCGACGGCGGGCAGGCCCACGCTGGTCAGGGCCCAGTTGATGACGCCGTAGCGGCTGTGCAGCAGGTAGTTCCACAACACCGCCGTGGCCACCAGCGTCGTCACATAGGGGGCGAAGAACATGACGCGCCAGACCGGCCGCCACTTGATGGTGCGCGCGTTGAGGATCACCGCCGCCGCCAGCGAGGCGATGATCGACAGCGGCACGCCCAGGACGCTGAACCAGACGGTGTTCTTCATCGCCTGCCAGAACAGCGGATTGGTCAGCAGCCGCTCGTAATTCTGCAGGCCCACGAACCGCATGTTGCCGAGATCGGCCAGGGCATAGATGTCGAAATCGGTCAGGCTGAGCAGCAGCGATGACACGACCGGCACGACGAAGAAGACCGCGATGGCGATCAGCGACGGAGCGACGAAGCCCCAGGCGGCGCGTTCACGACGATTGATCATGCCCGCCCCTGCTCCATCATCCAGCGACGCTTTTCGAGCAGCCGGTCGGCGCGGCGGTCGATCTCGGCGCCGGCCTGTTGAACCGTGAACTCGCCGCGCACCATCCGCTCGGCGACGATCTGCATCTCGGTGACGATCCGCTCCCACTCGGGGACCTTGGGCACGGCCTTGGACCGAGCGAGCTGGCCGTTGAAGGCGGTGACATAGGGGTCGGACGCCACCTTCGGCGCGGCCCAGGCGGAGCGCCGCGCGGGAAGGTCGCCGGAGATGACGTTGAACTCGGCCTGCACCGTCGGATCGGACAGATAGCGGACCAGCTTCCATGCCGCCTCCTGATGCGGCGACGACTTGAAGACCGCCAGCGAAGATCCGCCGGGCGCCGAGGCCCCCGGCCCCGTCGGACCGGGCACCCCGGCCGTGGTCCAATGCGGCTGCACGGCGGCCGGCAGACGGCTCTTCATGTCGCCGATGGTCCAGGGACCGGAGAAGTAGAAGGTGAAATAGCCCTTGGCGAACTCGTTCCAGACGTTCGAGATCTGGGCCGCCGAGGCCAGCGGCGCGAGGCCCTCGTCGAACAGGCTCCTGTAGAAGGCCAAGGCCGACAGGAAGGATGGGCTGGAAAAATTGCCGCGCGTGTCCTGATCCCGCAGCAACGGTTGATCGCCCTGAAGTCCGAACGTCAGAAGCTGCTCGAACTCATTGACCGGCAACAGGATCGCGAAGTTTCCGTCGCCCGCCACCCGCTTGACCGCGTGCATCGACCGCTTCCATTCGGCCCAGTCGGTCGGCATGGCGTCGAAGCCCGCGCGGTTCAGCAGGTCGGTGCGCAGGAAGATCAGACGGGTGTCGACATACCAGGGCGTGGCCATGGCGCGACCGGCGATGGCGTTGGTCTCCAGCACCGCCGGAAACTGGTCGGTCAGCAGGTCGGCGGCTGCCTCCGGCGTCGGCGACAGGGCGCCGATGGCCGCCAGTTCCGCCACCCAGGTGTTGCCGATCTGGGAGACGTCGGGCAGCGAGGCTCCGGCATACGCGGTCAACAGTTTGGAATGGGCGGCGGTCCAGGGCTGGGGCTGAACGATCACCTTGATGCCCGGATTCGCCGCCTCGAAGGCGGGCAGGATCGAAGGCACATTCGTCCCCTCGTTCCCCATGGCCCAGAAGGTCAGCCGGGTGAGCCCGTCGTTCCGCCCGCAGCCCGCCAGCGCGGCGCCTGCCCCGGCCATCACCCCCAGCGCGGCGCGCCGGTCGATCATGCGTCCAGCCATCCGCCGGTGAAGCCGGCGCGCTGCAGGCCGCGCTTCAGGTTCGGTTCGCCATGCATGTAGCGCCAGACCAGCTCGGACCGACCGTTCTCGATCATCACAACGATCGGACCCTGGTCGATCCCCAGGTAGTCGCCATCGACCCAGCCCACGCCGGGCACGATCCGGCCGTGCTGCAACCGCCCCTCCCGCTCCGTGAGGGTCGGGTTGAACGAGTCGAGGAAGCCCCACTGGGTGTAGATGCCGGCGCCGTAGCGGGCCTTCATCGCCTTCAGGGTCGAGGTGACGATGGCGGGCTCGAACGGATAGCTGGCCATGGCCGCCGTCGGGGCGATGGTGCCGTCATCCCGGTCGCCCGGGCCGCGCGCGGAGTAGCTGAAGAACTCCCGCTCGCGCGCATCGATGACCTGTTTGAAGTCGCCCGGTCCGTCGCAGGCCGTCAGACCCCAGACATCGGCCGAATAGCCGTCCCAGCCGCCGGGATTGTCGACGGCGTATTTGCGCTGGGCGTGGACGGCGCGGCGGCTGTTCTCGAAATAGTCGAGCTGTTCGCCCGTCATGGCCGATTGGCCGCGCATCCAGGCGTCGCGGATGCCCCGGAAGTCGATGAACATGTGGCTGTACTGGTGGCCGAAGAGCGGCGCGAACTGCAGGTGCCACTCGCCCCAGCGGTCGGTCCAGCTCCGTTCGTAGACGTGGACCCACTCGTCCCAGACCCCGGCCGGGACCGGATGGGTCGGGCTGCCGATGGCCAGCAGCAGCACAAGCATGCCTTCGTTGTAGACATTCCAGTCGTGCGGGATGTGGCCGGTCTCCGGGTGCCAACCCATGGAGATGCGGTTCGGCCGGATCACGGCCCAGTCCCACTCGACACGCTCATACAGGCTCTGGGCGATGCGCCGGATCTCGACTTCCTCGGCATGGCGGCCGTCGAAGAAGCGTGCCGAGAACAGCATACCGCCGAGCAGCAGGGCCGTATCGACGGTCGACAGTTCGGTCGTGCCGAACCGGTGTCCGGTCTGCATGTCGAGGAAGTGATAGAAGAAGCCCTTGTAGCCGCTGACGCCGGTCGCCTCGGGGCCCTGCGCCAGACCTGCGAAATAGCGCAGGGTGATCAGGGTGCGTTCGCGCGCCTCGGCTCGGGTCATCCATCCCCGCTCGACCCCGACAGGCCAGCAGGCCAGGGCGAAGCCGACGGCGGCGACCGAACAGAAGCTTTCCGTTGGCCAGCGGTCGGGCGTCAGGCCTGTCGCGCGATCCGTGACGTGGACGAACCAGTCAAAGGTGCGGCGTTGAAGTTCGTTGACCTCCGGGTCGACGCGGACGGAGGCGCGACGACCGGTCTGGGCCAGCGCGGGCGAGCCCACAGCGATCAGTCCGGCGGCGGCCGTAGAGGCCAGGAGAAAGCGGCGACGATCCATACTCATTCTATCCTACGCCAACGCCCCCGCGTCGCCCGAAAAAAGATGGCCGCCCCCTTTGTCGCAGGGGGCGGCCAGTCTCAGGAGAGTGGGATCAGAAGCTGTAGCGTGCGCCAAACTGGAAGGTCTGGGTCGGGAACAGCACCGACGACGGGTTGCCGAAGTTGGGCGTGCCCTTGTCGCCGTTGAACCCGGAGTAGTTGTCGAAGTTGAAGACGTTGATCGCGTCCACGTACAGCTGCACCTCGCCGGCATCCCACAGGTCGATCGACTTGGTCAGACGCAGGTCCAGGTTCCGGTAGGCGAAGGCGTCCGGGATGATGAAGTTCTCACGATCCGGATAGGCGCCCGACGGACGGTAGTAGAAGCGCGAGCCGGTGCCGTCGAAGACGTTGAACGGCGTGCCAGAACCCAGGGTCAGGATGCCCGACAGCTGGAAGCCGGCCCCGAGGTCCAGGATGCCGTTGGCGACGATGCGGTGATGCTCGTTGTTGGGCGAGTTGCGCATCGGCGAGGTGGCCACGCTGAAGCAGTCGAAGCAGAAGTTGTCGTCGCCGCCGTTCTGCTGCGAGTCGGACCAGGTGTAGGCGATGTTCAGGCCCCAGCCGCTTTCACGCGTGTAGTTCTTGTCCAGCTTGACGTAGAGGGCGGTGAACTCGCGCTCCTTGTTGTGATCGCTGACCAGATAGGTGCGGTAGGGGTTGGTGCCGCCTGGCGAGCAGAAGCCGCCGTTGTCGCCGAAGCCGTCGCCGTCGTTTGGAGCGTTGGGCTCGCGGCAGCGGTTGAGGTACTGCCAGGTGAACTCGTTCTCGGACTTGCCGTAGGCCAGGGTGAACTCGGTCTGCCAGTCACCGAAACGCTGACGCAGGCCCAGGTTGAACTGGTCGGTGAACGGAGCGTCGAAGTCGTTCTTCAACAGGAAGGCTTCGCCGCGCGCCGGAATGTTGTTCAGGACGGGATCCAGGCCCGCAGCGGTGAAGTAGCTGGCGTTCCACAGGATCGGATCCGTCGGGCCGCCGTTCGCCACGCCTGCCGGACGGCCGGTGGTCGAGAAGAAGGCGTTGCGGGTGAAATCGCCGCCCTTCGCCACTTCGTCGAAGGCGAAGTTGAAGTTGACGCGGTCGTAGTAGCGACCGGCGCCGCCGAAGACGACCGTCTCGCGATCGCCGAAGACATCGTAGGAGAAACCGATGCGCGGCTGGAAGGCGCCGGTGAAGGCGTCACGGTTGTTGCCGGTCGAGATGTAGTCGTTGACGTTGAACCAGCTGGGCTTGTAGCCGGCCGCCTTGCCGCCGTCGGTCGACGCGATCCACTGGTTCAGGCCTGTCAGAACGTTGGCGGGCGTGACGTAGTCGACGTTGTTGGCGTTGTCCTCGTAGTCCCAGCGGATGCCGAGGTTGATCTCCAGCTTGTCGGTGAGCTGCCAGTCGTCCTGGACATAGACGCCGAAGACGTTGTTATCGAGATCGACGGTCGGGAAGCGGTTGCCCAGCTGCACGCGGTACGGCACCGCGGCGCTGCCCGAGGCCGTGCCGTTCAGGTCGAAGAAGAACTCCGGGTTCCGGCCGAACTCCTTGTCGACGACATAGTTCTGGGCCGAGAATTTGAAGCCCATCTTGAGGGTGTGGGAGCCGTTGAACTCCAGGTCGGTGAAGGTCAGGTCGTCGCGGAACGTCAGGGTCTTGTCGGTGATGTCCTGACGGCTGCCCGAACCGCCGATGTTCAGGATCGGCACGCCGCCGAAGGGGTCGTAGCCAGTCTCGAAGATGCGGTAGCTGGACCCGCGGGTGTCGAAGTTCGACGCGGTCGGCATGTAGTTGTAGTTGCGGTAGTCGATCGAGGCTTCGTTGACGAAACCGTCGCCCTGCCACTGATAGCGCAGCTGGGCGCTCTTGGTGGTCTGCTGCAGGCCCGAGGCGCGCTCGAACGAGTTGGCGCCGCCGACGCCGGTGGTGTCGGCCTCATCGCGATAGGTGACGCTCAGATCCAGCAGATGGCCTTCGGCGGGCTGGAAGCTCAGCTTGCCGAAGAACAGGTCTTCCTCGAACGGCGTGGCGAAGGTGCCGATGTACTGGGCGAACTGGGTCACATAGGCCGGGTTCTGGCGGCCCAGGTTGACGACGGCCGCACGATTTTCCTGCTTGTGCTCGTAGCTGCCGAAGAAGTGCAGGCGGTCCTGGATGATCGGACCGCCAAGGGCGGCGCCGTACTGCTGGACTTCCAGATCCGGCTGGGTCCCGCCGCGACGACGCGTGAAGACGTCGGGCGCGATGAACTCCTGGTCGCGATACGAACCGAAGACCTCGCCGTGGAACTCGTTGGTGCCCGAGCGGGTCACGGCCGTGATAATGGCCGAGGACGCCTGTTCGTACTCGGCCTTGAAGTTCTGGGTGATGATCCGGAACTCGCCGATGGCGGCTTGCGGGAACGGGTTGCCGCGGCTGTCGTCCTGGCCCTGGATGCCGCCCGAGATGATGTTCGACTTCAGGCTGGCGCCGTCGATGAAGGCGTTGATGGCTTCGGCCCGCTGGCCGCCGGCGCTGATGGTGACTTCCTGCTCGTTGGTCGAGACGCGCACGCCCGGAGCCAGGGCGGCGAAGTTGAGGAAGTTGCGGTTGATCTGAGGCAGGGTCTGGATCTGCTGGATCGTGACGTTGGTCGCGTTCTCCGGCGTGCGGACCTCGACCAGGCGACGGCCGGTCACGACGATGTCGCCGACGTCGGTGGCGTCAGCGGCGACGGCGGCCGAGCTGGCGACGCTCAGGTCCAGGCTGGCGGCCTGGGCCACGCCGACCGACACGACGTCCGAGGCGACCTGGCCGTCGCCGGTCGTCGCGGTGATCTCGTAGGACCCCGGGCGCACGCCGACCAGGGCGTAGGAGCCGTCGGCGTTGATGCGGGCGCGGTACGAGAAGCCCGTCGAGGTTTCGCGGGCGACGATCTCGCCGCCGGATTCGGGGGCGTCGCCCTCATACACCGTGCCCCGGATGGTGGCGTTGGTGGTCTGGGCCGAGGCGGCGCCGGCCGCCAGCAGGGTCGCCACGGCCAAGGCCGAGGCGGCGCCCAGCGCGCGGTTGCGCAGGGTCATGCGGGTCATTGGGTCTCTCCGTTGAAGGCAGTGCTGGAATGGGTGCGGCCGCAAGACTGGCGGACGACGAGTTGGGGTCGGATGGTCTCGCAGGCGGCGTCGGGCGTCGCCTGCGGGTCGTTGGAGGCGGCGATCAAGGCCACCAGCCGATCCATGGCGCGACGGCCCGTCTCGGCGATCTCGATACGCAGGGTCGTCAGCGCGGGCCGAACCAGAGCCGCAATCGGCACGTCATCGAAGCCGACCACGGCGATATCCTCGGGGCAGCGGACGCCGGCTTCCTGCAGAGCCAGCAGCGCGCCCACCGCCATCATGTCGTTGGCGGCGAAAATGGCGTCGGGACGCACGCCCTCGGCCAGCAGGGCCGTGGTCGCGACATGGCCGGACGCCTGGGTGAAGTCTCCGGCCACGATCTGGGGCTGGCGCCCGGCGGCGGCGACGGCCTGGACGTAGCCGGCCTGACGCTCGCGCGCTTCCAGGTTGCCCGAAGGGCCGCCGATGTGGGCGATCCGCACACGGCCGTGTCCCAGCAGATGCTCGACCGCCGCGACCGCGCCGCCGACGTTGTCGACGACGATCGAGGGCCGGCCCTCGTCATTGGCGCCGCCGTTCATCAGCAGGACGGGAAGGCGACCCGCGAGGCTTTGCGCCAGGTGGGCCGAATCGAGATGGGGCGACAGAACGATCAGCCCGTCGACGCGACCGCGCATCGAGCGGATGGCGGCGGCCGCCTCCGAGGCGTCGTCGTGGGAGCTGGATACGATCAGATGCAGGCCGTTGGCGCGCGCGGCCACATCCATGCCCCGGATCAGCTCCGAGAAGAACTCGCCGAACAGGTCGGGCAGGATGACGCCCACCGTATCGGTGCGGCTCGTCGACAGGCTGCGGGCGCCCGAGTGCGGCACATAGGCCAGGGCCTCGACCGCCTCCAGCACCTTCAACCGGGTCGGTTCGGTCACCGCCCCCGCGCCTGTCAGCACGCGCGATACCGAGGCCACCGAGACCTGGGCGCGTTCGGCCACGTCACGAATCGTCGCCGCCTTCATTTGGCGCGTCCGACCGGCGCACGGCCGTCTGAGCTGTGGGTGCGGATGCGCTGCACGCAGTCTGTCCTGAACGTCCCCGTCGTCCCGGCCCTCTTTTATCGAAGGTCCGTCGACACAATCTTGTAAGCGGTTACATGACACACTGGTAATAGGCCCCGCAAGTGCCGTAGTTTGGCCACACCGGACTTTTCGATCCACGTTGTCTCTGCTGCAACGGTTCCTTTCCCGCCGTGACGGCGTTTCCGCCTCCCCGAACGAAAGCCTGCCCATGAGCGCCAAGTACCAGTTTCCCGATGGTTTCCTGTGGGGCGCGGCGACGGCGGCCTATCAGATCGAGGGTTCGTCCCTGGCGGATGGGGCGGGCGAGTCGATCTGGGACCGGTTCTGCCACATTCCCGGCAACATGAAGGGCGGCGATACCGGTGATGTCGCCTGCGACCACTACAACCGCTGGCGCGAGGACGTCGATCTGATGCAACGGCTGGGTTTGAAAGCCTACCGATTCTCCGTGAGTTGGAGCCGGGTCATGCCGGACGGCACGGGCCGGCTGAACGAGGCGGGTCTGAAGTTCTACGACGATCTGATCGACGCCTTGATCGAGGCGGGGATCGAGCCGCTCTGCACCCTCTATCACTGGGACCTGCCCGCCGCGCTGGACGATCGCGGCGGTTGGCTGAACCCCGACATCGCCGACTGGTTCGCCGATTATGGCCAGGTCCTGTTCGAACGGTTCAGAGGCCGGGTAAAGACCTGGGGCACGATCAACGAGCCCTGGGTCATCATCGACGGCGGCTATCTGCACGGCGTGCTCGCCCCCGGCCACCGGTCCCACTACGAGGCCGTCATCGCCGGCCACAACGTCCTGCGCGCTCACGGCGCCGCCGTCCGCCGCTTCCGCGAGGTCGGTGAAGGTCGAATTGGCATCGTCCTCAACATCGAGCCCAAATACCCGGCCAGCGACAGACCCGAGGACGAAGCCGCCCGCAAGCGCGCCGAGGCCCAGATGAACCGCTGGTTCCTCGACCCCCTGATGGGCCGCGGCTACCCGGCCGAACTGCACGACGTCTACAGCGACGCGATGCGCGATTTCCCGGCCGAGGACTACGACCTGATTGCCACGCCGACCGACTGGATGGGTCTGAACTGGTACACCCGCGCGGTGCCCGAGAACGCGCCTGACGCATGGCCCGTCCGCGCCCGGCCGGTGAAACAGGTCCAACATCCCCACACCGAGACGGGCTGGGAAGTCTACCCTCCCGCCTTCACCGACACCCTGGTCTGGCTGTACGAGCAGACGAACGGCCTGCCCCTGATGGTCACCGAGAACGGCTCGGCCTGGTACGACCCGCCCCAGGCCATCGACGGCCGCATCCACGACCCGATGCGCGTCGACTACCTGCGCAACCACGTCAGAGCCGTCCACGACGCCATCGGCAAGGGCGTGAAGATCGAGGGCTACATGGCCTGGTCGCTGCTCGACAATCTCGAGTGGTCGCTGGGCTATTCGAAGCGGTTCGGCATCACCCACGTCAACTTCCTGACCCAGGAGCGGACGATCAAGGACAGCGGTTATCTCTATGCCGAGATCATCCAGACGAATGGGGCCTGCCTCTAGGGTCTGACCCGATCGTAGAACCGCTCGATCAGGTCCAGCCGCTCCGGGAACGGCACCGGCTTGGCCACGGGTCCGTCGTTGGTGAACTCCAGCAGCTGGTCCGGCGCTGCGCCGAATTCGGGCCAGACGGGGCGGTCGGCGCCGTTTGGGTCATGCCTCTTCGCGAAGGTCGTCCAGTAGTCGGCCATCGCCGTCGCCGCCCGTTCGTCCCGCTCACCCATCGGCCGCCCGACGGTGTCGAGGTTGTCGAAGACATAGGGCCGCTCCGACGCATGGGTCGCCCCGCCGCTGGGCTCCGGATTCGAGTCCGGCACAATATCGAAGCGGTACAGGTAGGTCGCATTCCCTGCCCGGGCATGCAGCCGCGCGAGTTGCCGCGCCGGTTCGTTGAAGATCAGATCGGAGACGACATGGGCGTCGTACCCCGGCGGTCCCTCGTAAGCGGCGACAAGGGCGTCGTATTCCGCGTCCGTCATTACGTCGTCGGTGCGGCCATAGGCCCCGGCGTCCGTCGGGCGGATCCACCAGAACTCGGCGCTGTTCGTTCCGATCATCATGGGCACGGCCGCCTGACGCCCGGCCGCGAAGGCTTCGATCACGTCTTCGGGGACCACCTGTCCGTCGACCACCAGATTGTCGCTGTAGAAGGCCGGCATGGGCGACAGCAGTCGCTCGGCGGGCAGAGCTCTCAGGTCGTCCGCTGTCGCATTGGGCAGGCCCACGGACTTGGCGAAGGCCACGCCGAGCGACTGGGCCGAGGGCCGCCCCGGTCGGTCTTCGGCCAGCAGAGCGGACCTTTGCCGCCCCAGTCCGGACTGGACCACCGCGGCCTGGAACAGGTCGCGCGCGGCCGGCGCGACCATCAACTGCATGACCGCCGCCCCGCCCGCCGACTCACCAAAGATCGTGATCTGCTGCGGATCGCCGCCGAAGGCCCCGATGTTGTCGCGAACCCATCGCAGGGCCGCGATCTGGTCCATCACGCCATAGTTTCCGGCGGGCTCGGCCGGGTCGCGCTCGAACGCCAGCGCCGGATGATCGAAGAACCCCAGCCGCCCGAGCCGGTAGTTGATCGTCACCACCACGACGCCGCGCCGCGCCAGATTTGCCCCGTCATACAGAGGCGGCGTGCCCGAGCCGTTATTGTAGCCACCGCCATGGATCCAGACCATGACGGGCAGGCCCTCGCCCTGCCCTGCCGGTCGCCAGACGTTCAGCGTCAGACAGTCCTCGCTCGGCGCCCCCGGCCCCACCCCCGGATCGCCGTTGGACGGCGCCTGGATGCAGATCGCCCCGACTTGGCCCGCATCCCGCTCGCCCGTCCAGAGTGCCGGAGCCTGCGGCGGACGCCAGCGCAGGGCCCAGATCGGCGGGGCGGCGAACGGGACGCCCTTGAAGGAGTCCACGTCCCCCGCCTGGCGTCCCACCAGCCTCCCCTGCGCCACCTGAACCTGGGGATTGACCGGCGGAACGGGCGACAGGGTCATCTGGGCGGCCAAGGCGAGACTTGCGAAAAACATGCGTCGATCCTTAGCCGGGCGATGCGACGAAACAAACTTCACATTGCGCGGGAACCTTTCGCCATGCCGCGCGCTGGCCCGGATCGGGGGAGACGGTACGCGTGCGTGCACTTGATCAGGCGATAGATTTGGCGGCCGCCTTCGAGGCGTCGACCAACCCCTATATGCTGCTGACCCCGGACCTGCGCTACGCGGGCATGAACGCCGCCTATCTGGCGGTCGTCGGCAAGACGCGCGATGAGCTGATCGGCAAGCCGCTGTTCGACATCTTCACGGGCGGCGACACGGAAGAAGGCGCCGAGAACGCTCGTCAACTGCGCGCCTCGTTCGACAAGGTGCTCGCGACCGGCGCGCGGGACCACCTCGCTCTCATTCATTTCGCGATCCCCGTGACCGACGCCGATGGACGGACGACGCTCGAAGATCGCTATTGGAGCGCCACCCACACGCCCCTTCATGACGCCGATGGCCGGATCGTCCTGATCCTCCAGCACACGTCCGACATCACGGAACTGGAGCGCTTGCGGCGAGAGCGCGACGACAGTCCGGCTATCAGCGCCCTTGACATGATCCTGGGCGGCGGCGTGATGAACCGTGCTCGGGCCGTTCAGGAGGACAACCGACGTCTCGAGATCGAACGCAATCGCCTGGTCGAGATGTTCATGTCGGCGCCCGGCTTCGTCGCCATTCTGTCCGGCCCGGACCATGTCTTCCAGATGCACAACGAGGCTTACGCGCGGATCATCGGCCGGTCGGACGTGGTTGGACTGTCGATACGCGAGGCGCTGCCGGACCTTGCGGGCCAGGGCTATTACGAACTTCTCGATTCGGTGTTCGCGACGGGCGAACCCTACGAGGGCAAGGGGGCGCTGGTCACCTTCCGTCCCGAGGGTTCCAATCAGGAGATCAGCCGCAACGTCGATTTCATCTACCAGCCCATCCGTGACAACGGGGGCGCGGTGGTCGGGATCTTCGTCCAGGGTCACGACGTCACCGACACGGTTCGCGCCGCCCAGCGTCAGCGCCTGATGATCGACGAACTGAACCACCGGGTGAAGAACACCCTGGCCACGGTCCAGTCGATCGCCATGCAGACCGCCCGGTCGCACACGGACCCCAGGTCCTTCGCCGAGAGCTTCCAGGCCAGACTTCTGAGCCTGTCGCACACCCACGACCTGCTGACCCGCAGCCACTGGGAGGGCGCGGACCTGCGCGCTGTGCTGGAGCATGAAACCGCGGCCCACGGCCCCAGCCGCATCGTGCTCAACGGCCCGCCCCTGCCGCTCGGTCCAGCGGCGGCCCTGTCGCTCGGCATGATCTTCCACGAACTGGCGACCAACGCCGCCAAATACGGCGCTCTATCGACGCCTGACGGTCGTGTGTTCGTCGACTGGAGCATCGCCGACCAAACCAATCGCACTCTGACGATGACATGGCGCGAGGTCGGCGGCCCGACAGTGAGCCCTCCGAACCGCAAGGGGTTCGGCAGTCGTCTGATCGAAAGGAACGTGCGTCACGATCTGGCGGGCGAGGCCAAACTCAGCTACGCAAGCGACGGTTTTATCGCGGAATTGTCAGTTCCGCTTGATAGGGATTCTCAACAGCATGGCTGACGGTCTGTCGGGTCGCCGCATCCTCGTGGTCGAGGACGAATCTCTGGTCGCCATGCTGCTGGAGACTATCCTGGAAGACATGGGCGCCGTGCCGGTGGGGGCGATCTCGACGGTGGACGAGGCGCTGGAAGTCGTGGCCGACGATCCGCTGCTGGACGCCGCCCTTCTGGACGTGAACGTCGCCGGCAAGGAGGTCTTCCCGGTCGCTGAGGCGCTGAAGGCCAAGGGCGTGCCGTTCGTCTTCTCCACCGGCTACGGCGAAGGCGGCCTGCCCGACCACTGGCGCGGCCAGCCGACGATCCAGAAGCCCTTCACCGAGGAAGCCGTAAAGTCCGCGCTCTATAGCGCCTTGGGCGTCGCGGAAGCCTAGATATCCCGCAGGATCGCCTTGGCCGCATTGTGCCCCGGCGCGCCGGTGACCCCGCCGCCCGGATGCGCCCCTGATCCGCACAGATAGAGGCCCGGCACAGGCATCCGGTGATCCGCATGGCCCAGCGTTGGCCGGGCGCTGAACAGCTGGTCCAGCGTCAGCCGCCCGTGGAAGATGTCGCCGCCGACCAGACCGAACCGCCGCTCCAGATCGCGCGGCCCCAGCGCCAGCCGTCCCAGCACCGAGGCCTTGAAGCCCGGCGCATGGGAGTCGACCGTCTCGATCATCAGGTCCGCGACGGTCTCGCGATGCTCGTCCCCCAGCATCGGATCGACATGCTGGCAGAAAAGGCTGGCCACATGCTGTCCGGGCGGCGCCAGCGTATCGTCCAGCGTCGAGGGGACCAGCATCTCAACGATCGGCTTCGACGACCATCCGTTCAGCCGCGCCTCGGCGTGGGCCCGGTCCATGTAAGCGAGGCTCGGCGCGATGAGGATGCCCGCCGTATGGTGATCGCCCGGCTCCGGCAGGACCGTGAAGCGCGGCAACTCCGAAAGGGCCACGTTCATCCGGAACGTCCCCGACCCGGACGTATAGCGGCTCATCCGCTCGGCGAAGTCCGCCGGAACCATGGCCGGATCGACCAGCCGGTCGAACAGCAGGCGTGGATGCAGGTTCGAGACCACAGCCCGGCCGCGCACCGTGTCGCCCGAAGTCGTCACCGCCCCTACCGCCTTGCCCTTCTCGGTCAGGACCGCGGCGACCTCGGTCTCAAGCCGGATCTCGACGCCCTGCTCGAGACAGGCCGCCGCCATGGCTTGGGTGATCGCGCCCATGCCGCCGATGGCGTGCCCCCAGACGCCCTTCTTGCCGTTCACCTCGCCGAAGACATGGTGCAGTAGGACGTAGGCGGACCCCGGCGTATAGGGCGAGGCATAGTTGCCGACGACGCTGTCGAAGCCGAACAGGGCCTTGATCGGATCGCTCTCGAACCAGCCGTCCAGCCAGTCGCCCGCCGACTTGGCGAACAGGTCCAGCACGTCGCGCCGTCCGGTCAGGTCCAGTCCGCCGAGCCGCTTCGCCACCGCTGCCGACCTCAGCATCTCCGGCAGGGCCTGCAGCCATCCTCCCGTCGGCAGGTTGGGCGGCGTCTCCAGCACCAGCGCCCGCAGCACCGCCGCCACCGCCTCCAGCCGCGCCTCGTACTCGGGCAACCGCTCCGCATCGCGGCCTGAGAACCGCGCTAGCTGGGCCTGCGTCTGACCCTCCCCGGCGGCGAGATAGTCCCCGTCCAGCGGCAGGAAGTTCGACATCCGACGTTCGACGACGCGCAGTCCGTGCCGGGCCAACTCCAGATCGGCGATGATCTTCGGGTTCAGCAGGCTGACGGTGTAGCTGGCGGTCGAGTTGCGAAAACCCGGGTGGAAGGGCTCCGTCACGGCCGCCCCGCCGACGACGCCGCGCCGCTCCAGCACCGTGACCTTCAGCCCCCGCCGCGCCAGATAGAAGGCGCAGACCAGCCCGTTGTGTCCCCCGCCGAGGATGACGACATCGGTCCGGGTCACGGCCATCAGATCCGCCCTCTCAGCGTCGCCCAGGTCAGCGTGAGCCGCTTCATCGGCTCCGGCGCATCCGGCTTCAGCGCGGCGTGGGCCACGGCCGGGAACGCCGCGGCCGGTAGCTTGCGCAGCGCCCGGTTCGCGTCGGCCCGGACCGTCACCGCCGTCTCGGCCCGCCCGACCTGCATCAGGCCCCAGACCTGGCCGGCCTCGGCGACGGCCCGCTCATGGCCGTGCCCGATCAGGATCCGGACCGCCGTCTGCATGGGCCCGACGTAGAAGGCGTTCAGGTCGTGGGGTTCGCCGTGCACGCGGTCGATATGGGCATCGATCAGGGCGTCGAACGGTTCGCGGGGCAGGCTGCGACGCGCGACCACGTCGGTCAGGGCCTCCAGCACCGGATGGCCCTTGCGCGCCATGCCTGAGAAGACCCCGCCCATCTGCTCGCGCCACCAGGCATAGCGCATCTCCGCCAGCAGGGGCTGGGTCACCCGCGTCGGAATGCTCATCAACTCCGCCTCGAGGGCGTAGAGGACGATCAGGTCCGCGCGCGCCTGGGCGTCGCCGACGAACCGGCTGGACAGCCAACGGTCGGGATCGGCCGCGCGGACCTGATCGTCGAGACTGGAAGAGGCGTCAGGCAAGCGACCCGTGGCTCAGGGCCGCGACGCCATGCCCAGCTTGACCGGCTTGGCGTCCTCGGTCAGTTCGCCGCGCTTCACGCCCCACAGCAGGATGATCGGCGCACCCACGTAGATCGAGGAATAGGTGCCCACGATGATCCCGAACATCAGGGCGATCGAGAAGCCGAACAGGGCCTCGCCGCCGAAGACGGCCAGGGCCGCCAGCACCATGACGGCGGTGACGCCGGTGATGATGGTCCGCGACAGCGTCTCGTTCAGCGACAGGTCGATCACCTCGCGCAGCGGCATGGTCTTGTACTTGCGCAGGTTCTCGCGGAGGCGGTCGAACACCACCACCGTGTCGTTCATCGAATAGCCGATGACGGTCAGGATGGCGGCCACCATGTTCAGGCTGAACTCCAGCTTGAACAGCACGATCAGGCCGAACGTCAGGATCACGTCGTGAAGCAGGCCGGCCACGGCGCCGAAACCGAACTGGGGTTCGAACCGGAACCAGATGTAGGCGAACATCAGGGCGATGGCGACGCCGAGCGCCAAGAGGCCCGAGGTGAACAGCTCGCCCGACACCTTGGAGCCGACGACGCTGACTCCCGAATAGGTCACCTCGCCGACGGCCGCCGTGATGGCGCTCTCGACCTGATTGACGACGGCGGTCTGGTCGCGGCCTTCCGGCACCTGGAAGCGCAGCACGGCGGTGGAGCCGTCCTGGACGTTGGTGTCGCGGCGGGCGATGCCCTGCACCCCGACGTCGCCGAGGTTCAGTTCGGCCACGGAGCCGCGCACGGCCTCGAGATCGATGGTCTGACCCGCGGGCTTGGCGACCTCCATCGAGGCGCCCCCCCGGAAGTCGATGCCCATGTTCAGGCCGGGTACGAAGCAAGCCACGATGGACGCCACGCACAGCACGACCGACAGGACGGCGGCGTAGCGGGCGTATTTGACGAAGTGGAAATTGGTCTTCTGCGGGAGGACCTTGATGAGGGGCCACCAGGTCATTTGACGGTCTCCGCGATCGGCAGGGTCTTGGGTCTGGCGGTCTTCAGCCAGTAGGCGAGCAGGACCTGGGCGACCAGGACCGACGAGAAGACCGAGGTGAACACCCCGATCGACAGCGTCCAAGCGAAGCCGCGCACGGGGCCGGCGCCGAAGATGAACATGATGGCCGCAGCCACCAAGGTCGTCAGGTTGGCGTCAATGATCGTCCCCATGGCCTTGTTGAAGCCGGCGTCCATCGAGGCGATGACGGACCGTCCGGCCCGCGCCTCGTCGCGCATCCGCTCATAGATCAGCACGTTCGCGTCCACGGCCACCGCGAAGGTCAGGATCAGACCCGCGATACCGGGCAGGGTCAGCGTCGCCTGGGTCAGGGACATGGCCGCCACGATCAGGATGCCGTTCAGGATCAGCCCGACCACCGATACGCCGCCGAACAGGAAGCCGTAGGCCAGCAGCATGAACAGCACGATGATGACGAAGCCGATCGCGGTCGACAGGGCGCCGGCCTTGACGGCGTCGGCGCCGAGCTCCGCGGTCACGGTGCGGCGTTCCTCGACCTTCAGCGGGGCCGGCAGGGCGCCGCCCTTCAGCAGGTTCACCATCTCGGAGGCCTGGGCGATCGAGAAGCCGCCTTCGATAATGCCCGAGCCGCCCAGGATGGGGCTGTTGATCGTCGGGGCCGAGATCACCTTCCCGTCCAGGATGATGGCGAAGGGCTTGCCAATATTCTGGGTGGTCGCCTGCCCGAAGCGGGTAGCGCCCGCGCCGTTGAAGGCGAAGCCGATGGCCGGACGGCCCGACTGGTCGGTCGTCACGTTCGTGCGATCCGGCACCAGGCTTTCGCCCGAGACGATGACCCGCTTCTTGACCAGATAGGGGGTGCCGTCTTCGCCTTGAAGCAGTTGCGCGTCCGGCGGAATGATCCCGGTCTGGAAGGCGCTTTGCGAGTTTTCGACATCGACCATCTGGAAGGTCAGCTGGGCGGTCTGGCCGATGACGCGCTCCAGCGCCGCCGGGTCGCTTTCGCCCGGCGCCTGGACGACGATCCGGTCCGCGCCCTGGCGGGTGATCGAGGGCTCGCGGGTGCCGAGCGAATCGATCCGGCGACGCACGACTTCGATCGATTGGTCGACGGCCGTGGGGCCGAGGTTGCGCAGGCCCGTCTCGGTGTAGCCGTACCGGATCGCGCCGCCGGCCTGGGGCGTCACCGCCCGATCGGCGACGCCGCCGGGCGTGGCCTGAACCAGTTTCCGCAGCGCCGTGGCGGCGAGCTCGGCCTGGGCTTCGGGCACGGTGACGACCACGCCGCCGGCTTCGGGGCGCACGCTGACGATCGGGATCCGGTCTTCCCGCAGGGTCTGCCGGACGTCCTCGGCCATGGTCTCGACCCGCTTGGCGCGCATCGCCTCGACGTCGACTTCCAGCAGCAGATACGATCCGCCCTGCAGGTCGAGGCCCAGGTTCAGCTTGTTCTTGGGCATGAAGGCCGGCAGCGCTTCGCGCTGAGCGTCCGACAACATGTTGGGCAGCGCCAGCAGGACGCCGAAGAACAGCGACGCGGCGACAAGGATGACTTTCCAGCGTGAGAGCTGAATCATGGACGGGGCTTTCGTTCAGCGAGCCGAAGCTCAGCCCTTGGAATCGTTGGCGGCGATGGCGGTGCGGTTGCGCACCTCGGCGATCATGCCCTTGACCACGCGTACATTGACGCTGGGGGCGATCTCGACGTTGACCTCCGCTTCCTCGACGCGGGTGACCTTGCCGATCATGCCCGAGGACAGAACGACCGTGTCGCCCCGCTTCACGGCGCCGATGGTCGCCGCGTGTTCCTTGGCGCGCTTCTGCTGCGGGCGGATCAGCAGGAAGTAGAACAGGACGAAGATCGCGATGAACGGCAGGAACTGCACGATCGCGGCGACAATGCCGCCGTCAGCGGTTGCAGGCATGGAGGTCTTCCCCGAAGGCGAGGCAGCCGCTTTCGGGCGCCCGTTTAAAACAAGGCGCGGAACCTAGGGCCGAGCCCCGGCGATTGCAACGCGACGTGATGGTTCGGCGGCTCTACCGTGGCAAAACGGTCAAAGGATCGATCGCGGTGGGCTGATCGCCCTGCATCCGGCGGGTCTCGAAATGGATCGAGGGGCGCCCGTCGCCGGCCGTCAGACCCACGGTGCCGATCTGCTGGCCCGCCCGCACGTCGTCGCCGTCTCGCACCGTCGCGGAGCCCAGATGGCCATAGACCGTGCGCCATCCGTCGCGGTGGGTGATCAATACCGTCAGCCCCTGCCCCGGCAGATCGTCGCCGATGTAGGAGACCCGGCCCCCGGCCGCCGCGCCCACGGCCGCTCCGGCCGCCGCGCCGATATTGATTCCGTTGTTGCGCTCGCCCATCCCGACCGGGCCGAACCGGCGCAGGATGTCGCCCCGCACGGGCCACTGGAACACTGTCGAACCGGCCGGAGCCACACTCGTCTGAGCGGTCGCGGCCGGCTCGCGCGACGGAGGCGGCGCGGCCGGATTGCCCGAGGGCGGCGGCGGCGGCGGGGGGATCATTCCGTTTTCCGGCACCCGGACCCCGACGGGCGCAGGCCCGGTGGCATAGGGATCGCGCCCGGTGTCTAGCGCGCTGTCGGGCAGGATGATCGACTGCCCCACGGTGATCGCCCCGCGCGGCCCCAGGCCGTTCAGGTCGATCAGGTTCTGCACCGGGGTCTGGAAACGCCGCCCGACGCCGGAGATCGTATCCCCGGGCTGGATGACATAGGCCGCGCCCGCGCTGACACTCATCGGCGCGCTGGGCGTCGCATAGGACGGCGACGTCGCCGGAGCTGGCGGGTTGTACGAGGGCGGGTTGTAGGCCGGCGGCGGATAATTGTTCGATCCCGACGACGGCGGCGGCAGGGCCCCGCCTTCGATCCGCTCGGTCGGCGCGGCGATCGGCGGCGGCGATTCGTAGGTCGGCGGCTGGACGCCCGGCGGCGTGTAGGCGGGCGGATTGTACGCCGGCGGCGTGCCGTAGCCGGGCTGGACCGGCTGGTTTCCGCCATACCCCGGCATCGGTCGCGTCGAATAGACCGGCTCGGTCGGATAGGAGGCGCAGGCCGTGGCCGCCAGTCCCGCCAGCGCGATGGCGCCGGCCCTGATCCAGTTTGCAAAACGCATTCGCGGCTCCCCGTTCATCCTGCCCGACATGCCCCGTCGAAGCCGATAAGCCAACCCGCCAAAGCGCGCGAAAGTGGGGCGGAGAGGTTAACGCGGCATCGCGTCACCCCTCCTTCGCCGTCCCTTCGACCAACGGCACGAACCGCACCTCGCACAGGCTTTCGCGGCGGAACGAGCCGTCCTCCTGCCCGGTGTAACGATGCAGCATCTGCACCGATGTCCGTCCCACGGGCGCGACCAGCACCCCGCCCGGCTTGAGTTGCTTCAGCAGTTCCGTTGGCTCGTTCGGCGACGCCGCCGTCACCATGATCCGGTCGAACGGCGCCTGCTTGGGCCAACCCAGGCCGCCGTCGGAATGCTGGGTGATGACGTTGTCGATCTGAAGGAGCCGCAGCTTCGCCTCGGCCTCGACCAGCAGGCTGCGATACCGCTCCACCGAGTAGACGTAACGGGCCAGCCGCGACAGGACGGCGCACTGGTATCCGCTGCCCGTGCCGATCTCCAGCACCCGGTGACGCGGCTGGACGTCCAGGGCCTGGGTCATCAATCCGACGATATAGGGCTGACTGATCGTCTGAGCGCAGTCGATCGGCAGGGCCTGATCCTCCCAGGCCTGATCGAGGAATTTCTCGTGCACGAACACGGCGCGGTCGATCGATTCCATCGCCGCCAGCACCCTGGGATCGGTGACCCCCTGCTGCCGCAGCGACAGGATCAGCCTTCCCGCCCGATCGTCCTTCAGGTTCATCCCAACAGACTCTTCGGCGGCGCCCCGCCCAGCACGCCCTTCAGGTCGTGGACGCTGGCCCGGTGCGTCAGGTCGATGTGCAGCGGCGTGACCGAGATCTTGCCGTCATCCATGGCCCGCAGGTCCGTGCCCGGCGCGTGGTCCTGCTTCGCCCCCCGGAAGCTCATCCAGTAGTAGTCGCGACCGCGCAGGTCGGTGCGTTTGACCGCATGCATCTCCCCGGCCTGGCGGAAACCCTGCACCGTCACCTCGACCTCGGTCACCGCCTCGGGCGGCCGCGCGGGGAAGTTCAGGTTCATCACCACCCCGCCCTGCCAGGTCTCGGCCAAGAGGCGGCTTATGATCGGCGGGGCATAGGCCTCGGTCGTCTCCCAGTGTGCCGTCACCTCGTTGTGGAACCGCTCCAGCGATTGCGATAGGGCGATCGAACGGATCCCGAACGCCATCCCCTGCAGCGCCCCCGCAACCGTGCCGGAGTAGGAGCAGTCCTCTCCGACATTGTGCCCGCGATTGACGCCCGACAGCACCAGATCGGGCTTCACATCCATCAGGTCGTTGACCGCCAGCACCACACAGTCGGTCGGCGTCCCCGTCACCGAGAACCGCTTGTCCCCGAACCGGTTGACCCGCAAGGGCTCGGTCAGGGTGATCCCCCGCCCCTTGCCCGACTGCTCCTCGTGCGGCGCGACGATCCACACGTCGTCGGACAGCGTGTGCGCGATCCGCTCCAGGCAGGCCAGGCCCTCGGCCTCGATGCCGTCGTCGTTGGTCAGCAGGATGCGCAAATCGGGACGCCTTCGATGAGTCGCCTCAAATAACCGACTCGACGCCCTCGCGCACCCTGCGACCGGCTACTGGATGACCGAGATGTCGGTCCCCAGGATCACGAAGGCGCCATCGCACTCGTTGCGCAGCACCGAGCCCTCATACTCATAGCGGTGCCCCGGCAGGTCCTCCGACCATTCCATCGCCGTCCCGGTGACGCGGACCTTCTGACGACCGATGGTCGAGGCCGACATCCGCTGCAGGTCTCGCGGCAGGGAGCCGGAAACGCAGGGCCGGCGCGTCCCCGCGCGATAGCGGTTCTCGCTCTCGACCAGCTGGAATTCCTCGCCCGAGAAGTTGATCCATCCCTCGAAGGTCATCGGGGTCGGCTCGGCGGCCGGGGCTGCGGTCAGCGAAAGGGCGAAGGCGGCGGCGATCAGGCTCATGGGCGTCTCCTGTTCGAGCGACCTCGCGGAGGACGAGGCGCGGGCGTTCTCGGATGCAACGAAGATAGGACGCCGCCGATCCCCGATCCACCTTACGCCCGATCACAATGCCGGTGAGCGAACCCCTCAGCCGACGTGCGTCGCCCCGCCCATGTACGGCAGCAGGGCCGCCGGCACGGCGATCCGCCCGCCCTCGTCCTGGTAGTTCTCCATGATCGCCACCAGCGTCCGGCCGACCGCCAGGCCGGAGCCGTTCAGCGTGTGCACGAACTCCGGCTTGCCTTCCTTGCGCTTGAACCGCGCGTCCATGCGCCGCGCCTGAAAGTCCCCGCAGTTCGAGACCGAACTGATTTCGCGATAGGCAGCCTGGCTCGGCAGCCAGACCTCCAGGTCGAAGGTCTTCTTCGCCGAAAAGCCCATGTCGCCCTTGCACAGCAGCATCCGGCGATAGGGCAGCTCCAGTTTCCGCAGCACGGCCTCGGCGCAGGTCGTCATCCGCTCGTGCTCCTCGTCGGACTTGTCCGGCGTGGTGATGGAGACCAGCTCGACCTTGTGGAACTGGTGCTGGCGGATCAGCCCGCGCGTATCGCGCCCCGCCGACCCCGCCTCGGCCCGGAAGCACGGCGTGAGGGCGGTCAGCCGCAGCGGCAGTTCCTCCTCCGGCGTGATCATCTCGCGCACGAGGTTGGTCAGGGAGACTTCGGCGGTAGGGATGAGCCAGCGAGCGTCGGTGATCGGGCGGTAGCCTTGGCCGTCGAGACCAACGACATCGCCATCCGCTGTCGAAAAGCCGGTCAGTTCAGCCAGAACGTCGGTAGGCCCCGTGGGGTATATCTCTCTCAAGGCACCGGCGGAAAACAAGTCAGTTGCGAACTTCGGCAACTGCCCCGTGCCGAACATCGCCTCATCCCGCACCAGATACGGCGGATTGACCTCCAGATAGCCGTGCTCGGTCGTCTGCACGTCGAGCATGAACTGGCCGACGGCGCGTTCCAGCCGCGCCAGCCCGCCCTTCAGCACGGCGAACCGCGCGCCCGACATCTTCGCTGCCGCCTCGAAGTCCAGCAGACCCATGGCCTCGCCCAGATCGGCGTGATCCTTGGCCGGCGCCCCCGCCCTCGGCGTGCCCCAGCGCGCGGTCTCGACATTGCCAGCCTCGTCCTCGCCGTCCGGCACGTCGTCGGCCGCCAGGTTCTTCTGCGCCGCCAGAATGCCGCGCAACTCCTTGCCGACCGTGGCCTCGACCTCGGCGGCCGCGGCGATGTCGCCCTTCAGCGCCTCGACTTCCGCCTTGAGGCGATCGGCCTCTTCCATGTCCTTGCGGCCCATGGCGGCGCCGATCAGCTTGGAGGCCGCATTCCGCTTGGCCAGCGCGTCCTGCCCCGTCGTCTGCGCGCGCCGTAGTTCGCCATCCAGACGCAGGATGTCGGCGACCAGCCCGCCCGCCTCCGCCACCCCGCGCGACAGCCAGCCCGCGACGAAACGCTCGGGGTTGTCTCGAATGGCTCGGATATCGTGCATGGCGCGGTCTTTTGGGAAGGCGGGAGAAGCGGCTGTCCTAGCGGGCGTCGCGGAATGGGGCAAACCACTTCCCTCTCCCGCCGGGAGAGGGAAACGGTATGATCGCCCCATGACCCTCCACGCCCCCTACGACCCGTCGAACATCTTCGCCAAGATTCTCCGCGACGAGATCCCCAAGGTCACCGTGTGGGAGGACGACGCCGTTCTCGCGTTCATGGACGTCTTTCCCCAGTCGGAGGGCCACGTCCTCATCATCTCCAAGACCTCGACCGCCCGCACCCTTCTGGAGATCGAGCCCGAAGTCCTCTCCACCCTCGCCGCCGCCACCCAGCGCACCGCCCGCGCAAGTGAAAAGGCTCTGAAGCCCGACGGTTTCTCCATCATGCAGTTCAACGGCGAGGCCGGCGGCCAGACCGTCTTCCACCTGCATTTTCATATCATCCCGCGGTGGGCCGGCCGCGACGTGAAGGGCCACGCCCAGGGCGCCATGGCCGATGTCGACGAACTCAAGGCGACCGCCGCGAAGATCGCCGCTGCCCTGGACTAGAACGGCCCCCGGAACACGAACCACGCGCCCAGGAAGATGAAGCCGAACCCGACCCCGTGATTAAGGGTCAGCTTCTCCCCCAGCACGGTCACCGAGAAGACGGCGAACACCAGCAGGGTGATCACCTCCTGCATCGTCTTCAGCTCGGCCGCCGAATAGACGGTGTGGCCGATCCGGTTCGCCGGCACCGCCAAGCAGTATTCGAAAAAGGCGATGCCCCAGCTGACGATCACCACGATCCACAGCGGCTTCGATCCGAACTTCAGATGCCCGTACCAGGCGAAGGTCATGAAGACGTTCGACGCCACCAGCATCAGGATGGGCAGGATGTAGGATGGATTGGGCATGGCCTCAGATAGCTTGCGCGCCGCCCCGAACGCCAGCTAAAGCCCGATCAAGACGCCGGCTTAGCTCAGTTGGTAGAGCGCCAGTTTTGTAAACTGGATGTCGCGGGTTCGATTCCTGCAGCCGGCACCACCTCTTTCGGGCCTCTCCCCATGGCCGAACGCGCGATCAACAAGCTCGGACACCGCATCGGCGCGCGTGGCGGAAAGACGCGCGCGGCGATCCTGGACGCCACCCGACGCCTGCTGGATCGCCAGCATCTGGGAGAGATCAGGGTCGCCGACGTGGCGCTTGAGGCCGGGGTGTCTCCATCCAACTTCTACACCTATTTCAAGACGGTGGAGGAGCCGGTTCTGGCGCTCTGCGAAGCGGCCGCCGTCGATTTCGCGCCCCTGTCGCGCCATCTCGAAGGGGACTGGTCGACCGAGAACGCCTTCGCCGCCGCCCGCGCCTACGTCATGGACGTGCTGCTGATCTGGCGCGACCACGGCCCGGTCCTGCGCATCGAGCACATGCTGGCCGACAAGGGCGAGGACGGCTTCGTCGAGGCGCGCATCCGCCGCCTGCGTCGGGTCCACCTGTCGCTGGAGCGTCGCATCGCCGTGGCCCACGCGACCGGTTACCACGCCCCCGGCCTGGACCCGCGCCTGACCTCCTACGAGGTCGCCAACCTGGTCGAATCGGTTGCCGCCGGCTTCGAACTGATGCGACGCGGCGATACCCCGCCCGACGCAATCATCGACACCACAGCGCATATCGTCGTGAAGCTGGTGACGGGGCGCTGATCCCCTCTCCCTCCCCCTCGGGGGAGGGTGGTCGTAGCGAAGCGAAGACCGGGTGGGGGCGGCCAGGCGCTCCATCGAAGATCTGCGGGGCCTCGCCTTGCCGCCCCCACCCGGCGCTTCCCGCGTGCCCTCCCCCGAGGGCGAGGGAAAACGTCTGTGACTAGATCCCGAACGGCCCATACAGCCAGGTCAGCCAGATCCCGATCGCCAGAAAGGTCCCGAACGGCAGCTTCTGGGTCATTTCCACCTTCCGGCGCGTGATCAGCAGCGTCAGCACGATGCTGAACCCCGCCGCGCAGGCCCACAGCAGCACCGTCGGCAACCCGGCCCACCCGACCCAGGCCCCTGCTCCCGCGAACAGGATGGGATCGCCGCCGCCCAGCCCCTGCCGGCCGCGCACCCGGCGATAGAGTTCGGCCAATAGCCACAGAATGCCGAACCCGGCCACGGCGCCGATCAGCTGCGGGACCGGCCATCCTCTGACGATCACGGCGCCCGCGATCACCCCCGTCCCGATCAGCGGCAGGGTCAGTTCGTCCGGCAGCCAGAAATTCTCGGCGTCGATCAGGGCGATCAGCAAGAGCTGCCATCCCAGAACCGCCGTCGCCGCCACGAAGACCCAACCCGCCTGGTGCCCGGCCAGCGCCGCCCAGACGCCGATGCCCGCCGCCCCGCACTCGATCAGCATATAGCGCGGCGATACCGCCGCCCCGCACATCGCGCACCGGCCCCGCTGCACCAGCCAGCTGAACACGGGAACCAGTTGCCATGGCTTCAGCGTCTCGCCGCAACTCATGCAGTGCGACGGCGTGACGACGATCTCCTCGTCCCTCGGCAGGCGCACGGTCACCGCGGCGATGAAACTGCCGAAGATCAGGCCCAGCAGGCCCATGACGGTGGCGAAGACGATTGGGGACATGTTCCCCGTCTATGCCGTCACCCGCCGCCCAGCGCCACCGCGATCCGGTAGGTGGCGAACGAAGCCAGATAGGCCAGGGCGAACATGTAGACGACCATGACCCACATCCATTTCCAGCTGTTCAGCTCGCGCTTCACCACGCCCAGCGTCGCCACGCACTGAGGCGCGAAGACGTACCAGGCCAGGAAGGCCAGCCCCGTCGCCAGCGACCACTGCGCCGCCAGGGTCGCGCCCAGAAGGCTGCCCGCGCTCTCCGCGTCGGCGATGGAATAGACGGTGCCCAGCGCAGCCACCGCGACCTCGCGCGCCGCCATTCCGGGCACCAGGGCCACGACCATCTGCCAGTTGAAGCCGATGGGCGCGAAGATCGGCTCCAGCGCGTGCCCGATCATCCCGGCGAAGGAATAGTCGATGGCCGGCAGGGTCGCCCCCTCCGGCGGATAGGGGAAGGTCGAGGCGGCCCAGACCAGGATCATCAGCGGCAGGATGATCCGCGCCGCCCGCTCCATGAAGATCCTGGCCCGCAGCCACAGGTTCAGCAGCACCGACTTGGCGTCCGGCGTCTTGTAGGCCGGCAGCTCCATCATGAACGGCTCCACCGCCCCCCGCCAGAACACCTTGCGGATCACGAAGGACACGACCAGCGCCGACACGATTCCCGCCGCATAAAGGCCGAACATCACGAGCCCCTGCAGGTTGGCGAAGCCCCAGACCGTCTCCTGCGGAATGAAGGCGCCGATGATCAGGGTGTAGACCGGGATGCGCGCCGAACAGGTCATCAGGGGCGCGACCATGATGGTCGTGAGCCGGTCGCGCTTGGCGTCGATGACCCTGGCCGCCATCACGCCCGGAATGGCGCAGGCGAAGGAGGACAACAGCGGAATGAAGGCCCGCCCGTGCAGGCCCGCCCCGCCCATGATCCGGTCCATGAGGAACGCCGCCCGCGCCATGTAGCCGAAGTCTTCCAGCAGGATGATGAAGGCGAACAGGATCACGATCTGCGGCAGGAAGACGAGCACGCCCCCCACCCCCGCGATGATCCCGTCGACAATCAGGCTCTCGACCAGCGGCCATATCGGCCCGCTATCCGGCACGATCGCCGCGACGCCCTGGCCGAGCAGGCCGAAGCCCGCCTCGATCCCGTCCATCGCCGGGGTGGCCCAGGCGAACACCGCCTGGAACATCACGAACAGCAGGGCGAACAGAATGACCAGCCCGGCCACCGGATGCAGCAGCACCCCGTCGATCTTGCCGGTCAGGGTGTCCGGTCGTTCGGGCGGGCGCACCGCCGCCCGCATAATCTCCTCGGCGCGGCGATGGGCGGTACGGATCGCGGCGGCGTCCGGCGCTTCCCAGATCTGTCCCTCGGCGACCCAGCCCTGCCCGGCGGCCGTCTCGATCTCGGCGACCAGGTCGTCGATCCCGCGCTTGCGCGTCGCCACCGTGGTCACGATCGGCACGCCCAGCTCGGCGCGCAGCTTTTCCAGATCGATCCTCAAACCCTGACGCTGGGCGATGTCGTACATGTTGAGCGCTAGAACCATCGGCCGTCCCACGGCCTTCAGCTCCAGGATCAGACGCAGCACCAGGCGCAGGTTGGTCGCATCGGCCACGGCCACGATGACATCCGGCGGCGTCTCGCCCTGCAACCGGCCCAGGACGGCGTCCCGCGTGACCTCCTCGTCCGGGCTGCGGGCGCGCAGCGAATAGGTCCCCGGCAGGTCCAGCGCCGACATCGACCGGCCGGTCGCGGACTGGATTCGCCCCTCTTTCCGCTCGACCGTGACGCCGGCGTAGTTGGCGACCTTCTGGTGCGCGCCGGTCAGGGCGTTGAACAGGGCGGTCTTGCCCGAGTTGGGGTTTCCGACCAGAGCGACCCGCAAGGGCCTGACGGCGACATCCATTATTCGGCGGCCTCGGCCATCAGCTCCACCTTCAGGCTGGCGGCTTCCTTGCGGCGCAGGGCCACACGCATGTCGTCGACCTTGAGCGCGATCGGATCCCGTCCGAACAGGCCCTCGTGCAGCAGTTCGACGCTCGCGCCCTCCACCAGTCCGAGCTCGAGCAGCCGGCGCTCCAGTTCGACCTCTTCCGCCTGATGATGGCAGTGAGATCCGACGGTGACGATGACCCCGCGATCACCCACCCGGGCGTCGCTGAGCTTGATGACGTTGGACATTGAACGCGCTCACAGGCTGCGGATCGCCCGCCCCCGGCGACGGTCCGTTACCTGCGAACGCCTATCAGAAGCGACGGCCTCTCGTCCAGTGCGACGCTTTATTCCGCCGCGGCCGGGACCGGATCGTTGGCGGTCGCCTCCTGCGCCTCCCACTCCTCGATCTTGCGGGCGGTGTATTCGGGCGACTTGGTGAAGCGGGCCAGGGCCCCATAGATCACCGGCACGACGAACAGGGTCAGAAGCGTGGAGAACATGGCGCCGGCGAAGATGACCACCCCGATCGTCTGGCGGCTGCCGGCCCCGGCCCCTTGCCAGAGCACCAGAGGCAGGGCGCCGAAGGCCGTGGCGATCGAGGTCATGATGATCGGACGCAGGCGCAGCGACGACGATTCGACAATGGCCTCCTTGATCGACCGTCCCTGATCGCGCAGCTGGTTGGCGAACTCCACGATCAGGATGCCGTTCTTGGCTGCGATCCCGATCAGGATGATCAGCCCGATCTGCGAGTAGATGTTCAGGCTGGACCCGGCCATCAACAGGCCGAACAGCCCGCCCGCCGCCGCCAGGGGCACGGTCAGCATGATGACCGCCGGGGTGATCCAGCTCTCGAACTGGGCGGCCAGCACCAGGAAGACGAGCAAAAGCGCCAGGCCGAAGGCCCAGGCCACGGCGCCGCCGGCTTCTTGCTGGTCGCGGGCCGCGCCGCCGTACTGGATGTTGACCACCCCTTGGGGCTGCTTGGCGACCTCGGCCTCCATGAACTCGACGGCGTCGGCGATGGTCATGCCGGGGTTCAGGTCGGCGCTGATCGTGATCGCCCGCTGGCGATCCAGACGGCGGCGGTCCGGCGTGTCGCCACTGGTCTGCGTCGTCACCACCGAGGACAGCGGCACCAGGGCGCCGGAGCCGGCCCCGACATACAGGGTCTCCAGATCGGCCAGGGAGGCGCGGTTGGCCCGCTCGGTCTGAAGGATGACGTCATACTCCTGGCCGCCCCGGATGTAAGTAGTGGCCCGCCGCGATCCGAACATGGTCTCCAGCGTGCGTCCGATCTCCTGCGACGACACGCCGAGCGCGGCCGCCTTTTCCGGATCGACATCGACCAGCAGGCGCGGCGCATTGGGCTCGTAGTTCAGGCGAGGTCGCGAGAAGCCGGGATTTTCCTGCGCCGCCGCCAGAATGGGCTGCAGCCAGTTGTAGATCTCTTCGTATTCCTGGCCGGTCGCGATCATCTCGATCGAGTTGCCGCCCCCTCCGCCACCGCCGCGCTGGAAGGCGCCGGGCACCGAGGCGTTGACCTGGGCGCCGGTCTGGCCGCGCAGCTTGCCGTTCAGTTCCTGAGCGATCTCGTCGGCCGACCGCTCGCGTGCCGACCAATCCTTCAGGATCAGGGAGGCGTTGCCTGAGTTGAAACTGCCGCCCCCAAAACCGGGCGACGAGATCAGATAGCTGTCGACTTCACCATTCTGCTTGTACTCGGCGAGGATGGGTTCCAGCCCCAGCATGATCTGGCGTGTGTAGTCGAAGCCGGCGCCTTCCGGCCCCTGAACGCGCACCTGCACCCGGCCACGGTCCTCGGGCGGCACCAGTTCGTCCGGCAGGGTGACGAACATCAGGGCCGCCCCGCCGCCGACGAGCAGGATCAGACCAACGATGCCGATCACGGCGAACCGCTTGCCGACCATGGCGTCCAGCGAGTGGGCGTAGGAGGTCTTCAGACCGTCCATCGCCTTGTCGACATTCCGCGCCAGCCAGCCGGAGCCGGCGGCGGGTTTCAGGATTTTGGACGCCAGCATCGGCGACAGGCTCAGCGCCAGGAAGGCGGAGAAGGCCACGGCCGCCGCGATGGCTGCCGCCAGCTCGACGAACAGCCGCCCGACGTACCCCGGCAGGAACAATAGAGGCGCGAACACCGACAGCAGGGTGATGGTGGTGGCGATGACGGCGAAGAAGACCTGCCGCGTGCCGCGTTCGGCGGCGACGAGCGGCGGCTCGCCGTGATCCAGACGCCGCTGGATGTTCTCGGTCACGACGATGGCGTCGTCGACCACCAGGCCGATGGCCAGCACGAGCGCCAGAAGCGTCAGAAGGTTCAGCGAGAAGCCCATCGGCGCCAGGACGATGAAGGTCGACAGCAGGCAGATCGGGGCCACGATCGATGGAATCAGGGCCGCCCGGAAGCTGCCCAGGAAGATGAAGTTCACCAGAGCCACCAGCACCATCGAGATGCCGATGGTGATCCACACCTCGTCGATGGCGTGGGAGGTGAAGACCGAGTTGTCGGAGCCGACGACCAGTTCGGTGCCAGGCGGCAGGGTCCCCTGCAGGTCCTCCACAAGGGCGGTGACGCCCTTGGAGATTTCCAGGTCGTTCGACTGGGCCTGGCGCGTGACGGCCAGACCGATCTGATCCAGCCCATTGCCGCGGAACAGACGCCGCGACTCCTCGGGCGCCTCCTCGACCCGGGCGATGTCACCTAAACGCGTGACATAGGTCGCGCGGGCCTGCAGGGCCCCGGTCGCGCCCGATCCGTTCGGGATGGCGCCGGTCGAGACCGCGCCCGAGGCGCCCGACGATCCGATGGAGGCCGATCCCGCCGTGCCGATGGGCAGCTGGGCGAAGTCCTGAGGCCGGGCGTAGGTCCGGGCGACACGGACGGTGTAGTCCTTGTCCGTCGACTCCAGCGCGCCGGCCGGCAGTTCGACGTTCTGGCTGGTCAGAGCCTGCTCGACGTCCGACACGGTCAGGCCGCGCGCGCCCAAGGCGGCCGCATCCAGCCAGATGCGCATAGCGTAGCGCTGCTCGCCATAGATCTGGGCCTGAGCGACGCCCGGCACCGTCGCCAGACGATCCAGCAGGTTTCGGTCGGCGTAATCGGTCAGCTCGAGCCGGTTCATCGAAGACGACCGCAGGAACAGGATCATGATGGGCGCCGAGTCCGAGTCCGCCTTGGACACTTCCGGCGGATCGGCCTGATCCGGCAGGCGGCCCTGAACGCGGCTGACGCGGTCGCGTACGTCGGAAGCGGCGACGTCGATGTCGCGATCCAGAGCGAACTCCAGCGTCACGTTCGACCGGCCGTCACGGCTCGAAGACGTGATCCGTTCGATGCCCTGGATGCCGGCGACCTGTTGCTCGATCGGCTCGGTGATGCGGTTCTCGATGACCTCGGCTGAGGCCCCTGCGTAACTGGTCGAGACCGAGACCACCGGCGGGTCGACGTCCGGCAGTTCCCGCACCGGCAGGAAGAAGAAGGCCGCCGCCCCGATCACGCAGAGCACAATCGCGGCCACAGCCGCGAATACCGGCCTCCGGACCGAAACGTCGGAAAGCATCATCGCGTGGCCGCCTGTGAAGCGGCTCCGGCGCGCGTGGCGCCCTGGCCCCCGCCACCGCCACCGCCACCGGCTCCCGCGACCCGCACGGGGGCATTCGGCTGGATGCGGTTCAGGCCGGAACCGACGACGCGGTCATTGGCCGAAAGGCCCGACAGGATTTCGACGAAGCCGTTCTCGACCGCGCCGGTCTCCACCGTCACCCGCTGGGCGGTCGACCCCTGCTCACCCTTCGCGATGCGATAGACGAAGGCCCCGTCGCCTTCATACTGGATGGCGGCCTCGGGAACCGAGGCGCTTTGACGCTGGCCTTGCTGAATACCGACCCGCATCAGCATGCCGGGGCGGATGCGTCCGCCGGGATTGGGAAACTCGGCGCGCGCCGTCACGGCGCGGGTCGTTTCGTTGATCCGCGTGTCGATCAGGGCGATCCGCCCGGCGAACTGCTCCGAGCCATAGGCATCGGCGGTCGCGACGATCGGCAGTCCCGAGCGCAACACGCCGAGGTATCGCTCCGGCACCGGGAAATCGACGCGGATCACCGCGGTGTCATCGAGGGTGGCGATGACGGCGCCGGGACTGATCAGCGTGCCCGGCGTCACGGTCGTCAGACCGAGCGTTCCCGCGAACGGCGCCCGGATGACCCGGTCGCCTCGACGCGCCTCTGCTGCGGCGACCGTCGCGCGGGCCGTGGCGAGAGCCGTCTCCGCCTGCTCGGCGGTCACGCGGGGCGCCACGCCCCGTTCCGCCAGTTCGCGATAGCGCTCGTACTCGCGCTGGGCCTGGTTGAGTTCGGCTCGGGCCTGAATGATGGAGGCGTCCTCTTCGCGCGCCTGAAGCTGAACGAGCGGGGCGCCCGCCGCCACGCGCTGCCCGTCAGAGAACATGACGGCCGTGATCAGTTCGGACGTATTCGAGGTGATGTTCACCGACCGGCGACCCCGCGCCACGCCCAGCACATTGATCTGATCGCTGAAGGGTCTCAGCGTCACCACCGCTTCGGACACCGTCTGGCCGCGCCCGCCGCCGGGACCGCCGCGTCCGCCGCCCGGTCCGGCGGCGCCGCCCTCGTCGCCCGCGAAGGCGACCTTCAGCAGGACGGCGACGATCATCAGCCCCAGCACGACAGCGGCGATGACGAGGAACAAATGACGTCTGATCACGCGGAACGATCTCTGCAAGCAAGCGGGCGGCCCGGAATAACCATTCCGTCCCGCGAGGCAACCTAAAGACTTTGTAACGTCCGCCGTTCCGGTTTCCGTCGCGGAAATCCGCAGGCGCCGAGCTTTCTCAGAAACGCCGCCACAGCGCGATCACGGCGCCTTCGGCCAAGGGCGTCTCCCGCCCTGCGACCGTCCGTCGCCACCCGGCCTGGATGCTCCAGTCCCCGAGATTTCGCACCACCGACGTCTCGACCGACAGCCAGCGAGCGCCATCGCCATCGGCCATCCCGCCGAAGGCCTGGCCCAGCACCATCCACGTCTCGCCGAAATGGCTTCCAACGGTGAAGTCCGCGCGCGTCTCGTCCGGCAAGCCGTCGCGCATCCGCCGCGCCGCCTGCACCTCGACGAACGACCGGTCCGGCGCCCATTCGCGCCCGGTCCCGCCCAGCGACCGCCCGGCCGAGACCCGCACCTCCCAGTCCCGCTCCCCCACGCCCGGCGCGGCGTAGCCGGCGTTCCGCCCATCGCCCGAAACCGAATAGCCGGCGTAGAGGCTGACCGCGTTCCGCTGGTCCCGATACGCCTGCCAGGTCAGGCCCAGTTCCAGCGGCCCCCGCCCCTCATAGTCGACAAACCGGTCCTCGCCCGACTGCCAGTCGCCCTTGAACTGCACGGTCAGCGTATCCGTCAGGCCGTATTCGGCGAACAGGCCCCCGGACCGGTCCTCCCGCGCCTCGCCCAGAGGCCGCCGCTCGCCCGTCGGGTCGAATCCCTCGGTCGCCCGCATCGCCTCGCCCTTGACGATGATCTGCCCCCTGCCCTTGGCCTGGGTCCAGGCGTTGGCGGACGCAGACGTGGCCGCCAACGCGAGCGCCAGACCCGCGAGGCAGCGATAGAACATCAGGCGTCGTAGCCGGGGGATTTCCGATCCAGCATCCGCAGCGCCCCCGGCCAGGCCAGCGCGGAGATGAAGCCGATCCCCCGCCCCTGCTCCTTCGTCTCGGCCTGGGCCGCGTCGGGCGCGATCAGCACATGCTCGCGTCCACCCGAGAGCGCCGCGATCTGCTGGGCGCAAGCGCGCTCGAGGAAGAACATCCCGACCCAGGCCGCCGCCGCCGTCTGACCGACCGCCAGCGTCCCATGGTTCCTCAGCAGCATCAGCGGCTTGTCGCCCAGATCCGCCACCAGCCGCTCGCGCTCGTCATGATTCAGCGCCAGCCCCTCATAGCCGTGATAGGCGACCTGATGCTGCAGCAGGCAGGCGTTCTGGCCGATCGGCAGCAACCCCTCCGCCTGCGCCGCCACGCCCACGCCCGCCACCGTGTGCAGGTGGATGACGAAGTGAGCATCCTCGCGCGCGCCGTGGATCGCCGAATGAATGGTGAAGCCGGCAGGATTGATGAAGTTCTGCGTCTCCTGGACGATGTTCCCCTCCAAATCGACCTTCACCAGCGACGACGCCGTGATCTCCTCGAAATAGAAGCCGTAGGGGTTGATCAGGAAGTGGTGCTCCGGCCCCGGAACCCGCGCCGAGATATGGGTGAAGATCATGTCGTCCCACCCGTGCAAGGCGACGAGCCTGTAGAGCGCGGCCAGATCGACGCGGACCTGCCACTCCTCGGCGGAGACCCGCGATTTCAGCGATTGAGCGGCGCCGTCGGCCATGTCGTCCTCCATCGCCTCTTCACGGGCAACGATCCACCGTCGCCCCAACGCAGGGTTGGGTCAAGGTGATCGACGTTCAGGACCCGTTAACCGAGTTTTCACCCTGTCCGGCCAAGCTGAACCCTGCCGGCGGCTGACGTCCGGTCGGAGTTCGCCGTGACCGCTGTCGTCCAGCTTCAGTCCCATCGCCTCCCGAACGCCGAGACCATATCCTCGGCGCAGCATCTGCTCGAGCTGGCCCGCTCCAAAGGGGTCGACGACCGCCGCCGCCTCCTCCTCGGCATCGCCGCCCTGTGCGACGCGACCCCGCCTGGCGCCGAGGCCTCCCCCATCCTCGGCGAGATCTTCATGGTCATCGCTCGCCAGGCGGAGCGCGACATCCGAAAGGCCCTGTCCGACAGCCTCGCCTCGGCCGAATGGGCGCCGCCCGCCCTGATCGCCATGCTGGCTCTCGACGAGATCGAGATCGCCCGCCCCGTGATCGCCAACAGCCCGCTTTTGAAGGATCAGGACCTGCTCCGCGTCCTGGTCGAGGCCACGATCGAGCATCAGATCGAAGTCGCCCGGCGTCCTCGTATCTCGGGGCGCGTCGCCGACGCCATCATCGATCGGGGCGAACCCGCCAGCCTGACGGCGCTCGCCGGCAACCGCACCGCCGAAGTCTCCGAAGACTCGCTGGGCCGCCTGATCGAACATTCGCGCCGGATCGCCGCCCTCCGCGCGCCCCTCACCCGTCACCCGCGCCTCAACGACGCCCTCGCCACCCAGCTTTATCAGTGGGTCGGCCAGTCGCTGCGCGAGGCCATCAGCGAACGGTTTCGCGTCGATGAGTCGAAACTCGCTGAAGCCATCGACGCCGTCACCCGGCCCGCCCCGCCGCCCGGCGCCGAACCGTTGGGCATGGAGGCCGCCGCCGAAGTCGTCGATCCCGAAGAGATGGAACGCCGTCTCGTCGCCAAGCTTCAGAGCGCCGGCCAGCTCCGCGCCGGCTTCCTGATCCGCGCCGTCCGCGAGAAGCGCCTCAGCCTGTTCGAGCACGGTCTTTCGGCCCTGGGCGGCTTCCCGGTCAGTCACATCCGCGCCGCCATCGTGCGGCCCAGCCCCGACGCCCTCTTCCTGGCCTGCGCCGCTGTCGGCATCGACCGAGCCGTCTTCCCGGCCATGCTGGAGGAAATCCGCAAACTGAATGGCGGCTGGCCCGGCGACGGCGATGAGGGCTTCCACGGCCGCATGAGCCTGCCGCCCTCGGCCGCGATGCGCGAGTTCCGCGCCCTGATGGGTCATATCGGCGGCTGATTGGTCTGGCCGTTTGACTTCCCTGCCCGGCTCGGCTTCTCGTGGTCGGGTGAGCATCGACCCCGCATCTCTGAAGATCGCCTTCTGCGCCAGCGACCGGCCGGAGGCCCAGCTTGCCCGTGAGGGACTCGCCGCACGCTATGGCCATGTCCCGGAGTCCGAGGCCGACGTCATCGTCGCCCTTGGTGGCGACGGCTTCATGCTGGAGACGATGCACGCCAATCTCATGCGCAAGATACCGGTCTACGGCATGAACCGAGGCTCGGTCGGTTTTCTGATGAACGACTACGACGAGGACGGCCTGCCCCAGCGGATCGCCGCCGCCGGCCGCGCCGTCATCCATCCACTGCAGATGGACGCCTGGGCCGAGAGCGGAGCCGTCCACACCGGTCTCGCCATCAACGAGGTCTCCCTGCTGCGCCAGACGCGCCAGTCGGCCAAGCTCCGCATCAGCGTCGACGGCAAGGTGCGGCTGGAGGAGTTGGCCTGCGACGGCTGCATGGTCGCGACCCCGGCCGGTTCGACCGCCTACAACCTGTCCGCCCACGGTCCGATCATCCCGCTGGACGCTCGCATGCTGGCCCTGACGCCCATCAGCGCCTTCCGTCCCCGTCGCTGGCGCGGCGCCTTGCTCTCCCACCGAGCCAGAGTCGAGTTCGAGGTGCTGGAGGCCGAAAAACGCCCGGTCAGCGCCGTGGCCGACGGGCTGGAGATCCGCCGGGTGGTCAAGGTCGCGGTCAAGGAGCGCCGCGACGTGGGCCTGACCATGCTGTTCGACGCCGGGCGCTCTTTCGAGGAACGGGTCCTGGCGGAGCAGTTCACGGGGTAGCGCTCAGAGAGCAGCGCAGACCTCCAGGTCCGCCCTTGCGGCGGCGCCAGAAGGCGGACGTAGCCATGCGCGATCCTGAGTCACGGCTTCTTAAGAGGGGCTGTGCATCCTGAGGTCGTTAGTCCTCAGGAGTTCATCGTGAGCAACCCGGCTCAGGTCATCCGTCCGCCCAACATGCTCCGCGCCAAGGTCGGCGGCGGCTTCGGCGGCATCAACGCCGACGCCATCGCCAAGGCCGAAGAGGCCCTGAAGGCCATGTCGAGCCAGTTCGGCCAGTGGCTGCAGGACGAAATCACCAAGCTGGACGCCGCCCAGGCCGCCATCCGGACCCAGGGCTACAACGCCCAGACCGCCGAGGGCCTGTATTTTCGCGCCCACGACCTGAAGGGTCTCGGCGCCACCTACCAATATCCGCTGGTGACCCGTCTCGCCGGTTCGCTGTGCAAGCTGCTGGACGACCCGACCAAGCGTCTGGACGCCCCGATGGTGCTGATCGACGCCCACATCGACGCCATTCGCGCCGTCGTCCGCGACCAGATCCAGACCGACGACCACCCCACGGGCCGCGTCCTGTCGGAAACCCTGGAAGCCAAGGTCGCGGCGCACCGCGCGGGCTGATCCCTCTCCCAGAGGGAGGGCTTGAGGCTCGCAGAGCGCAGCGATGCGTCTTAGCCGAAAGGGTGAGGGGTTACGCTCTCACCCGGACGCACCGTAACCCCTTGCCCTTTCGCCCAAGCCTGATCGGTCTGACGGGCTCTCAGGTGCTCAAGCCCACTCCCTCCGGGAGAGGGTTTTTTGCTGCACCCCATCAACGGATCGGCCCAGAATCCCAACGATTCCAACGCCCGGCCTTATTTAAGAGCTTTATCGCAGGCGGCTCCGAAAACGGGCGTACACTGTCTTCACCCGGTCTTTGACAACCCAGGTGATCCACCCCGATTTCGTCCGCTTCGTCCCGTTTGGTCACGTTTCGTCACCCGAAACCGTGTCATGACGAAACGGACGAAACCCGCGCTCAATCAACGAGCGACCGCGTCACGAGCGACAGCGCACTAGAAACTTTAGGCGGCGTTGGCCGCCGTCATCCGGTTCGGGCTGACGGCCGGCTGGTCCAGCCGTTCCATCAGATACGCCAGATCATCCCTCGGCGCGTTCGGGCGCTGGGTCAGGAACCGCTCCAGCATCTGGTCGCGGAAGGCCTCGCCGGAGGTGTCCTTGCCCTCTGCCGACAGCTGACGCCAGGTGTCGACGCCGGCGCGGAACGCCTGGAACAGACGCGGCGGCAGGCCGGCCCGGTCGTAGATGGCCTTCAGGCCCAGCGGCCCCGCATCGTGCACCATCAGCCAGGCCCGCTGGTGCGGCGTGGAGGACAGTTCGGCGATCCCGTACTCGAACAGGGTCATCTTGCCCCGCGCCAGGGCGCGCAACAGCAGCGACGCCGTCAGGGCCTTCCTCGCATTAAGCTGGGCCACGAAAGTCGCCAGATCGGCGCCGGCTCCCGCCTGATCGATCAGGTCGACCGTCGCCCGCTCCCGCGCGAAGTTCGACAGGCGGATGGCGGTCTCGGGCGCCACGGCGTGGCGGGTGATCAGGTGTTCACGCACCGCATCCGACGCCAGCGCCACCAGTCGTTCGGTGATGTCCAGCGGCAGGACCTGGCGATAGGCCAGGGCGGCGACGACTTCCGGGCTCTGTCCGAACCGGTCGACGACCTTGCCCATCGCCCCTTCGGAGAGGTCGGCGTTGTCGTTCGACGCCAGGGTCCGCACGGCCGTCTCGCAGCCGTCCGAGCTCAGCACATCGGCCACATCGCGCGACACGGTCGGCCGGGCGGCGATGGCCACCTGACGCACGGCCGATCCGGCGCGCACGATCTCGATCAGGTCCTCGTCCGTGAACACGGGCGAGGCCCCGATCAGCGGCAGGGCGATGGAATCGACGTCCGAGGCCAGGATGCGCGCCACATCGCGCGGCAGGAGGTCGGAGCTCTTCAACGTCACCGCCAGCGCCCGGCGCACCAGTTCGGCGGCGTCGTTGGCCAAGACACGCAGGATCTTCTGCGCCGCTTCTCGGTCCTCGTCCGACAGGTCGACCCGGTCGATGCTGCGGCACAGCTTGTGCGCGGCCGAGGCGCGCTCGTCGTCGTCGGTCGCCTTGATCAGGCGACGAATGTCGAACTCGGTCAGACGGGCGCGGTGGGCGGTCATGGGGCTCTATCGGGCGAGTCGCGGCGGAACGGCCATAAGGTGAGCCTGCAGGCTTAACGCCCGGTTTACTATGGGCCTCAGACGCCCGAAGTCGGCTCCGGCGAAAAGGCCCCGCCGAAGCCGCCACCCTTGCCGTCGCCGTCCTGGCCCAGCAGCAGAGCCAGCAGGCTCTGGTCCTGCTTCAGCCGATCCAGACGCAGGGCCAGGGCCTGATCCTGTTCGCTGAGCAGCGGCGCCTGCGGCCCGACCGGAGCCACCGCCCCGCCCTCGCCCGCTGTGCGCTGCAGGTTGGCGTGCACCTCGGCCACCGTCGCCGGCCGGCCGTCGCGATAGAAGATCGATCGGTTGGCCGCCGCCGCCTGCGGGAACATGGCCACGGCGCTCGATCCCGGTCGGGTCTGCATCGCCTCCATGATCTGGGCGGCGCCCGCCGGTCCCAGGAAGTGCGCCGCATACAGGTCGCCGGCTCCCGGCTCCTGCCCCGTCCGCCCACGCAGATAGGCGGCGTTCGACGCCGTCAGCTCCCCCGCCATGGTCGAGGCCGCCTGCGGATCGAACCTCAGATCCAGCACCACGTTCCGGGCCGAACCCTCGACCCGCCAGCGCCCGTCGGACCCGCGATGGATCAGGTCGGCGTACTGGCCGTAGCCGTGCTTGGCCCCGTGCTGTTTGACCGTCGCCAGCCAGGTCTGCTCGATGAACTGGAAAAGGCCCGAGGCGGACGACGTCGGCGCCTTCGCATTGGGGTTGAAGGCACTCTCCCGCCGCGCCGTCCGCATCAGGAAGTCGTAGTCCACGCCGGTGCTGTTGGACGCGCGACGGATCGCGGCCTCCACTCCACCCGACGCTGGAATCGCTCCGACGCTCATAGGTAAAGGCTCGTAGATCATGGTTAATCGAGCATTAATGTCCATTAACAGCGCCGCTTCGATGTCACACCGATAGGTGATCAACGGTCAGCCAGAAATAGGGCGTTTTCTGCGCCAAATCCCGCCACAGGCCGCGCGCGTCATTCTCTCAAGGGTTGCTGGGGAGCGGCTTCTAAGAGGGAGTGACGGCCATGATGATAAAGACTGCGGGCGGCCCGGGATTGGTCAGCCCCATCGACTTCGGCCAACGCCGCAAACCCCCGCCGCGCGCCACCGTGATCGCCATCGGCGTCGTCGCCCTGGCCCACATCGCGGTCGGGACGGCGCTCTACTATCAGCGCTTCGAGCTGAAGATGCTGCCGACGACCGAGCAACGCGCCATAGAAGGCGTGGTCGCCCGGCTGGAGCGCAAGCCCCCGCCCCCTCCGGTGATCACCATGGACCCGCCAGCTCCAAACCCGCCGATCCACCGCACCGAAGCTCCCCCGGCCAACGTCGAGACCTTGGAAACCGTCATCTCCGACCATCCGAGCCCGGTCGTCGGGCCTGTGATCAACACCACGAACATAGTGCCGCCTGAGACCGCTACGGGCACGGCCTCTGAGCCCGTCGTCGAGACCCCGCGCGGTCCGCCGATGATCCGCTCGCCCCAGTGGATCAGCCGCCCCAACGGCGACCAGCTGACCCGCGCCTACCCCTCGCGCGCCCTCAACGGCGGCGTCGAAGGCTCGGCCAGCCTCAGTTGTCGCGTCCAGGCTGCAGGCACGGTGACCGGCTGCTTGGTCGTCTCGGAAACCCCCGGCGGCTACGGCTTCGGCCGCTCGGCCCAGCAGCTGTCCCGCTACTTCCGCATGAGCCCGCAGACGGTCGACGGCCAAGCGATCGACGGCGCTCAGGTGACCATCGGCATCCGCTTCAACCTGCCGGAAGAGTAGGCCTCAGCGGGTCAAGGGCGGCCGCGTGCGGGCCACTCGGCCGCCCTTCGATTCCATCCGCCACCACGCGCCCGACCAGCGGCCCCAGCAGCCAGCCGTTCCGTCTCGGCGCCAGCGCCAAATGCAGCCCGTCCCCGACCGGTCCCGCCAGCGGCAGCCCGTCCGGCGTCGCCCCGCGCACCCCGGCCCGCCACTCGATGTCGGCTGGCGCGTCGGTCCCCAGCAGGGCGCCCGCCGCTGTCGCCAGCCGCTCGGACGCCTCTGGATCGGGCGTCAAGTCCCGACTCCCGAACACCATCGTCGCCCCGATCAGGGCGCCGCCCGCCCCGGGCGCGACGTAAGCTTCCCGGCCGCGAACGACCCGATCCGATAACGGCGCGGCGACCCGGCCGATCTGCCCGGCGATCGGTTGAACGCCGTCGATGAGCGTCGTCGTCCCACCGGGCAGTCCTGGGAGCGCGGCATAGGCGCCCGTGGCGACGACCAACTGGTTTCCCAACACCGCTCCCTCCGTCGTGCTCACGCGCCATCCATCGGCGGTCGGTTCGACGGCCTCCGCGTGATCCTTGATCACCGGCGAGGTCAGGCTCGCCTTCAGCGCATAAAGAGCGGCGGCGGCGTTCAGCCGCACGTCGGTCGCGACACGCACCGCGCCAGGCTCGACTTCAAAGCCCAGCGCCCTCAGCGTCTCCGCGGCCTCCTCCGCATCCGCCCCGCGCCACTCCGCAGGCGTCTCATCCAGCCGGATCCGGACCCGCCGCGCGAAGTCTGGCCACAGCGCCGCAGCGTCCCTGAGCAGGAGCGCCCGCTCCGCATTCACGCCATCCAGCACCGACTCGAACGCCGGAGCGATCATCCCGGCCGCCACCGCCGAGGCGTTGGTTCGGCCCGGATCGATCACGCGGACGTCATGCCCGCGCGCCGTCAACTCGGCGGCGACCGACAGGCCCAGCACGCCGGCCCCGATAACCACGATGTCACAGGAGATGTCCGCCACGGCCGGTCCTTCGACTGGCCGGGCGGGGATTTCAAGCCCTACTCCGCAGCGAGCCCAGCCGACCGCAGATCGCGGGCCGCGTCCAGGCGGTCCACCAGAGCGTCATGCTGACGCCATAGAGCCGTCGGCAGGCGGTCAGCGAATTGGGCGTAGAAATCGGGGATCAGCGCCGCCTCTTCCGACCAGACGTCAAGGTCGACATCCAGCAAGGTCGACAGGGCCGCATCGGTGAGGTCCAGGCCGGACAGGTCCAGGGCTTCGCGCGTCGGCACCCGGCCGACCGCAGTGTCCACGGCTTCGGTCTTGCCGTCGAGACGCTCGGCGATCCACTTCAGGACGCGGGCGTTGTCGCCGAAGCCCGGCCATACGAACTTGCCGTCCTCGTCCTTGCGGAACCAGTTGACAAAGTAGACGCCCGGTAGTTTCGCCGGATCGGCCTTTTCACCGAGGCTGAGCCAATGCGCGAAATAGTCGCCCATGTTGTAGCCGCAGAAGGGCAGCATCGCGAACGGGTCGCGGCGCAGGGTCCCAATGGCGTTCTCCGCCGCCGCCGTGCCTTCCGAAGCCACGGTCGAGCCCATGAAGACCCCATGCTCCCAATCGAAGGCCTCGGTCACCAGAGGCACGGCCGAAGCGCGGCGGCCGCCGAACAGGATGGCGTCGATCGGCACGCCCTTCGGGTCCTCCCATTCCGGCGCGATGGTCGGGCACTGCGAGGCAGGCGCGGCGAAACGGGCGTTCGGGTGGGCGGCGGGCTCGCCCGAGGCCGGATCGTGCGGCTGACCCTTCCAGTTCGTCAGGCCTTCGGGCGCTTCCTTGGTCAGGCCTTCCCACCAGACGTCGCCATCGGCCGTCAGGGCCGTGTTGGTGAAGACGGTGTTGGTGGCCAAGGTCGCGAGCGCGTTCTGGTTGGTGTTGCGGCTGGTGCCCGGGGCGACGCCGAAGAAGCCGGCTTCCGGGTTCACGGCGTACAGACGGCCGTCGTCGCCGAAGCGCATCCAGGCGATGTCGTCGCCGATGGTCTCGGCCGTCCAGCCGGGTATCGAGGGCTGCAGCATCGCCAGGTTGGTCTTGCCGCAGGCCGACGGGAAGGCGGCGGCCATGTATTTGGCCTGACCCTCTGGGTTGGTCAGCTTCAGGATGAGCATGTGCTCGGCCAGCCAGCCCTCGTCCCGGGCCATGACCGAGGCGATGCGGAGCGCATAGCATTTCTTGCCCAGTAGCGCGTTGCCGCCGTAGCCGGACCCGTAGGACCAGATCTCGCGCGTCTCGGGATAGTGGACGATCCACTTGTCCTCGTTGCACGGCCAGGCGACATCGGCCTGGCCCTCGCCCAGAGGCGCGCCCAGCGTATGCACGGCTGGCACGAAGACGCCGTCGTCGCCCAAGACGTCCAGCGCCGGCTGGCCCATCCGGGTCATGACGCCCATCGACACGGCGACATAGCCGCTGTCGGTAATCTCGACGCCGAGGGCGCTGATCTTGGAGCCCAGCGGTCCCATCGAGAAAGGCACGACGTACATGGTGCGCCCGGCCATGCAGCCCTCGAATAGGCCGTTCATGCGCTCGCGCATCTCTACCGGATCGGCCCAGTTGTTGGTTGGGCCGGCGTCCTGTTCATCCGCCGAGCAGATGAAGGTACGGCTCTCGACGCGGGCGACGTCGCGCGGATCGGAGGCGGCGTAATAGCCGCCCGGACGCTTGGTCTGGTCCAGAGCCTTCAGCGTGCCCTTGGCGATCAGGTCCGCGATGATCTCGGCTTTCTCGGCCTCCGAGCCGTCGCACCAGTGGACCCGGGCGGGTTTGGTCAGGGCGGCGATCTGCTCGACCCAGTCGATCAGGCCCTGGTGACGGGTCGGCGCCGGACGAAGGCCCGGTACGGCGATGCTGGAATCCACGCGAACTCTCCTGATGCAGGCCCGGCTGGTCTGTCGCCGCCGTGGCCCCTCCCGATTGTTACAGCGCCTCACGGGCTGTAACAGCCGCAAAGACACCTCAGGCGACGCCACGTCAACCGCTGCACGATTTCGCCCCTTGGCGTCGCGACGGCGCACCGCGTCGGGCGGAATCCGGTCGCGCGGACGATCCGGCGGCTGTATTTGGCTCCTGTGCAGACGCTCGATTCCATTCAGAATGCCGCGCCCGAGGGCGCCCTCACCTCCCCGGCGGTGGCCAGGAACACCGCGCCGATCCTCGAGGTCCTGCGCGCCCACCTGCCCGCGCGGGCCCGCGTGCTGGAGATCGCGTCCGGCTCGGGCGAACACGCCTTGGCCTTCGCCCGGGCCCTGCGGGCCACGACCTGGACACCCAGCGATCCGTCGCCCGAAGCCCGCGCCAGCATCGCCGCCTGGCGGGCCGAGGCCGGCCTGCCCAACCTCGAGCCGCCGCTGGAGATCGATGCCTCGGCAGAGGCCTGGCCCGAGGTCGATGTCCAGGTCATCTTTTGCGCCAATATGACCCACATCAGCCCCTGGGCGGCGACGGAGGGCTTGCTGGCCGGCGCGGCGCGCATCCTGCCAGATCCCGGCGGCCTGCTGGTCCTCTACGGCCCGTACCGCGAGAGCGACGTGCCGCTGGCCCCGTCCAACGCCGCCTTCGACGCCAGCCTCAAGGCGCGGGACCCGGCCTGGGGCCTGCGGGAGCTGGACGCGGTGACGGCCCTGGCCAAGATCCACCGGCTGCATCTGACCCGCCGCGTCGAGATGCCGGCCAACAATCTGATGCTCCTCTTTCGCCTCGCCTGACCGGAGATTGACGATGAAGGCCCTGATCCTCGCCCTGGCCCTCACGGCCGTCGCGCCCGGCGCTTTGGCCCAGGCCCAGGGAGCCTCGAAACAGGCCGCCGCGCCTTCCTACGGCGAACCGATTCCCCTGGCCGATGCTCAGCTCATCCTGGATCGCGCGGTTCGGGCCGCCCGCGCCGCCGGGCACCGCATGGCCGTGGCCGTCGTGGAGCCCAACGGCGAGCTGGTGGCCTTCGTGCGCATGGACGACACCCAGTACGGTTCGATTCGGGTGGCGCAGCGCAAGGCCTGGACCGCCGCCCGCTATCGTCTGGCCACGGCGACGATGGAGGAGCGGACCCTGGCGGGGCGGACCGTGACCCTGGCCAATGACGACAGCCTGCCGATCGCCGGCGGCATTCCGATCGTCGTAGGCGGCCGGATCGTGGGGGCGATCGGCGTGTCGGGGGCCTCGGCGGCCGAGGATGCGACTATCGCGGCCGCCGCCCTCGTGGCGGAATAGGCCTTGGCGTTTTCGCGGACCTACGACGGCGCCGAGCCGAGCCGGATTAACAAATGGCTGGGCCAGTCGGGCGTCTGTTCCCGGCGCGAGGCCGACGCCCTGATCGCCGACGGACTTGTGTCCATCGACGGCGTGGTGGTCACCGACGCAGGTCGCAAGATCGAGGCGGGCCAGACCCTGACCCTGTCCGACCGGGCCGAAACGGCGCTGGCGGCGGGCGTGACGGTCGTGATGCACAAGCCGGTCGGCTACGTGTCGGGGCAGCCGGAGCCGGGCAAGGTCCCGGCGGTGCGGCTACTGACCGAGGCGCGGCGGATCGGCGAAGGCGCGGTTCCGGCGGCCGACGCCTCCCTGCCTCCCATCGGACGACTGGACGAGGATTCGCGTGGGCTGCTGATGCTGTCGTCGGACGGCGTAGTGGCGAAGGCGGTAATCGGGCCGGTGTCGAAGCTGGACAAGGAATATCTGGTCCGGGTCACCGGCGACGTGACCGAGAAGAAGCTGAGCCTTCTGCGTCACGGAATCATGCTGGACGGGCGGCAATTGAAGCCTGCGCGAGTGACGCGGATGGAACCGCACCGGCTGAGGTTCATCCTGACCGAGGGGCGCAACCGGCAAATCCGGCGGATGTGCGAACATGCCGATCTGGAGGTGACGGATCTGCTGCGCATACGGATCGGGCCGATCCGCCTGAACAACCTGCCCGAGGGGGCCTGGCGGATGCTGACGGCCGAGGAGCGGGCGGCGCTGATCGACTAATCAGACTCCGGCGGATGCAGTCAGGATAGTCCGTTAAGTCGCATAGTCGGACGATCAGACTCCCTGAGTCTGGAGTCGGGATAGTCCGTTAAGTCGGAATTTCGGACGGGTTGCGACGTGTCAAAGACCTCTGAGCGACGTGGGGGCGGCCGGTGTCCGACACAAGCCTCGCCTAGGAAGATTGTCTCCGTTGATCGCTGGATCATCCGTGCACCCCGGCCTTCGCTGGGGTGCGTTGTGGATGGGTTAGTCCGCGTCGCCTTCGCGCGATCCGATTGCCAACACCCCGCCTGAGCCGGCCAGCGCCGCCGCCAGCCGGTCCCGATCCAGCCCGCCCTGCCAGCGCGAGACGACGATCGTCGCCACCGCATTGCCGATGAAGTTGGTCAGGGCGCGGCACTCGCTCATGAAACGGTCGACGCCGAGGATCAGGGCGATGCCCGCGATGGGCACGCTGGGCACCACGGCGAGGGTGGCGGCCAGGGTGATGAAGCCGGCGCCCGTCACGCCCGCCGCCCCTTTGGACGACAGCATGGCCACGGCCAGCAGCAGGATCTGCTGGCCCAGGGTCAGGTCTATGCCGCAGGCCTGGGCGATGAACAGGGCGGCCAGCGTCATGTAGATGTTGGTGCCGTCCAGATTGAAGGAATAACCGAGAGGCACGACCAGACCGACGACGGGCTTGTCGCAACCGGCCTTCTCCATCTTGTCGATCAGGCTCGGCAGAGCCGCTTCAGATGAGGACGTGCCGAGGACGAGCAGCAGCTCTTCCTTCAGGTAGCGGATGAGTTTGAAGATCGAGAAGCCGTTGGCGCGCGCCACCAGCCCCAGCACCACGACCACGAACAGGGCCGAGGTGATGTAGAAGGTCGCGACGAGGGCCGCGAGGCTGATCACCGACTCGATCCCGTAGCGACCGATGGTGAAGGCGAAGGCGCCGAACGCACCGACGGGCGCGGCCCTCATCAGGATGGCCACCAGCTTGAAGAAGGCCTCGGACGTGCTTTCCAGCAGGGTCATCACCGGCCTGGCCCGCTCGCCGATGGCGGCCAGGGAGATGCCGAACAGGATGGCGAAGAACAGGACCTGAAGGATGTTGCCGGTGGTGAAGGCGCTGACCACCGTGTCGGGGATGATGTTCATCAGGAAGCCGACGATGGTGCTGTCGTGGGCGGCCTGGGAGTAGCCGGAGACCAGACCCTGATCCAATGTCGCTGGATCGACGTTCATGCCGGAGCCCGGCCGCACGACATTGGCGACGATCAGGCCGACGACCAGGGCCAGGGTCGAGAAGGTCAGGAAGTAGGCGAAGGCCTTGGCCGCCACGATCCCGACCTTGCCGAGGTCTTTCAGGTGGGCGATGCCCAACGCGACGGTCAGGAAGATCACCGGAGCGATGATCATCTTCACCAGCTTGATGAAGGCGTCGCCGAGGGGTTTCAGGCTCTCGCCGAACGCGGGCCAGAAGTGCCCGATCAGGGCGCCCAGGCCGATGGCGGCCAGGACCTGGACATACAGGTGGGTCCAGATCGGCTTCTTGGCGGGAGGGGGCGGCGGCGGCCCGACGGCGTCCGGAACGGCGACGCCCGGAGCCGCCTTGATCGCGCGGGGCTTGCGGGGACGCGGGGTCGCGCCGGGCGTGTTCGGAGTGCGGGCCATTCGGGTCTCTTGCGATTCCCGAAGGACCCTAGCGGAGGTGATCCGGCCCGACCATCGGGCCGGATCGCCCCGGATCAGGCTCAGGCGTCGTTCGAGCGGGCTTCCAGTTCGTCGGCGCGGCGTTCCATCTCCGCGGCCTGACCCGGCATGCGGCGGCCGGCCGCCTGCAACTGGGCGTCGGTGATGGTGTTGCCGCGCTGGGCGTTCTCGCGGATCTGGCGGGCGCGATAGGTCGGGTCCTCCAGACGGCGGCTCTCCTGCCTCAGCTGTTCGGCGCCGCGACGCATGTTTTCGGCCCCCATCCGCATGTTGATGCGGGCGTCGGCGCGGGCGCTCGCGGCGACGCGGCGGGCTTCAACGGCTTGGGCCAGACCGGCCTGACGGGCATGCTCGCCGGCGACGCGGGCGTGGTCGGCGGCGACCCGGGCGGCGTCGGCCTGCCGGCGGGCGACGTCGGCCTGTTGACGGGCCAGATCGGCCTGTCTGCGATCCTGGTCCGCCTGACGCCGGGCGATCTCGGCGGTACGACGGTGCTGGTCGGCCTCCAGACGGGCCTCGGTCGCGGCTTGGCGGGCTTCGACAGCGGCCTGACGGGCCTCTTCGACTTGCTGGCGCTCCTCGGGCGTCAGGTCTTCCCAGTCGCGGCCGTTATAGGTGGTGCGGCTGTAGGTGTGGCTGGTGGTGTAGCTTCCGGCCTGCGGCGCAGGCGGGGCCGGGGGAGCCGGAGGCGCAGGCGGCGCGATCATGCTGTAGGGCGCGGGCGGAGCCGGAGGCGCAGGCGGCGCGATCATCGCAGGGGCCGGCGGCGCCGGGGGCGCGGGCGGGGGCGGAGGGGCGAAGCCGAAGGCGGCCAGATTGAGGAAGCCGCGACGAGGCTCAGCGGCCGGGGCGGCGGCGGTCTGGGGCGCAGGCCGTGCGGCCGGAGCGGCGAGCGCGGCGGCCGAGGCCCCGACGGAGCCCGCGGCAGGAAGCGCCAGGGCGGCGGGCAGGACCTGGGGCGCGCGGCTGTGCACCTCCAGCGCGGCGATCGGGGTGGCCACGGCGGCCAGGGCGGCGACGGCGGTCAGGATGACGGCCGGACGACGGGCGGGGGTCTTGTCGGTCATGAGCGTAGCGATCCTTCGTTTCAGGGAGCGGCCGTCGCCCGTCATCGCGGTCGCGGCCATGGGAGGGGTCCCCGGAGCGGCGGCGAGGCCGATCAGGGCGCGGGCGTAGGCGTGACGATCCACCTGTCCGACGGCGACGGCGTCGGCCGCCTCCTCGGAGCGTTCGATCAGGCTGCGATGCAGGATCCAGATCAGGGGATTGAACCAGAACAGGGCCAGGACCAGCCGCGACAGCACCAGGAAAACCCAGTCGCGGCGGACGATATGGGCCATCTCATGGGCCATGACGGCGGCGGCCGTCTGGGGCCGCGACAGAGTTGCCGGGTCGATCAGCACCGAGCCCGGATGCAGGCCCCAGCTGAGCGGACCGGCGACGCGGTCGCTGGACTTGAGCTGAGGCCGGGCGGCGGGCGCGAGGGCGCTGAGCGTCTGGGTCCAGGCGTCGGCCTTCACCGGGCGTCCGGCCTCGGTCCAGCGCGACAGGGTCCAGACCCCCAGGGCGAACCGGCCGCCGACGATCAAGGCCCCGACAGTCCACACCAGGGCCAGCGTCTGGCCCAAGGACGGCAGCAGGAGAGAACCGGAGACGGTCACGCCCGCCGTCGGATGCAGGTCGCCGCTCCACAGGGGGGGCGGCGGCGGCGCCACGGGCGTTGCGGGCAGAAGGGCGAGGCTCAGCGCCGGGCCGAAGGCCATCAGCAGCGGCAGGGCCAGAAGGATGCAGACCGTGGCCCGCAGCACGTCGACCCGGTCCGAGGCGCGACGAGCGACGGTGTGGGACAGGCCGAGGCCCAGACCGGCGACGACCGCCGACTTGGCCATCAGGGCGAACAAAAGGGCGGCGCTCACTGGTCCCGCTCCCGCGCGGCGTCGAGCAGCTTTTCAAGCGCGGCGATCTCATCGGCCTTCAGCGGCTGGCTCATGCCCAGGAGCGCCGTGGCGGCGCTGGCGGCGGAGCCGGCGAAGAAGGTGTCGACCATCCGCTGCAGAGCGCCGGCGGCGACGCTTTCGGTGCGGGGTACGGGCCGATACTCGAACCCGTCCCCGCCCGACGCCCGCGACACCAGCCCGCGGTCTTCCAGCCGCTTCAGCAGGGTGCGGACGGCGGAATCGCTCAATGCATCGGGCAGGGCCGCGCGCACGGCGGCGGCGGTGGCGACCTCAAGCCGACAGAGGAGTTCGAACACCTCTCGCTCCCGCCTCGGCAGCCCCTCGATCATCGCCCGCACCCCCGCTTTGGCGCTACATTTGTAGCGTTACATTTGTAGCGGATTGAGGCGGGATTGGGGCGGCGAAGATGAAGCTTTGGACAGGCGTTGGATCAGACGGCGGGGGCGTCCAGCGACGCCATGTCGATGACGAACCGATAGCGGACGTCCGACTTCTCCATCCGGTCGAAGGCGTGGTTGATCTCGTCCATGCGGATCATCTCGACGTCGGGCAGGATGTCCTTCTCGGCGCAGAAATCGAGCATCTCCTGCGTCTCGCGGATGCCGCCGATGGGCGAGCCGGACACGCGACGACGGGCCATCAGCAGAGGCAGGGTCGACATCTCTTCCATCGGACCGAGCTGGCCGACGATGACCAGGGTGCCGTCGATGTCGAGCAGAGGCATGTAAGGATTGAGGTCGTGCTTCACCGGCACGGTGTCGATGATGAGGTCCAGGCTGTTCGCCGCCGCCTTCATCGCCGCCTTGTCGGACGAGACCAGCAGTTCATGCGCGCCCAGTTCCTTGGCGTCGGCCTCCTTGTCGGCCGTGCGGCTCAGAACCACGACATGGGCGCCCAGACCCACGGCCAGCTTGACCGCCATGTGGCCGAGACCGCCCAGGCCGATGACGCCGACGCGGCTCCCTTCCTTTACGCCCCAGGTCTTCAGCGGCGACCAGGTGGTGATGCCGGCGCAGAGCAGCGGCGCCGCCTTGGTGATGTCGAGCGCGTCCGGCACCGACAGCACGAACTCCTCGCGCACCACCAGATGCTTGGAATAGCCGCCGTAGGTCGGCTCGCCCGTGATCCGGTCCTTGCCGTTGTAGGTCTGGGTGTTGCCGTGGCGGCAGAGCTGCTCCTCGCCCTTGTGGCACTGATCACAATGCTGGCAGCTGTCGACCATGCAGCCGACGCCGACGCGGTCGCCTTCCTTGAACTTGGTCACCTCGGGACCGACGGCGGTCACGACGCCGATTATCTCGTGGCCCGGCACGACCGGATAGGACGACCAGCCCCAGTCGTTGCGCGCCTGGTGCAGGTCGGAGTGGCAGACGCCGCTGTAGAGGATTTCGAGGGCGACATCGTTGGCGCGCAGCTCGCGCCGGTCGAACTCCCACGGGGCCAGCGGCGAGGTCGTGGAGTGGGCGGCGTAACCGATGGTCTTCATGGGGCGATCCTTCAAACGGCGGAAGCGGAGAAAGCTTGCCGCCCTCCCCGTCGATGCCGGCAAGATAGGCCGCGACCGTACAGGCGATTACCCGCTATGATCGGCATGATCCTATGAACGGAGGTCATGAATGAAGCGGGACGAGCTCGGCGACCTGGCGGCCTTCCTGGCGGTGGCCGAGGAGCGCAGCTTCACCCGGGCGGCGGCCAAGATCGGCCTGTCGCAGTCGGCGCTGAGCCATACGATCCGGCGGCTGGAGGCGCGTCTGGGCATCCGCCTTCTGCTGCGCACGACGCGTAGCGTGGCGCCGACCGAGGCCGGTGAGCGGCTGGCCGAGTCGCTGCGTCCCGCCTTCGACGGCATCACGGCCCGGATCGATGCGCTGAGCGAACTGCGCGATCGGCCGGCGGGGACCATCCGCATCACCTGCGGCGAGCATGCGGCCCGGACCATCCTGTGGCCCGCGCTGGAGACCTTGCTGCCCCAATATCCCGACATTCGGGTGGAGATCGCCACCGACTATCGGCTGGTCGATCTGGCCGAGGGGCGGTTCGATGCGGGCATCCGGCTGGGCGAGAACCTCCCAGACGACATGATCGCCGTGCCGATCAGCCCGGAGAAGCGGATGGTGGTGGTCGGATCACCCGCCTATCTGGCCGCCCATCCGGCGCCGGTGACGCCGCAGGACTTGACAGGCCACGCCTGCATCAACCTGCGCCTGCCGACGCGGGGCGGCCTCTATGTTTGGGAGTTCGAGAAGGACGGGCGGCCGCTGAACATTCGCGTCGACGGGCCGGTCATCGTCAACGACATGGACCTGATGTTGAAGGGCGCGCAGTGCGGGCTGGGTCTGGCCATCCTGATGGACGACCAGGTGGTGGACGATATCGCCGAGGGGCGTCTGGTCCAGGTGCTGGAGGACTGGTCGCCCCCCTTCGCCGGCTATCACCTCTACTACCCCAGCCGCCGCCAGCCGACCCCGGCCTTCACCCTGCTGATCGAGGCCCTGAGGCGCCGGGGTTAGTGGTTGGCGGCCAGCACCACGCCGACGAGGACGGCGGCCCAGTGGACGCTGGCGGCCGCGACGACATGGCCGTGCCATATCGCCCGGAACCACTTCAGCTTCTTGCGGATGTAGAAGACCGCGCCCGTCATGTAGAGGACCCCGCCGATGGCCAGCAGCAGAAGCGCGATCCACGATCCGTGGGCCACCATCGGCTGGAAGGCGATCACGACCAGCCAGCCCAGCGCCATATAGACGGCGACCCACAACCCCTTGCCGATGCCGGGCAGGAACAGCTTGCCCAGAGCGCCCAGCGTCGCCAGGCCCCAGACTGCGCCGGTCATTGCCCAGGCCCAAACGCCTTCCAGATTGTGCGTCGTGAACGGGGTGTAGGAGCCCGCGATCATCAGGAAGATGCCCGCGTGATCCAGTCGCCGCAGGAGAGGCCGCCACTGGGGCTTGGCGAAGTTATAGGCCGTCGAGAAGCCGAGCATGGCCAGCATGCCCAGGGCATAGACGCCGACGGCGGCGACCAGTCCGGTGTCGCCGCGGGCCACCGACAGGCCCAGAAGCACGCCGCCGCCGAACAGGGCGAAGGCGAGACCCGCAATATGCACGACCAGATCGGCGCATTTGGCGCGCGGCGTCGGATAGTGGCGGGGCGGCAGGTGCGTCGTTGTCATGGCTCGGCCTGGAAGAAGGCGATCACTGTCGCCTCTGCCCCGATCATGCGCAAACGAAATGGACGAAATGGGGCGGCCTCACCCGTTGAGGTGACTCCAGACCCTGGAGATGACCACCGAGCCCTCGCCGACCGAGGACGCGACACGCTTCACCGACCCGGCCCGCACGTCGCCGACGGCGAAGATGCCGGGCTCCGACGTCGCATAGGGGGATGAGGCCCCCGCCGCCTCGCCGGTCAGGACGAAGCCCTTGTCGTCGAGGGCGACGAGACCCGACAGCCATTCGGTATTCGGCTCCGCGCCGACCATGACGAACAGGGCGCATGTCGAGACCTCGCGCTGGACGCCGTCGGCGCGGTTGCGGATGACGACCGTCTCGAGCTTGCCCGCACCGGCGACGGCGATGACCTCCGCCTCGTACTCGATGGTGATGCGGGGGTCGGCTTCCAGGCGACTGGAGAGATAGCTGGACATGGAGGCGGCCAGCGACCGGCCGCGCACGATGAGATGCACCCGCTCCGCCGACCGGCTCAGATACATGGCGGCCTGACCCGCCGAATTGCCGCCGCCGATGATGACGGCGGCCGTGTCGCGGCAGTAGCGCGCCTCGTTCTCGGTGGCCGCGTAATAGACCCCGGCACCTTCGTAGTCCGCCAGACGATCGATCGGCAGGCGCTTGTACTGGACGCCGGTGGCCACGACGACGGCGCCGGCCGAGATGCGCCGGCCGTTGTCGAAACAGGCGCAGAAGCGACCGTTCTCCTGATGCTCGAGCCCGACGACCCGGCGCGGCATCAGGAAGCGTGTGCCGAACTTCATGGCCTGGACCTCGCCGCGCCAGACCAGGTCCGCGCCCGAGATGCCGGTCGGAAATCCCATGTAGTTCTCGATGCGGCTGGACGTGCCCGCCTGACCGCCGATGGCGGTGTCTTCGATCACAAGGGCGCTGAGGCCTTCGGCTCCGGCGTAGACGGCGGCGGCGACGCCGGCCGGCCCGCCGCCGACGATAAGCACGTCGAACGGCGTATCGTCTTCGAGGTCGTAGTCGACGCCGAGCAGACGGGCGATCTTCTCCGGCGTCGGGTCCTCGACCACATGGCCGCGACCGAAGATGACGGCGGGCTGGTCGGGCGAGATGAAGCAGCTCGTCGCCACCTCCATCGCCTCCGGGCTGCCGGGCTCATAGGAGGCGTAGGGCAGACGGTTGCGGCTGACGAAATCGGCGATGCGGCGGACGTCGCGGTCCCGGTCCTCGCCGATCAGGACCAATGGACTGAACCGCGTCTCCAGCTGCTTGCGCCGCCGCGCGGCCAGGACGGTGATGATGATGTCCGACATCTCCGGGATTTCGGACATCAGCCGCAGCATGGCCGGACGCGGGATCTCCAGCACGCGGGTCGGGCTGACGGCGCGCATCGGCATCGACCAGGTCCCCCCATTGAGGAAGGAAATCTCGCCCATGAACTGGGTCGGACCCAGGGTGGATCCTGTCGCCCGCTCGTCGGAGAACGGATTCACGACCTCGATCTCGCCGCCCAGCAGATAGACGAAGCGGTCGACCAGATCGCCGGGCTGAACGATGAAGGCGCCCGCGTCGTAGGTCACGACCTCCCCAATGGCGTGCATCGCCTCGACGTGCGCCGCCGTCAGAGGCGTGCGCTGCATCTCTTCAAGGTCGCGGCCGATGGTTTCCAAGCGCATTCCCCCAAGGTCTCGCAGAGCAAGTTAAGCCTGACGGCAACGGATCGGAAAAGCCCTGCGTGACCCATTCCCGCTCGATTGCCCACTGGATAAGACCATGTGGATCCCATGAGCGCCCTTGCTCTGGCCAACCGAGCATGGCGTCTTCAGCACCGGGTGGAATGGGGAGCAACACACCATGGCGCACAGGGAAACTCACCGGGTCGATCGGATCGGCTGGCTAAGGGCCGCGGTGCTCGGCGCCAATGACGGTCTGGTGTCGACCGCCAGCCTGGTCGTCGGGGTGGCTGCGGCGGCGGCCGATCATGGATCCATTCTCGTCGCCGGCGTCGCGGGGCTCGCCGCCGGCGCCATGTCGATGGCCGCCGGCGAGTATGTTTCGGTCAGTTCGCAGTCCGACACCGAAAAGGCCGACCTGGCGCGGGAAGCCTCCGAACTGGCCGGCGACCATGATGCGGAGATGCGGGAACTGGCCGGCATCTACGTCGGACGCGGCGTCGCCCCCAACCTGGCGGCGGAGGTGGCGCGACAGATGATGGCGCACGATGCTCTGGGAGCCCATGCGCGTGACGAACTCGGCATCTCCGAGATCACCACGGCGCGCCCCATCCAGGCGGCGCTGACCTCGGCTGTGACGTTCTCGGCCGGCGCGGCACTGCCCCTGATCGTTGCGGCGGTCGCGCCGTTGGCGGGTCTGGCCCTGTGGGTCGCCGGTTCGGCCTTGATTGGTCTGGTGGTGCTCGGTGTGCTGGGCGCCCGGACCGGGGGCGCGCCGATCGGACGATCCGTCGTGCGGGTGGCCTTCTGGGGCGCGCTCGCCATGGCCATCACCGCCGGAGTAGGCCGGCTGTTCGGCGTGGCCGCCTGATCAGAACCGAGCCGTCAGCGCCACGCGCCCGGTGATTGGCCGCTGGGGGGTGCTGATGTCGCCCGAGGCATAGAAGGGATTGCCGAAGCTGAAGGTGTCGTCGTCGCGATTGAACAGGTTGTCGACCGACGCCCGCACGCCCCAGCGCCCAAACTCCGCGTCGACGACCATCTGGCTGGTCAGGTAGCCGGCGGAGGCCGCGATCGAGGTCGGAGACAGGGCGATGTCGGTCGGACCGACGTAGCCCAGGCGCAGTTCCGAACGGACCGTGGCCTGCGCCAGCCGCGCTTCGTGCGCTAGGCCGCCCTGCACGCTGAAATCCGCTACGGCAGGCAGCCGGCTGTCCGATCCGAGGGCGAAACCAGGATCTGGATGCGTGAGTTCGGGATCGTTCACGACCGCGTGGCCGTCCAGGGTCCAGCTCCCGACACGCCACTCCACTTCACCTTCGATCCCGCGGTTCCGGCCGTCGCCGAGATTGGCCGTGAAAGGCAGGCCGCGTTCGTCGAACCGGTCGGACTGGATGTCGCGCCAGCGGTCCAGAAACGCCGCCCCGCGTCCGCGCAGACGGCCGTCGAGAAGACTGAAGCGAACGCCGACCTCGCCCGCGACGATCTCGTCGGAGCGCACGGCGCGGAACGGCTGCCGCGCGCCGGCGCCGACAGTCCCGGCGTTGAAGCCCGGCCCGCGATAGCCTTCCGTCGCCAGCGCGTAGAAGACCAAAGGCCCACGATCATATTCCACGACCAGACGCGGCGCGACGCCGATCAGATCATCGTCGCCCTCGAACGATCCAGGCGCGCCGCTGGTCTCGCTGCGATGCTCCACGCCGACGCGGAACAGTCGCGCGCCCGCGGTGATCTTCAGATTGTCGCCCAGGGCGTAGACGGCGTCGCCGAACAACGCGGCTTCATCGACGTGATCGCGCCTATGCTGCAGCAGAACCGGCGGGCCGCCCTGCCCGTCCGATACAGCGATGGTCCGGTTGTGGGTGTATTCGGAAAAGAACAGACCGGCGCTCCAGCTAAGCCGATCGCCAATATCGCCGTTCAGACGCATCTCGTGCACTGCGGCCGAGAGATCGTCGGCCTGATCCAGCGCGGCCGCGCCGGTCAGGCCGAACACGGCTGCCGACGGGGTAGCGTCGTAACGGACGTCGAGGCCGTGAGACTGGACGCTCGAGGATGCGCGCAAGCGCGCCCAGCCGAGATCGCCGTCGACCGAAATCCAGGCGCCGTCCAGGTCGTTGCGGCTGGGCTCGCTCAAACCGCGGCGGCGCTCATAGGGGGCGTTCGGCCCCAGGGTCGCATACTGGCTGTCGTCGACATCGATGGTCTGGGCGAGAATGCCAGTCCGCAAGGTCCAGGCCTGGGCGACGCGCCACAAGGCGGAGAGCCTCAGCCCCTGACGGCGCATGTCGCCGCTGTTCTTCAGGTCCAGCGCGGTGTCATCGACATAGCCGCCGACGGTCTCGTCATAGCCGATCAGACGCGCCGCGAGACGGTTTTGCAGCAGGGGCAGGTTGATCATCAATTCAGCGGCCTGGCCGGACGAGCCCCCGGCCGTCCGGCCAGCCTCCGCCGTGGCGCGCCCGTAGAAGCCCGTCAGGTCCGGTGCGCGTGTGACCACCTGCACCACGCCGCCCATGGATCCCGCCCCGTAAAGCGCGCCCTGGGGGCCCCGCAGCACTTCGACCCGTTCGATGTCGGCCAGCCGCAGCGACGGATCGGGTGCGTCGTAGGTCAACCGGACATCATCGAGATAGAGCCCGATGAGGGCCTGCGCCTGTCCCGCCACCGGCCCCTCCGCCATGCCGCGGATGAACAGCTTGTCCCGGCCCGGTCCGAGGTTGGTGACGGTCAGGCCCGCGACCCGCGCGGACACCCCCTCCAGGTCGGTGACACCCGCGCGCTCCAGCGTCAGTCCATCCAGAGACGAGAGACCGTAGGGCGCGCGCGAAAGCAGCAGGCGATCCGACCGGGCGGCTGTCACGACCACCTCGTCGAGCAGCGTCGGGACGGACGGCTCAGGCGCCGGGCGGGAGCGCGTCGCGGCGGGCGCCGTCGGAGCGAGCCGAACGATCCGCCAGACCCCGGCGCCCACGCGGCTTGCCGTGCAATGCGTGCCGAGCGTCAATCGGGATAGCGCCGCGTCGACAGACAGCCGCCCGTGAACCCCGCGGCTGGGTCCGCACCGCTCGCTTCCCGCCGCATCGATGGTGACGCCCGCCTGAAGCCCGAAGTCGAGCACGGCGGTCCGCAGCGGCTGCGACGCGATCGACACCTCGACCGGTCGATCCTGAGCGTGGGCCGCCATGGGCGCCGCCGTTCCCAGAACGGCGACCAGGGCTCTGAGGAAGGCTTTAACCAAAGGCGACGTCCGAAGCAGGTTCAGCGTCGTTCTAGACAAACCCCCTGTGGGCCGCGAGTGGCCTTGATCGGCAGGAAGCGCTCCAGACGCCCGATCACCGCCGCCTCGTCATCCAATAACAGCACTCCGGAGAAGCGCAGGTCCGCCGCATCCGGCGCCACCGTCACCGGGGTAGAGAACGCCCGGCTGAGGTCGGCGGCGATTTCCCTCAGCGGCCGGTCGTCATAGGCGCGCCGTCCCTGCGTCCAGGCGGCGGCCGTGCGGACATCCACGGGCGTCACGGCCATCCGGTCGTCGGCGTCGGCGCGACGGACGGCCTGTCCGACCGTCAGGCGAACCTTGCGGGCAGGCCGATCTAGGTCGGACACCTCCACCACGCCGCGCAGCACCGAGACCTCCGTAGCCTGCGGCGAGCGGCGGATGTTGAAGGCCGTACCGACCACACGGACCTGGCTTTCGCCGACATCGACGAGGAAGGGTCGGTCTGCGTCGTGCGCGACGTCGAACACGGCCTCCGCCTGATCCATCCGAACGAGCCGACGGCCGCGCTCCATCTTCACCGACAGGCTCGACCCTCCGTTCATCTGGATTTTCGACCCGTCGTCCAGCGCCACCGTTCGGGTCTCTCCCGGGGCGGTGCGATAGACCTCCGTGGGCACGGACCGGAGCGACGGGGCCAACACGACGGCCGCGGCGACGGCCGCTGCCATAGCCGGCGCCGCAAGCAGCCATTGGCGACCGTGGCCCTTGCGGCGCTCGCGACGGGCCGCCAGGTCGACCACAGGCGCGGATCCAAGCGTCGCGAGCTCGTTAACCGCCGTCCACAGGCCCTCCGCCTCGTCAAAGGCATGTCGGTGCGCCGGGTCCGCATCGAGCCAGGCCGTCGCCGCGGCCCAGTCCTCGCTCGTGCCGTCGTCGGCGCGCAGACGCACGACCCAGGCGGCGGCCTGGGCGGCGATCTCCTCGTCCTTGATGACGGCGTCCTGGGTCATGATCCGGTCCGGGCCCGGTCGGGCTTCGAGGAAGAGACGACGCGGTCGCGGCGCATCCTCAATGAAAAAAGGCGAAATCGCGTCGTCATGGCCAACCGACCTTCAGCAGCAGCGTCTTCAGGCTGGCCGCGATGTATTTCTCGACGGCGCTGCGAGACACGCCCATTCGGTCTGCGACCTCGCTCTGGCTCAGCCCTTCCATCTTGTGCAGGCGGAAGGCTTCGGCAGCCTTGGGCGGCATCTGGCTGATCGCCGCCGCGACCTTCTCGAGCTTCAGCCGGGCCCAGACCGCGTCTTCGGCGGACGGGGCATTGTCGGCGTCGCCGCCCTCGCCGGCGACATGCGCGCGCCGCCATTCCAGATCCCGCGCGCCCGCGCGCCGCTGCGCCTTCGAACTGTCCAGCGCCAGGTTGGCCGCCATGCGATAGAGGAAGGCTTGGGGATGGCGCACCTCGGCCGCGGCCTCCTCGGTGAGGCCCTGAACGCGCAGCCAAACGTCCTGCGCCAGATCCTCGGCCGCGGCGGACGATCCGGTCCGAGCCGTGAGGAAGCGGACAAGGGCCGGCCTGACGTCCAGCCACACGTCCGCCAGGGCCTGTCGTGCGCTGGCGGGCGGGTCGTCCTGCATCGAGCCGAGGGGCGGATTCACCGTCTCATCGTGGGTCGCACCGCCGCCTGGGGCAACCGGGTTTGCAGTCCTCGAGATTTTTTTGTGGGGGGCGTCGGTCGGCGTCGTCTCAGGCCCACAGACCCCAGGTCCGAGGCCCGCATGTTTCCACACCGTCCGCCCCAGGAATCCGAAACGCCGTCGTATCGGCCGCGGCGCACCCTGTCGTCCCGCATCATCCGCTTCGACGACCCCTGCAAGGACGAACGACGCAGGGTGGAGCGGTTTGTCGAAGACGCCTACGCCGAGGCCTACGGCGGCCAGATCCACGCCCACTATCCCACGCTGATGAGCGTGCAGGACGAGGCGGGCATCCTCTATGCCGCCGTCGGATTTCGGCACGCCGCAGAAGCGCCCCTCTATCTCGAACAGTATCTGGAGGGTCCGGTCGAAGGCGTTCTGGGTCAGGCGATCGGCGCACGCGTCGATCGGACCCATGTGGTCGAGATCGGCGGCCTCGCGTCCAGCGGCCAAGGCGCGACCGTCTTCCTGTTCGCGGCGATGGCCCATCACCTCCAGAAGGAGGGTCTGAGGTTCGCCGTCGCGACCGCCACCGAAGAACTGCAGCGCATTTTTCACAAGGCCGGCCTGGGCGCTCTTCAGATCGCAAAGGCCGATCCCCGGAGACTGGAGGACGGCGGCGGCAGCTGGGGCGCCTATTACCAGACCGATCCCGTGGTGCTGGCCGGATCGATCGAGGCCGCCACCGCGCCGCTGGACCACTTCTCCCGAACGGCCCCCGTCGGTCGCGCGGTGAGAACCCGCCTGCACTACGAGGATCGCGCATGAGCGCCGTTCTGGACGCCCTGTCACGTCGAGCGCAGGCGACGCCGCTCGACCCCGTCGTCAGTTGGGGCGGCGGATCGCTGACGGCCGCCCAACTGCTGGCCGAGGTCGAAAGGCTGTCGGGCATTCTCGCCGGAGATCCCTCCCCCGTCGGCGTTCTGCTCGACAATGGACCGGGTTGGGTGGTGGTCGACCTGGCTCTGATCGCAGCGCGCCGGCCCAGCGTCCCGATCCCGCCCTTCTTCACCGCCGCACAGCGTGAACACGCCCTGGCGGACGCCGGCGCGGGGCTCCTGATCACGCCGGGCGGCCCCGAGGACACGGTTTTCGCCGATGTTGGCCTGCGCCTTTCGCCGACCGGCCTGTCTCCGCGGCTGCTGCATCCCGGCACGGCCAAGATCACCTACACCTCGGGCTCGACCGGCGCGCCCAAGGGCGTGTGTCTGTCGCAGGATCAGATGGAGGCGGTCGCCGGCTCTCTCGTCGCAGTGCTGGGCCAGGATCGGGCCGGCCTGCATATGCCTGTCCTCTCGCTCGCGGTGCTGCTCGAGAATGTCGCCGGCCTGTACGCCTCCCTTCTGGCCGGCGGCCGATACCATGCGGCCAGCCTGGCCGAGGCGGGAATGGGCGAAGCCTTTCGGCCTGACTTCCCGCGCCTGATGAGCCGCGTGGCCCAGACCGGCGCCACGACCCTGATCCTGGTGCCCGAGTTGCTGCGCGGTCTCATCGCCGCCCAAGGCGCGATGCGTCTGGATCATCGGCTGGAGATGATCGCCGTCGGCGGCGCCCGTGTGTCCCCTGCCCTTCTGGAGGCCGCCGCCGCAGCCGGCCTGCCCGTCGTCGAAGGCTATGGCCTCAGCGAATGCGCGTCGGTCGTGGCCCTGAACACCCCGGACGACGCCCGGCCGGGCGTCGTGGGCCGCCCTCTGCCCCATCTGACGGTCGCCCTGGCCGACGATGGTGAAATCCTGGTCTCGCCCCATCCCTTCCTCGGCTATGTCGGCGGCGATCAGGCCGCCGAGGTGCTTCGCACGGGCGATCTCGGCGCCTTCTACGCCGACGGCCGCCTCAGGATCGAGGGGCGCAAGGCCAATACCCTGATCACCGCCTTTGGTCGCAACGTCGCCCCGGAATGGGTCGAGAGCGAACTTCTGGCCGAGCCGCAGATCCTGCAAGCCATGGTGATGGGCGAGGCGCAGGCCTCCCTGTCCGCCCTGATCGTGCCGATGCCGGGCGTCGATGCGGGCCAGGTCGAGGCCGCCGTGGCCCGCGCCAACATGCGCCTGCCGGACTACGCCCATGTCGGCGACTGGCGTCTCGTCCCGCCGTTCGACCCCGCCGCTGGTCAGGTGACCGCCAATGGCCGTCCTCGCCGGGCCGTCCTTCGCAGCGCCTATCCCTCCCCCTCCCGAGCCGCCTGAGAGTCCGCATGTCCTTTTTCGACGACCTGGTCGCCGCGACCGCCGCTGAACGCGCGGCCTTCGCCGCCATCCCGCAAATCCGCGATGGTCTCGCGGGCCGCATCAGCCGCGACACCTATGTCGCCTATCTGGCCCAGGCCTATCACCACGTCAGCCACACCGTCCCGCTGATGCAGGCCGCCCGCGGCCGGCTCGACGACGATCACGCCGTCTTCAAGACTGCGCTGGACGACTACATCGCCGAGGAGACGGGGCACGAGAAGTGGATCCTCAACGATATCCGCGCCGCCGGCGGTGACCCCGACAAGACCGTCCGCGACGGCCCCAATGTCGCGACCGAGCTGATGGTCGCCTACGCCTATGACACCATCCAGCGGATCAATCCGATGGCCTTCTTCGGCATGGTCTATGTGCTGGAGGGCACGAGCATCCAACTGGCCAGCGTCGGGGCCGAAGCGGTGCAGCGAAGCCTCGGCCTGCCGCCTGCCGCCTTTTCGTATCTGGTCTCCCACGGCGCGCTGGACCAGGACCACATCCTGTTCCTCAAGCAGTTGCTGGACGGAGTCTGCGACCCCGACGACCGCGCGGCCATCTTTCATATGGCCAAGGTGATGTTCGGTCTGTTCGGCGGAGTCTTCGCCTCGATCCCCCACGTCGCCCCGCGGGAGACGGCCGATGCGGTTTAAGGATCGCGACATCCTCGTCACCGGCGGATCGGGCGCTCTGGGTGGCCGCGTCGTGGAGCAGATGAAGCGGGAGGGCGGCCGCGTGACCGTCATCGCCCGAGCGCCGATGACCGGTCAGGCGACACTCGTCGGCGACCTCTCGACGGAGCACGGCTTGGAGGCGGTGGCCGCTGAAGTCGCCGAACGCCCCTGGGATCTTCTGGTCAACATCGCCGGGATCCAGCATTTCGGCCCGCTCGAGCATCAGACGCCCGAGCATTTGCTGGCCAGCTACATGGTCAACCTCATCGCCCCGGCGCGGCTGGCGCAGGCGGTTTTGCCCGGCATGAAGTCTCGCGGGCGCGGCCAGATCGCCAACGTGGGCTCGATCTTCGGCTCCATCAACTTCGCCCATTTCGCGACATACTCCAGCGCCAAGGCGGGGATGCGGGCGCTGAGCCAGTCCCTCCGCCGCGAGTTGTCCGGCACGGGCGTCGACGTCACCTATGTAGCCCCGCGCGCGGTGGCGACGCCCTTCAACTCGGACCGGGTCAACGAGTTCGCGCGGTTGACGGGCATGGCCGTCGACGATCCCGATCGCATCGCCCGCCGCATCGCAAGCGCGATCCGCAAGAACCGGCGCGATGTCTATCTCGGCTTCCCCGAGAGCCTGTTCGTCCGGCTCAACGCCCTGTCGCCCAGTCTGATCGACGGCGCCCTGAAATCCAATGACCTGAAAGCCCGCGCCCTGTTCGCCGGCTGAACCCAAACGGAGAAACTCGTCATGAAACCCACCCTGCTCGCCCTCGCCCTTCTGGCCGCGCCGATGATGGCCACGTCGGCCGCACACGCCGACGCCTGCGACGATCGTGTTCATGGCCTCCAGCAATCCTGGGACCACGTCAATTTCGAAGTGCCGCAAGGCGTTCGCGCCGCCGAGATGGCGCGCCTGAACACCCAGGCTGACGCCGTCGTCGCCCAATGTCCCAGCCGGGCCGAACCGCTCATCTGGGACGCCATCATCACCGCCTCCGAAGCAGGCCTGCGCGGAGGGATAGGCGCCTTGGGTCTGGTGCGCGATGCGCGATCCGAGCTGGAGCGAGCGGCGGCGCTCAACCCGCGCGCCCTCAACGGGGCCGCCTATGTCAGCCTCGGATCGCTCTACGCCCAGGTGCCCGGCGCTCCGATCGGTTTCGGCAACCGTCAGCGCGCCCGGGACTATCTGCAAAGGGGTCTGACCATGGCGCCGGCCGACATCGACGCCAACTTCTTCATGGGCGATCTGCTGGTCAGAGAGCACGATTGGGACGGCGCCGCCCGATATCTCCTGCGCGCGATCGATGCGCCGGCCCGACCGGGCCGCGCTGTCGCCGACCGCGGTCGCAAGGCCGAGGCCCGCGCCCTGCTCGCCCGCGCCCAGCAGCACCACTGAGAGGTCGAGGCATGAGCGCGCATCCGCCCGTCGCCCTGTCATTGGACATCGTCCAGCGGCGCCGCAAATGGTTCGCGGGCCTCGTGCTCGTGGCGCTTCTCGGTCTCACGGCCAGCGTGCGCTCCGTCACGGCCTTCGGCGGCGACTGGCACGATGATGTGGAAGCGCTGGGCCTGGCGCTGATCGTCGTCGCCATCGTCGGCCGCGGCTGGTGCTCGCTCTATATCGGCGGGCGCAAGAAGGCCGAAATCGTCGATCGCGGCCCCTATTCCATCACCCGAAACCCGCTCTATGTCTTCAGCTTCATCGGCGCGTTCGGCATCGGCGCCCAGACCGGCAGTCTGGTCATCGGCGCGGTCTTCGCCTTCGCCGCCGTCTTGGTCTTCCTGCGGACGGTCGGGCGGGAGGAGGCCTGGCTGGCGGAGCATTTCGGCGCGCCTTATGCGGCCTATTGCGCGCGAACCCCGCGGTTCTGGCCGAACCCCGCCCGCTGGCGCGACACCGAGGAGCTGACCATTCGCCCGGCCTTCTTTCTCCGCACGCTGCGCGACGGCCTGACCTTCCTCGCGGCGATACCGGTCATGGAAGGGATCGAGCACCTGCAGTCGGCGGGGCTGATCGGTCTCCCGATCGGACTCTTCTAGGTCCCCGGCTGGTCAGCGGCGCGAGAACAGCCCCATCCGCGCGGCCCCAATTTTCAAATGTTCACGTCCAGCGTCGCCTGCAATCGGCCGAACGCAAGTATAGGGGATCGCGCCCCTCATTCTCGCTCGATTACATGAAGTGGATCAGGCAGTTGTTTCACAATTGGGCCGTTTCAGCTGGCCCGCCAAGCGCGCGTGCCAGGTAGGGCGCCGTGCGGCCGGACCGGGATTCAGCAACCTTCGCCGGCGGACCGCTGGCGACGATCCGACCGCCCTCGTCGCCGGCCCCAGGGCCGATGTCGATCACCCAGTCGCTGGCCGCCGCCACCTTCATGTCGTGGTCGACCAGGATGACAGTGTTGCCGGCGTCGACCAGGGCGTTGAGCTGGCCCAGCAGGCGTTCGACGTCGGTCGGGTGCAGGCCCGTGGTCGGCTCGTCGAGCACATAGAGGGCGCCGCCGCGCTGGGCGCGCTGAAGCTCCGTCGCCAGCTTCACCCTTTGCGCCTCGCCGCCCGAGAACTCGGTCGCGGGCTGTCCGAGGCGGAGATAGTTGAGCCCGACCTCGCGCAGCACCTTGAGGGACCGGCAGACATTGGGGGCGTCGCTGAAGAAACCCCAGGCCTGCTCGACCGTGAGCGCCAGCACCTCGGCGATGGTCTTGCCGTTGTAGGTGATCTCGAGCGTCTTCGGATTGTACCGGGCGCCATGACAGGCCGGACATGGGGCGTAGACGCTGGGCAGGAAGAGCAGCTCGACCATGACGAACCCCTCCCCTTCGCATCGCGGACACCGGCCCTTGGCGACGTTGAAGGAGAACCGGCCGGCGTCGTAGCGACGCTTTCGGGCTTCGGGCGTCGCCGCGAACAGGGCGCGGACGTGGTCGAACAGGCCCGTGTAGGTGGCGAGGTTCGAGCGAGGCGTGCGGCCGATGGGCTTCTGGTCGACCTCGATCAGCCGCCGAACGCCTTCCAGCCCGCCGACGATCCGACCCTCGGTGGCGGCGGCCGGGGCATCCTCGAATGCGGCTTGGACATCCGCGTCGTCCTTTCCAGCAGGTGCGGCCCCGAGCGCGCCGGCGACCAGCTCGACCAGCGCCTGGCTGATCAGGCTGGATTTCCCGGAGCCGGAGATGCCGGTGACCGTGGTCATCACGCCGAGCGGAATCTCGCAATCGACCTGCTTCAGGTTATTGCGCGACACGCCTTCCAGCCGCAGCCGACCAGCAGGCTCGCGCATCCGGCTCGTGACGCCGACGCCCTCCTCGAACAGGTGTCGCCGCGTCTCCGACGCGGCGACCTCGGCGAGCCCCTCGATGGGACCGCTGTAGAGGATCTGGCCGCCATGCTCGCCAGCGGCGGGGCCCACGTCGACGATCCAGTCGGCGCGGCGGATAACGTCCATCTCGTGCTCGACCACGAACAGCGAGTTGCCGACCGCCTTGAGGCCGTCGAGCGCCCGGAGCAACGCCTCGGTGTCGGCCGGATGGAGCCCTGCCGACGGCTCGTCCATGACATAGACGACCCCGAACAGGTTGGAGACGACCTGGGTGGCAAGCCGCAGGCGCTGCAGTTCGCCCGGCGACAGGGTCGGCGTGCTGCGCTCCAGCGTCAGATAGCCGAGGCCGAGGTCGAGCAGAACGGACAGCCGACGGCACAGGTCGCCGGCGATGCGCTCGACCACCAGGGCCTTCTCCGGATACGACTTGCGCAGCGTCTTCAGCTTGTCGGCCTTCGCCTCGGCATAGGGCGCGAAGATCTTCGAGAAGCGCGCCATCGGCAGGCGGCTCATCTCAGCCAGATCGAGGCCTTCGAAGCGGACCGACAGGGATTCGCGCCGGAGTCTCTTGCCGTCACAGACCGGGCAAGGCCCACCGATCATGAAGCGTGCGGCGCGGGCTTTCATCATCGCGCTCTGGGTGGTGGCGAAGCTGTGGGTCACATGCCGCCGGGCGCTCGAGAAGGTGCCCATATAGGCGGGCTCGGTCTTGCGTTTGATCGCCCGCTGGATCTCCTCGTGGGTCCATCCGGGATAGACAGGGACCTGGGGCTGCTCCTCGGTGAACAGGATCCAGTCGCGCGTCTTCTTGGGCAGGTCGCGCCAGGGCTTGTCGACGTCGACGCCGAGGCTGATCAGGATGTCGCGCAAATTCTGGCCGCCCCAGGCCAGGGGCCAGGCGGCGACGGCGCGCTCGCGGATCGTCTTCGAAGGATCGGGCACCATCGAGGCCTCGGTGACCTCGTGGATCCGGCCGAGGCCGTGGCAGCGGGGACAGGCGCCTTCGGGCGTATTGGGCGAGAAGGCTTCGGCTTCGAGATGCGGCTGTCCCTGCGGGTAGTCTCCGGCGCGCGAATAGAGCATGCGCAGAAGGTTGGAGAGGGTCGTGACGCTGCCGACCGAAGATCGGGTGGTCGGCGAACCGCGCTGCTGCTGGAGCGCCACCGCCGGCGGCAGGCCCTCGATCAGGTCGACCTCGGGCGTCTCCATCTGGTGGAACAGGCGGCGGGCGTAGGGCGAGACCGATTCCAGATAGCGCCGCTGCGCTTCGGCATAAAGGGTGGAGAAGGCCAGCGAAGACTTGCCGGATCCCGACACGCCGGTGAAAACGACCAGGGCGTCGCGCGGGATGTCGACGTCGACGTTCTTGAGATTGTGCTCGCGCGCGCCCCTGACGCGGACGAAACCCGGGGCCGTGGCAGCTTGCATGTGCAGATCCTGACCTGTGGTAGCCCCATCGGCGTCATTCGGTTGCATAAGCGCGACCGGACGCCGACCCGCAGCCTGCCGCGCAAGGCGTCAGTTTCGCCTCGCACGGACTCTCATTCTTGGGGGCCTGCCTAGCACGATCGCGCCAATGTCGCTGAGCGCTGTCGCCCACCGGAAATCGGCAATGCGTGGGTTTCGCCAGGCCGGATCGTAAGGCCGGGCATGATGCGTGGCCATTGCAGTGTCCTTTTTCCGATGGGCGGTCGGCGATGGTCGGGCTGCTACGGGACGACGATGGTGATCCGGTTGTCGACACGGGACACGCCGGGCGCACGCCAGGCCGCACGTTCAGCGTCCTGCCGTTCGGCCCAAGAGCGCACGGTTCCGCGCAGGATGACCTCGCCGCCGTTGGTCTCGACCGTGATCCGCTGCGCGTCGATTGCGGCGGAGCGCTTCAAGGCGTCCTCGATTCTGGATTTGACCTCGACGGGCGAGGTGCGAGGCTTGATCTGGACCAGGTTGATCACGCCCTTCAGACCCTCGATCCGGCGCACGGCCGCTTCGGCGCGCTCGCTCTGGAACTTCCATTCGACGTCGCCTTCGAGCGTGATCATGCCGTTGCGCACGGTGACCTTGATATGCTCCGACGAATAGGGAAGCTCGCGCTTGAGCGCCTCTGCGGCGTGGCGCGCAATCTCGGGGTCGGCATGCTCCTTCAGCGAAGGCAGCTTGACCTCGATGTCATTGGCGAGGCCGCGGACGCCCTTGACCTTCTTGGCCTCGCGTTCGGCTTCGTACTTCTGGCCGTAGCTGCGGACGAAGCCGGTCAGGGCGACGACGCCGTCCTTGACGGCCACGCCGATATCGGTCGCGTCGATGTCTGGGTTCCAGCGCAGCGCCGCTTCCACGTCGCGCTTGATGTCAGTGTCGGTAATCATGGCGTTTCCTTTTTCTTGTGGAGCGCCAAAGTTAGAGGTCGGGCCGAGCACCGACCCTGACGACCGTCAGCATCTTGGGCGGATTGCAAGAAAAAGGGCCCTCCGACCGAGATCGGAGAGCCCAGATGGGCGACAGGCTGTCGGGCAGTTTTACTTTGCGGCGAGCAGCGTCAGCTTGTGGATCTGCGGCGGTTCAGAGAACAGGTCGCCCGCCTTTTCCATCAGGGCTGCGGCGACCTTGCCGTCGAGGTGGGCCTGCCGATCGGCTTCGGTCTCGAAGGTGTCGAAGATGGCGTACTGTCCGGGCCCCTCCTCGATCGCGTACCAGGTCACCGTCCCTGGCTCCTGTTCAACGAGAGGAAGCGCCGATCGCAGGAAGTCGGCGACATCGCCTTCCTTGCCGGGCCTGGCCTTCAACGGCACGTAAAGAGCGAGCTTGGTCATCTTGACCTCCTGGTTGAAAACGAACGCCGGTCACGGGACCGGCAGCCTTACAACGCGCCCCTGGCCTTCAGGGTCGCGGTGTCGATCGCGGCTGAAAGCGACATCGCGTCGTGCGCGCACGAGGCGGCGGCTTTTTTCACCGCCGGGTGTTCGCGAGCATCGCTACGTCACGGATCTCGACGTCCCGCGGTGTCTTCAGCGCGATCGATCCGCAGCGGCATAGAAAAGTCATGGTGCGGCTCACCGTCTCGACCGCAATGCCGAGATGGTCGGCGATGTCGTAGCGCGTGATCGGCAACACGATCGTAGCGGCGCCTCCAGGGGCCACCCGGCGCGCCAACTCCGCCAGATAAGCCCCGACCTTTTCCCGAGCCGACATGCGGCCTTGCACGAGGAGGTGATGCTCGAGCCGACGAATGACCTCGCCTGCGCACTCGTGCATCACTGCGGCCACTCCGGGAAAACGGGCCACGAGGCCATCGATCTCCTCTCGCGCGAACGAAACGATCCGGGTGTCGTCCAGGACGGCCTCCAAGAAGAAGTTTGGATCGACGGGCGCGAACCCCACGGAGTCCCCGATGATCATCAGATCGATGATCTGCCGCTGGCCGTTGGGCCGAAGCGCGAACTTGCGGACCGCGCCGGACAGGACGCAGGCCACGGCGCCCCGCGCGACGACGGCGTCGCAAGCCTGGTTCTTCCGCCACCGGGTCTCGCGCCCTGCCCCAATCACGGCGGCGCTGACGTCGGACCCGCCTAGCCATGTCCTGGACCCTCGCTCAGCCCCCGAAAACCCGGCGCGCTCGATCTTCTGCTGCATGACGCCCATCCACTTTGTTCGGTGGCTCAGTTTGGGCGGGGGGCGAGACCGCGGCCATTTGTGGATTTCACTACAGGGCGTGTCCGTAACCGAGCGGGCGGTCGCGGTTACCCGGAGCGCAATTGACGGTCGTCAATGCGTGTCTCCGCGCCGGCAACCACACTCAACGCTGAAGACCGGACGCGCTCGGAACAGAGCCATTCGGCCGGATCGGCGCAGGACCCCAGACCATGAAGACCGACCGACTGATGGCGTTCACCGACGGGGTGCTTGCGATCGCGATCACCATCATGGTCATCGATCTTCACGTGCCCACGGCCAGTCATTGGGAGGCCATTCAGCCCGCCGTCCCGGTGCTGATCGCCTATGCCTTGGCCTTCATCAACATTGGCATCTTCTGGACCAACCACCACCATATGGTCGCGACCGCGCGCAAAGTGAACGGACGCGCGCTCTGGGCCAATCTGTTTCTCCTGTTCTGGCTGACGCTGATGCCGTTCGTGATCCGATGGATCGGCCTCGCCGGCGTGACGCCTCAGCCCGTCGCCGCCTACGGCGTGGTCACCGTGATGGCCGCGTTCGGCTACATGTGGCTGGAGCATGAGCTGATCCTGACCGAAAGTGAGGACTCCTGCGTTCGAGCCGTGGTCGGCTCGCGCGAGAAGGAATGGGTCAGCTTCGCGCTCTACGGCCTCGGCGTCCCGGCGGCCTTCCTGTCGCCCTGGATCGCCATCGCGCTCTACATCGGGGTGTCGTGCATGTGGTTGATCCCGGACCAGCGCTTTGAGCGCTGGCACAGGCTGCAGCAGTCCGATGCGCTGGACCGCCGTCCTCCGGCGACCGATTCCAGTTGATGGAGATCGGAGCGGCCTTTGACCCGACCCGTCACGTACGCTCAGACTTGCAGAGGAAAACGCAAGGCTCAGACGCCGAACTGTGTTAGGACAGTTTGTCGCGCCATGTGCGACCCCCGCCTGAAGGATGGGAACGTCGATGCCGCAGAGCCACGATCGACAACCCATCGGCGCCCAACCGCCCTACGATGCTGTGCTCGGCGCCATTCGCCATGGCGCCCATATCTGCGCGTTTTACGAGACCGATGAGGACCTGCTGGACCTCGTCACCCAGTTCTGCGCGGCTGGCGCGCGGAGGGGCGACCTCTGTCTCTGGGTGATGCCCGACGGCGCGGACACCGATGCTCTGGCGAAGGCCGGGGTCGAACTCCATTGCGCCGACGATGCGTATCTGCAGGGAGGCGCTTTCGAGGGCGGGCCCATGGTGGCCTTCTGGAACGAGAAACTCGCCCAGGCCATCGCCGAAAATCACTGCGGCTTGTCCGCCACGGGCCACACCTGCTGGCTGCAACAGCGGGATTGGCAGGCCTTCATGGATTACGAGAATTATCTCAATGAAGTCATCGCGGACCGACCGATCTCACTGCTTTGCACCTACCCGCTTTGGGCCTGCAAGGCGGGCGATGTCTTCGATGTCGTTCGCGCCCATGAGGTCGCGCTCGCCAAGCAGCAAAATCACTGGTCGGTCATCGAGAGCCATCTGACAGACGGCAATGCAGAGGCGCTGGAGGCGGCCAGCCGTGTCGCATCCCTGTCGCCGCGCGAACACCAGGTGCTCCTGCTCGTCGCCGGTGGGACGACGACGAAAGCTATCGCATTCGACCTTGATCTCAGCATCCGGACGATCGAAGTCCATCGTGAACGCGCAATCCGACGGCTTGGCGTGCGCACCATGGTCGAAGCCGTCCGGCTGCTCACGCTGGCTTCGCCCTCGGCGCCCTTGATGGACGTCCGGCGTCATCCTGCTCCGGGCGCCCGATAGGGCTGCCGCCTCAGTCAGCCTGACGCGTAAAGATCGCGCGCTGCGAACCGCTGCGGGACGGCCGGTTCACCGAAATTTCGCGAGATGAGCTCTCCCGACAGATGGGAATAGCCTGCGGCCCATGCCTGCATGAACTGGCTGTGCGTGCCGACATCGTAATAGGCGGCGGCCATACCGACATCCCGCGCCGTCGCCGCAAAGCGCTTGAGATGATCCAAGGTCGGCGGGTTCTCTCCGGACAAAGAGCGGACGACCCCGCACAGACCCGTGTCGCGCCATCGACCAATATCTCCAAGGTCCTCAGCATGAGCCAGCAGACCCCGGCAGAAAGGCTTCACCTGTGTGATCAATCCGCTCAGGATCACAGCCGGCAGACCAGCCGGAACATCCGTCAGTTCGAGGATCATGAGCCGCTGCCGGCCCGCCTCTTTCAGCGCCGCGAGGCGCGCGATGAAGGCCGTACGGGCGCTCGAATGCGTCAGTCCGTGGAAGGCCACCGGAAGGTGCAGGGCGGGCGGCGGGCCCGAGGCGTTGTCCCAGACTTCCGCCGCGAAGCCGATGCGGCGAAGCGCCAGCTCCTGCTGACACCTCGGCGTCAGGTCCTCAGGTTCGATAGGCAGGACTTCGCCGTCCACAGCCTCTTGGAGAACCACCGATCGGATCCGGAACGCCGCGACCGCGCCCTGCCGGAGATTCCAGACGGGTTCGAGGTAAAACAGGACCCGCAGGTTCGCAGCATTGGGCCGCTCGATCAGCAGCGTCTTGCGGACCGGCGAAGCAACCCCGAAACGCTCCCACGGAGCCGAACCGTCCAGACTGTCGCTCAGGTCGCGAGGCCGGTCGGCCGCCGCGCGCTCGAGCTGATCGGCCGACACCGCCGTCGCCTCGACGCCGTCGCCCTGGAGCCGGTCGACGATGGCGATGCGAACGTCCTCCGCCTTCACGGCGCCCAGGAAGTAGCTGAGCGTCTCGCGCATGAGCTGGGACGCCCGGCTCAGCGCCCCGACCGCCGGGCGGCCCGGCTGGATCAGGATGAAATCGGCGTCGTTGACCCGGACGATGAAGTCGTCGTCGCGCGCGGCCCTTTTGAAGGCTCGAAGAACGAAGTCCTCGACCAAATCCTGATGCCGGGTCCAGCGTGCGCCGACGGCGTCCCGGATCGCAGCGACGGAGATGACGTGAACCTGCCCGCGCTCGGCGGCCTGAGCGGCGCCGGCATTTCGCAGCATCTCCCAGACGGAGGTCGAGAGGCTGGCGGCTAACTGCACGGGTCCAGCGTCCGGCTGACCAGGGCCGCTGTCTCCTCGACCAGCACGATCAGGGTGTCGGCCGCACGAAAGGCCGCCCCGTCCTGGGGCACATGGTCCATCAGGGCCTCGGCCTGGGCGATGACCCGGGCGAGGTGATTGTTCAGTTCATGTCGAAAGGTCGGCAAGTCAGGCTGCGGCATGGGTGGGCGGGAGGTCGATCAGGAGACGAGCGGCGTCGAGCAGTTGCCTGGCGCGAAAAGGTTTTGCGAGCACGGCGTCGGCGCCGAGGCGCTTGGCCAGGCTCAGGAACTCGCCGGCCGGGGTCTGACCACCGCCCGAGACGGCGAGGATAGGCACCTCGGGCCGGGCGGCCTTCATGGCCAGGATGGTTTCGATGCCTTCGCGCTCCGGCATGATGATATCGGTGACGACCAGATCGGGCGAACCGGACATGAAGCGCCTCAACCCTTCGGCGCCGTCGGCCGCCAGAACGACCCGCGCGCCTGCCTGAGCGAAGGCGCGCGCCATGCCCAGAAGCAGCGGTCGGTCATCCTCGATGATCAGGATATGCCGGTCGGCTGACGCTTTATCCACGGTTCGCCGCCCTTTGCAGGAGGGTAGCGTGAGAAACGCCGATGAGGAGGCTTGAACGCATCACTTCGCTCCAGGAACACACGCGTCCTGATATGAGAAATGGTGAAGCTTTGGGCGTCGAGCCGCCAGATGGGAATTCTACGGTAGAGGACCGGGCGGCGCGTCGAGCACTTCCCGCACCTTGGCCGCCAGCTCGTGCCGGCGGTACGGTTTGCCCAGAAGCTGCACCCCGGGCGGCAACCGTCCTTCGGTCAAGAGGGCGTCCCTCGAATAGCCCGAGGTAAACAACACGCGCAGGCCCGGACGCAGGGTGAGGGCCTGGGTCGCCAGGTCCCGACCGTTCATGCCGCCCGGCATGACCACATCGGTGAAGAGAAGATCGACATCCTCCGGCAATCGCGCCAATGCCTCTGCGGCGCCCTCCGCCGTGGTCACGCGATAGCCGAGCGCCCGCAGTTGCGTGGTCAGATTTTCCCGGACGAAGGGGTCGTCCTCCACGACCATGATGTGCTCGCGCCCCCCCTGCCCCACGCCCAGCCGCGCGGGGATTGGAGTCGCTGCGGCGCCCTGAGCAAGACTGGGGAAGAACAGTTCGACCGTCGTGCCTTTACCGGGCGCCGAGCGGATTTTGGCCTCGCCTCCGGTCTGTTTGATGAAGCCGTAGACCATCGACAACCCGAGGCCGCTGCCCTTGCCTACCGGCTTGGTGGTGAAAAGGGCTCGAAGGCGCGGCTTACGACCGCCTTCGGCATCCCCTGGCCCGTATCCGAGACCGCCAGCCGAACGCAGGATCTTCGAAGCCCGAGGTCGCCCGTGGGCGGGGCCTTGCTCTCCGAAACGTTGTCGAGCCGGATGACCAGCTTGCCGCCATCGGGCATGGCGTCGCGCGCATTGATGGCGAGGTTGAGAAGAGCGACCTCGACCTGCCCCGCATCCGCCTCGACCATCCAGAGATTGGCCGGGGCGACGATCTTGATCTCGATATCCTCGGCCAGCGTCCGACGCAGCAGCGGCCGCAGGTTCCGGACCAGCGCGCCCAGATCGAGAACGGTCGGGCTCAACGCCTGACGACGCGCCACGGCCAGCAGACGGCTGGTGAGCTCGGCGCCCCGCTCGGCCGCCTGAATGGTCATGCTGGCCAGATCCCTGAGCGGAGGCTGGGCGGCGAGCGCCTCCTCCAGCCCCTCGGCATTGTTCAGGATCACGGTCAGGAGGTTGTTGAAGTCGTGCGCCACACCACCGGTGAGCTGGCCGACGGCCTCCAGTTTCTGCGATTGGCGGACGCTGTCCTCCAGTTCGCGGCGCTCGGTGACATCGAGCATCGATCCGACAGCGCGCGTGGGACGCCCCTCGTCGTCGCGGATGATGAAGCCCCTGTCCGCCACGGCGGCGTAACGACCATCAGCCTTCTCGAAGCGATACTCGGCGCGCCATATGGTGTCCGCTCCCGCCAGCGCGTCGGAAAAGCTGGAATGAACCCGGTCGCGGTCGTCAGGATGAACATGGCGCAGCCAGAAGTCGAGGGGCGTCTGGCTGTCCGTTGGCGTGTAGCCGAACAGGGTCTGCAGGTTGCTGTTCCACCAAAGGGCGTCACGCGAGATGTCCCAGTCCCAAACCACGTCGTTGGTGGCCCGCGCCATAAGTTGGAAGCGCTCCTCCCCCAGCCGCATCGCCTCCTGCGCCGCCCGCCGCTCCGTGATGTCCCGTTGGACGGAGACGAAATGAGTGTGGGTTTCGCCGTCCAGCGCGATGGGAACAATGTCCATCTCGACAAGGAAGCGCCCGCCGGTTCGCGTGTAGTTGACGAGTTCAGCGCTGACAGCCTCTCCCCGCGTCAGGGCGTCCCGGATTCGATCGAGTTCATCTCGCGAGGTGTCCGGCCCCTGCAGAAAGCGTGGGGTGCGTCCGATGATCTCTTCCCTGCTGTAACCCGTCATACGGGGGAAGGCGTCGTTGACGTAGACGACCCGCGGGCCCCCAGACGCCTCGTCGATCGGATGCGCCTCGGTGATCAGCACGACATCCCTGAGATGGGACACCGCCTGCTCCAACAGCCTCAGCTGTGTCTCAGCCGCCCGCTCCGAAGTCACGTCCCTGAAGTAAACACTGACGCCGCCGGCCTCCGCAGGATGCACGAAGGAGCGAAACCACCGGCCGGGCGGATCGAGATATTCGGTGAAATGCTGCGTCTGTCCGTGTTCGACGGCTGTCTCCACCGCCACCTTGAACGCCTTGTCACGCGCCTCGGGAAATGCCTCCCAGACATTCCGACCGAGAAGTTCCGTGCGTGACCGATCCAGATAGGTTTCAGCCTGCCCGTTCAGGAAGGTGAAGCGACCCTCGGCGTCCAGGGTGAAGAAGCCGTCGCTGATGCTGTCCAGCATCGCGGTCCGTTCGCGCTCCAGTTCCACCAGCCGGGTGACGTCGCGCGCCGAGACAAACCGGGCCGCGCGCGCCTGAAAGCGGACCTCATGCGAGGCAACGTCCACGAAGAGGGTCCGCCCCGCCCGCGTCAGATGCCGCCAGACGCCCGAGGTGTCGATCGCCTCCTTGGTCCCGCCGATCTGGGCCTTGAGCGTCTCGACCTCTTCCGCGGGACGGATATCCGCCAGCGACATCTTGAGAAACTCGGCGCGCGACCAGCCGTATTTCCTCTCCGCCGCAGCGTTCACGTCCAGAAACGCCAACGTCTCGACGTCGTAGATCCACATCGGATCGGGGTGAGCGTGAAAGAAGGCCTGGCGGAGGTCGAGCTGGTCCAAGATTGGTCGTGCGCCTCCTGATCGGATGCCGAGGGTGGTGGGTTCCGCATGGGACGCAAGCCGGGGAAACTACGTACCTCTGCAGGTCTAGCCCGCTGGACGAGCTTAACGGCTCGCTCATGGTGAAGGTCTATCGGATTGGGAACCATGTACGTTTACCTAGTCGATGATGACCCGCTGGTTCTCGCCTCGCTGCAGGCGACGCTCGGAGGGCGCTTCGAGACCCGGACCTTTCAAACGGCCGAGGCTCTCCTCGCTGTGGCCGACGACCTCGCGCCCGGGGTCGCCCTGATCGATATGGCGCTCCCCGGCATGGACGGCTCGGCCCTACACGCCAAACTGTGCACGCGTGCGATCCCGGTCGAAGTGGTTTTTCTCACGGGGCAAGCCAGCATACCCCTGGCGGTAGAGGCCATGCGGCGGGGCGCGGTCGATTTCCTGTCCAAGCCGATCCGCCGCGCCGATCTGGTCGCCTCGCTCGATCGGGCGGTCGAGCGACTGACCGCCCTTCTCGAAAAGCGGCGGCGGACCGAAGCCATCTCCCGACTGAGCGATCGAGAAAGACAGGTCCTTCAGAACCTCGCGACCGGCGCGCCCAGCAAAGTCATCGCTCACAGGCTCGGCATCAGCGCACGCACCGTGGAGATGCACAGGGCCCACATCTGCGACAAGCTCGGCATGCCGACGACGGCGGCCATCGCCCTCGGTTGCGAGGCGGGCTTGGTCGGGTTCTCCGACACGGCGGGTCAGGTCCCTTAGCCGACCGGGCGACACAAGCGCGAAATCTGACTTTGGATGGAGCCAAGGTCCGCTATCGGTCATTAGGAGGGCTCGGTCGACCTCAACAGCGGGTCAGGACACTGCCTATGTTGGGTTACAGACTACTGGTCTTCCACAAAGGGAGCGCCGGTCCGACGGAAGCGATCGAAGAGCGACGCGCCGCAGAGGTCCTCGACCTGATCCAATCCCTGCTCGCGAAGCATCCAGACTGCCATCGGATCCGCGTCGAGAGCGCTTCAGGATCTCTGTTCGCCGTCGATTGCAACGGCGACACCGTGACCGATTGATCGAGACGCCCGCAAGCCAGCCTCTTCGCTAAGCGCTACGACGGTAGGGCTGCGCATCGCCACGACCCAAGCCAGCCGCTGAAGTCCTTCCGTCATCGATCAAATCCTCTCGCCAGAGGCCGCACCCGCACGCCCGCCGCCCTTCACTCCCACTCGATCGTGCCGGGGGGCTTTGAGGTCACGTCATAGACGACGCGGTTCACGCCCCGAACTCCGTTGACGATTCGCGTGGCGCATTTGCCCAGGACGTCCCACGGGAACTCGAAGAAGTCCGCCGTCATGCCGTCGGTAGAGGATACGGCGCGCAGGGCCAGCACCTTCTCGTAGGTTCGGGCGTCGCCCATGACGCCGACGGTCTTGACCGGCAGCAGGACGGCGAAGGCCTGCCAGATCCTGTCGTAGAGACCGGCCTTGCGGATCTCTTCCAGATAGATGGCGTCGGCCTGTTGCAGGGTCTCCACTGCGTCGGGCGTGATCTCGCCGGGAATGCGGATGGCCAGGCCCGGTCCGGGGAAGGGGTGGCGACCCACGAAGACGTCGGTCAGGCCGAGTTCGCGGCCCAGCGCCCGGACCTCGTCCTTGAACAGCTCGCGCAGGGGCTCGACAAGCTTGAGCTTCATATAGTCGGGCAGACCGCCGACGTTGTGGTGGCTCTTGATGACGTGGGCCTTGCCGGACGAGGACGACACGCTCTCGATCACGTCGGGGTAGAGGGTGCCCTGGGCGAGGAACTCGGCGCCTTCGATCTTGGAAGCCTCGCGGTCGAAGATCTCGATGAAGACGCGGCCGATGGTCTTGCGCTTGGTCTCCGGATCCGACTGACCGGCCAGTTCGCCGAGGAATTCCTTCGACGCATCAACGTGGATCAGGGGGATGTTGTAGTGCTCGCGGAACAGGGTCGTGACCTGTTTCGCCTCGTCCTTGCGCAGCAGCCCGGTGTCGACGAAGACGCAGGTCAGCTGGTCGCCGATGGCCTCGTGGATCAGCACCGCCGCGACGGACGAGTCGACGCCGCCCGACAGGCCGCAGATGACCTTGGCCGAGCCGACCTGCTCGCGGATCTGGGCGATCTTCTCGTCGCGATAGGCGGCCATGGTCCAGTCGCCCTTCAGCCCGGCGATGCCGTGGGTGAAGTTCTTCAGCATCTGGTGGCCACGCGGGGTGTGCATCACCTCGGGGTGAAACTGGACGCCGTAGAAGCGGCGGGTCTCGTCGGCGATGACGGCATAGGGCGAACCCGACGAGGTGGCGACGACGTCGAAGCCGTCGGGGATGGCGACGATCTTGTCGCCGTGGCTCATCCACACCTCTTCATCCTCACCGACCGGCGCGAGACCGGCCAGCAGGGGCGACTCCTTGCGGACCGTGATGGCCGCGCGGCCGAATTCGCGGGTGTGGCCGCCCTCGACCTTGCCGCCCAGCTGTTCGCACAGGGTCATCTCGCCGTAGCAGATGCCCAGGACCGGCACGCCCGCCTCGAACACGGAATGGGGGGCGCGGGGACTGCCCTCTTCGTGGACGCTTTCCGGGCCGCCCGAAAGGATGATGGCCGCGGGCTTCATCGCCGCCATCGCAGCCTCGGCCTTGGCGTAGGGATGAATCTCGCAATAGACACTGGCCTCGCGCAGGCGGCGCGCGATCAGCTGGGTCACCTGGCTGCCGAAATCGACGATGAGAACCTTCTGGTGGTCGGTCGCGGTCATTATCGATTCTCCTGATTCTCGAGCCATATCCGCCGCTCGACGGTCTCGGTCAGATAGCAGTCGGCGAAGGCCAGCGACGCCCGGATGCCGCCGCCCGCCGTCCGCCGGGCGGTCGCGCAATAGTCGTCGCGCACCCGGATCCACGCCCGCTGGGTATCGCGCATATTGGTCCAGTTGGCGGCGGTCGTCCGCGCCCGCATCCGCTGATAAGTGGCGTTCAGCTGGTCATCCTGACGCCAGGTCTCGTCCATCAGACAGGCCAGTCGGCGTTCCTGATTGCTGGCGCTCGCCATGCACTGGACATGGAAGTGCGACATCCGGGCCTGGATCTCGGGATCGGTCTGGATCATCGTCAGGGCGGCGATGAGGGCGATCATGCGCCCTCCCCCGCTTCGGCGGTCAGGCGTTCAAACTCGGCTTTCAGAAGGTCCAGGGCCTCGGCGAGGCCTTCGTCGATCACCGACAGGGTGTTGGTCCAGTCTTCCAGCACGGTCAGGTCGGCCTTGCCGTCACTGATTCCGCGCAGACCCATGACCGGGACGCCGAATTTCGCGGCGGCGCGGACGACGGCATAGGTTTCCATGTCCACCATCTCGGCGTCGATATCGTCATAGGCCTCGCCCGACACGACGCTGGCCCCGGTGGCGAGGCGCGCATAGGGCTGGCCCGCCGGACCGCTGGCGAGGGTGAGGACCGGCTCTTCGTCGAGGAAGGGGGTCACGCCCTTGGCGAAGCCGATCGCGGAGGCGTCCATGTCGCGATAGCTGACCTCGTCGACCCAATAGACGCGGCCGTGATCCAGGGTCTGCGACCCCGCAGAGCCCAGGGAAATGATCAGGTCCGGCAGGGCGCCGTCCCGTTCCAGCAGGGCCAGGGCCTCGGTCGTGCCGACAGCGGCCTCGACCGGGCCGACGCCGGTGATCAGGGGCTTGATGCGCGCCTTCAGGGCCGGGCCGTATTCGAGCTCGGCGGCCATGACGCACAGGGCCGTCAGCGGCCCGAATTGAGTGAGTTCAAAGGTCCGGCTCACGCCACGCGCTCATAGACGGCGGCGAAGAAGCCGTCGGTGCCGGTGGCGGCCGGCGACATGCGCAGGCGGTGACCTTCGGCGATCTCGGCCAACTTCGCGCGGCCTGCATCGGTGACAGCTGGGTTATTCAACGCATCGGAGATGGCGACCGGGACGAAGTCGTCGTGATCCTCCTCGAAGGCGTCTACGCTGGCCTCGTTCTCCTGACGCAGCATGGAACAGGTCACATAGACCAGACGGCCACCCGGCTTCACCAGCTTGGCGGCCCGGGCGAGGATCGCCTTCTGCAGCGAGTGCATCCGGTCGACGTCCTCGACGCTCAGGCGCCAGGCGTCCTCGGGCTTGCGCCGCCAGGTGCCGGATCCGGTGCAGGGCGCATCGACGAACACGACGTCCGCCTGACCGATGATGTCCTCGACGCCGCCGCCGTTGGGGCCAAGGTGGATCAGCTCCGCCTCCACGCCCGCGCGGGCCAGCCGGGGCCGGATGTTGTCGAGCCGCTTCTGGACCACGTCGCAGGCGATCAGACGGCCCTCAGCCTTGGCGATCGTGGCTGGCTTGGCCTTCGTTTTCGGCGCATCGACCCAACCGGTCGGGCTCCAGACCTTGTCATCCTCGGGAGGCGCGGCTTCAGTACGCGAGGCGCCGACGGCCAGACCCTGCATCGCCAGGCCCAGGGTCTTGCCCCCGCCCCCGGCGCAATAGTCGACGACGGTCATGCCGGGCTGGACGCCGGCCAGCCAGCAGGTGATCTGGCTGCCTTCGTCCTGGATTTCCATGCGGCCCTGTTTGAAGGCCTCCAGCGCCTGGACGTTCGGCGGCGGCTCGGCGGCGAGACGCAGGCCGGCGGCCGACCACGGCGTGCGATCGGGCGACAGGCCCTCGGCGCGAAGTTCGGCCTCGACCTCCTTCACCGACGCCTTCGCCAGATTGACGCGCAGATCGATCGGCGCCCGCGGCTGCATCAATGCAGCCGCCTCCTCGGCCCAGCGGTCGCCGAAGGTGTTCTTGAAGTCCTCGACCACGAACTCGGGCAGGCCGGCGAGCGCCCATGCCGGGGCGCCGTCGTCAGTCAGGCTGATGCGGGCGCGTTCCTGCTTCGACAGGGGCTTGGGGCCGTAGCCGTCGCCCGAGTGCAGAGCCTCGATCTCTTCCAGCGACAGGCCGTCGATAAGGCTCAACGAGCCGATGACCAGCGCTCGCCCGTCCTCGCGCCCGCCCATGGCCCAGACCAGACGGCCGCGCGCGCGCAGGATCTTGTAGACCTGATCGGCGATGGCGCGGCGGTCCTTGGACCCGGCGTACCGGTTGGCGGCTCCCCAGGCCTTGAGGACGGCCTCGGCCGGCTGGCGTCCCTGGGCGATGCTGTCGAGGACGGAGGCGGCGGCGGCGAGACGAGCGGCTGGGGTCACTTAGGCTTTCAGACGAACAGGGCGGCGACGATCATCAGAAGACCGGCGAGCGATATGAGGAAGGCCAGGCTGCGCACGCCGGTCACGCCGAACGCATAGAGCGGCACATAGGCGACGCGAGCCCAGAAATAGAGGGTGGCGCCCCAGTACGTCAGAAATCCGTCCTCGCCCGCGATGTGGGCGATCAGCACCGCCGCGAAGAACAGGGGCAGGGTCTCGTAGAGATTGGCCTGGGCCCGCTCGAGACGACCGGTGACGACGTTCGACGGCGGCACGGCCGCGTCGCGCGGCCCGGCGTTCCATTTGGCGCCGTGCTGCAGGGTCCGGCCGGTGGCGGGCAGGAAGATCTGCACCACCGCCAGCAGGATCGTCAGGGCCGCATAGGTCAGTTCCGGCGTCATGTTGAACATCGTCTACCCCTGCCGATAGTTGGGCGCCTCGCGCGTGATCATCACGTCGTGGACATGGCTTTCGCGCAGGCCCGCGCCGGTGATGCGCACGAACCGCGCCCGGTCCTGAAGGTCCGCGATGGTGGCGGCGCCGACATAGCCCATGGCGGCGCGAAGGCCCCCGACCATCTGGTGCAGCACAGGCGCAATCGGGCCCTTGTACGGTGTCTGCCCCTCGATGCCCTCGGGCACCAGCTTCTGGGTGTCCGAGACTTCCTTCTGGAAATAGCGGTCGGCGCTGCCCGCCCCCATCGCCCCGACCGAGCCCATGCCCCGGTACGACTTGTAGCTGCGGCCCTGGTACAGGAAGACCTCGCCGGGGCTTTCGTCCGTGCCCGCGAACATCGAGCCCATCATGGCGACCGAGGCGCCGGCCGCGATGGCCTTGGCCAGGTCGCCCGAGTATTTGATGCCGCCGTCGGCGATGACCGGAGCGCCGGAGCCCTTGGCGGCGCGCGCGGCTTCCATGACCGCCGTCAGCTGAGGCACGCCGACGCCGGCGACGATGCGGGTGGTGCAGATGGAGCCGGGGCCGATGCCGACCTTCACCGCATCGGCGCCGGCGTCGATCAGCGCCCTGGCCGCGTCATAGGTGGCGATGTTGCCGGCGACGATCTGCAGCCGGTTGTTCTCGCGCTTGATGCGCTCGACCACACGGGCGACCTGGGCCGAGTGGCCATGGGCGGTGTCGATGACGACCACGTCGCAGCCGGCGTCGGCCAGGGCCATGGCGCGCTCGAAGCCCGCGTCGCCAACGGTCGAGGCCGCGCCGACCAGCAGGCGACCCTGCTCGTCCTTGGCCGCGTTCGGGTGGGCCTGGGCCTTTTCGATGTCCTTCATCGTGATCAGGCCGGTGGCGCGATAGTCCTCGTCGACCACGATGACGCGTTCGATCTTGCGGGTGCGCAGAAGCTCGCGCGCCTCGTCCTTGCCGGCGCCCTCGCGCACGGTGACCAGATCGCCCGTGGTCATCAGCTGTGCCGCGGTGTGGTTCGGATCGGTGTCGAACCGCATGTCGCGGTTGGTCAGTATGCCGACCAGCTTGCCGTTTGCATCGACCACCGGGAAGCCGGAGATCTTGCGGGCCGCCACGATCTCGCGAACCTCGCCCAGCGTCGTCTCGGGGCGGATCGTCACCGGGTTGATGACCATGCCGCTCTCGAACCGCTTCACCTCGCGGACCTGATCGGCCTGCTGCTGCACCGTCATGTTGCGGTGAAGCACGCCCAGACCGCCGGCCTGGGCCATGGCGATGGCCAGCCGGCTTTCGGTGACCGTGTCCATGGCGGACGAGGTCAGCGGAATGTTCAGTCGGATGTCGCGGGTGAGCCGGGTCGAGACGTCCGCGTCGGCGGGCATGATCTCTGACGGACCGGGTTCAAGCAAAACATCGTCGAAGGTGAGCCCTTCGCGAATCTCCATGGGAGTCTCCGTTTTGCGGGCCGCCTATCCTCTTTCGCGGATGTGAAGTCAACCGGTCCGAGGCGGACGGCCGGTCACGTAAGTTTTCAGTCGGACTTGAAACTTTCAGCCCGGGCTAACATTCTCCCCTGCAGATGGTCGTCACTCTCGCCCGGTCCGTGCGGAGCCTTGCGCTCAAGATCGCCTCCTACGGCGTGATGCACCTGATCGTCGCCATGCTGGTCGCCCTGGTCATCACGCGTGATTGGCGCATGGCCCTGGCCATCGGGGTGGTCGAGCCCTTCTTCCAGACCGTCGCCTACTCCTTCCACGACCGCATCTGGCATCGGATCGAGCGCCGTCGCGCGGGCACGCCCATCGAGGAGACGGCCGAGGCCTTCACCGCCCGCCTCGACGTCATGGACGCCGAGGAGCAGGCCCGGACCCGCGCCCACCATGGCCATCCGCATGGGCTGCCGTCGCTGAAGAAGATCGCCGTCAAGACGCTGACCTATGGCGTCATGCATTTCTGCGTCGCCGTGACGGTCGCCTTCGCCATCACGCGGGACTGGCGTGCGGCCCTGACCATCGGCATCGCCGAGCCCCTGGTGCAGATGGTCTTCTTCGCCGTCCACGACCGCATCTGGGCCGCCCGGGAGGCGCGCCGCGCACCCCAGCCCGCCTGAACGCCGTCCGCGGCGGCTTGTCGCGGAGCCTTGGGGCTGTAGGCTTCATCCATGCACGCCTTCGAAGCCCTGCTTCTGATCCTGATCGGCGCGGTCCTGCTCTCGCTGCTGGCGCGCAGGCTCAACGCCCCCTTCCCGCCCTTCCTGGCCCTGGGCGGCGCGGCCGTCGCCTTCCTGCCGTGGGCTCCCGAGCTGACCCTCGATCCGGAACTGGTGCTGGCCCTGTTCGTGGCGCCGGTGCTGCTGGATGCCGCCTTCGACAGTTCGCCGAGGGATCTCAAACGCAACGCGGTCCCGATTATCTTCCTGACCATCGTCGCGGTCGGCGTCACCGTCGTAGCCGTCGCCCTGGCGGCGCGGGCGCTGGAGCCGTCGATGGCCTGGCCGGTCGCGATTGCGTTGGGCGCCATCGTCGCTCCTCCGGATGCGGCCGCCGCCACTTCGGTCCTGCGGGCCGTCCCTGTGCCGCACCGGGTCCGGGTCGTGCTGGAGGGCGAGAGCCTGTTCAACGACGCTACCTCACTGTTGACCTATCGCCTTGCTGTCACGGCGGCGACCGCAGGGTTGGTCGTCGGCTGGCCCCTTGTCGCCATGCTGGTCTGGATGGTGATCGGCAGCGTGATCCTGGGCGTGGCCGCCGGATGGCTGGCCAGCCAGATCAACGGTCGGATCGAAGACGCGCCCCTGGCCATCCTGACCCAGTTCATCTTCACCTTCGGGGTCTGGCTCATCGCCGAGCAGGTGCAGGTCTCGGCCATCATCACCGTGGTGGTCTACGGCCTGGTGGCCGCCCGCCTCAGCGCCCGACGGAGCTCGGCGGCCCTGCGCGTGCCCTCCTATGCGGTGTGGGAGACGGCGGTCTTTGCCCTCAACGCCACGGCCTTCGCCATCGTAGGCCTGCAGATCGGTCCCATCTGGCGCGCGCTGGAACCGGGCCAGCGCAGTGAATACGCCGTCTTCGCCCTGATCATCCTGGGGGTCGCGGTCGCCGCCCGCCTGGCCTGGGTCATGACGTACAATGTCGCCGCCCAGATCAAGAACCGCACAGTCGGCGCCAACCCGCCCGGCGGACAGGCGCCGCCGACGCTGAAGACGGGATTGGTCGTTGGCTGGTCCGGCATGCGCGGCGTGGTCAGCCTGGCCACTGCCTACGCCCTCCCCGACAATTTTCCGCATCGCGACCTGATTCTCCTGGCCACCTTCGCGGTGGTGCTGGGCACCTTGTCGATCCAGGGGCTGACGCTGGGCCCACTGATCCGCCTGCTGAAGATCCGCGACGACGGGCAGCTGGCCCGCGAAGTCCATCTTGCCCGAAAGACCGTGCTGGACGCCGGACTGGGCCACGTCAGCAAGACCGAAGGGGCCATCGCCGCTCGCCTGCGCGCCGACTATGCGGAACGGATGACGGCGCTCGAAAAGGCCTCGCCGGAGGACGGTCGCATCTTCAGCGAGCAGGACCGGCTGCTGGGCGCCGTGCTCGAGGCCAAGCGCGAGGCCCTGGTCGACCTTCGCATGTCGGGCCGGATCAGCGACGCGGCCTACTTCCAGCTCGAGGAAGAGCTGGACCGGATGGAGCTCAGCCTGACGCCGGTGGTGCGCTGAACCACTCGTACCAGGCGCCGTGCGGGTGGCCGCGCGCCAAGGCGATGTCCCGCCCGTCGGGCCAGGCCCGCAGCCGCAGCATCGGCCAGCGTTCGAAGCCCGCCCCCTCGGCTTCGTAGGTCAACCACGCGACCGGAGCGTCATCGGTCGCCTGCGCGCCGGCGGCCTCGATCCGCGCCCGGACCCGCGCCTGAACATCCGGCGGGAAATACTGGAAGGCGATTGTGTGCATCACCACGCGGCACAGGCCGGGCTTGGGCTCGACGGCCAGTTCCGCCTCCAGCCAGTCGGCCGCGTCGCCGGTGTCGATCCGCGCGGGGGTCGCCGCCGCGATCGCCAGCGCCGCCTCCAGCCGCGCCAGCCGCTCGCGCTGGTCGGCCCAGACATAGGCGCTGAGCGTCTCTCGCGTCGCCGGATCGGTAGGATCGAGCGGATGCCGATCCACGCCACTGCGCCGAAGCACGCGGACCTCGGCGGCCGGCGGAGACCCCTCGCCCCGCCATTCCGGCGTCAGCCGCACGGCCGATCCCGCGTCCCCGGCATCCGTCTCGCCGAGGCGATAGGCATAGCGATCCAGCCGCGAGTTCAGCCCCGCGCTGGCGCCCAGCTCATAGAGGGCCAACGGGAGGCCGAACCGCTCGGCCAGCACCAGCAGCCCGGCCATCAGCCCCCCGGAGCGTCCGACCTCGTTAGTCTGGGGCGGGCCGTCGAGCCATGGGTCCAACTGCGCCGCGTTGGAAACGAGAGATCCCGCCAGGATTTCCCAGATCTGCGCGTCTTCATCCGGGGCCGCGTTCGGCGGATAGAGCGCGCTCAGGGCCGCATCAGCGTCTGATCGCGCCAGAGCGTGCAATCCGCCCGCCAGCCGCAGCGGCAGCGCGTCGCCCTCGTGCGAGGGATTGCCCGGCCAGTCCAGCACCCGCCGCCCGATCGCCGACGATCGGTCCAGCCGCTCCCCGATCAGGCCGCAGACCCGGCCGGTGAAAGGCGCGCCCGACGTCGTGCAGATGGCCGCCTGTTTGGCGAAGGCGGCCCGGACCTCAACCTCGCTCACCGCTTGTTCAAAGCCACCAGATAGACCTCCGACGAGCCCTTCCGGCTGGCGGCGGGCTTGACGTATTTCACGTCCTGGAAGTTGGCGCGCAGGTCGGCCAGCACGGTGCCTGCATCCCCGCCCTGGAAATTCTTGGTCACGAAATGCCCGCCGGGACGCAGGGTCCGGATCGCGAAATCCGCCGCGATTTCAATGAGCGCGATGATCTTCAGGTGGTCCGTCTGGCGGTGTCCCACCGTGTTGTGGGCCATGTCCGAGATGACCAGATCCGGCGCGCCGCCGAGGAGGTCGATCAGTTGCTGATCCACCCCCGGATCGGTGAAGTCCGCCTGCACCAGCGTCGAGCCCGGAATCGGCTCGATGGGTAAGAGGTCCACCCCGACCACCGCCGCCGCGCCCCGGTTGACGCAGACCTGCACCCAGCCGCCCGGCGCCGCGCCCAGATCGATGACCCGCGAGCCCTTCTTCACCAGATGGAATTTGTCGTCGATCTCCGAGAATTTGAACGCCGCCCGGCTGCGCCAGCCCTCGGCGCGCGCTTTCTCCGACCAGGGATCGGCCAGCTGGCGCTTGATCCACTGGATGGACGACATCGATTTCTTGTCGGCCGTCTTGATCTGGGTGCCCATGCCCCGGCCGGCCGCCGTGCCGCCGGTCGGCGGGCGAACCATCTTGCGTCTTGCCGGTTGAGAGGGGGCGGGTGCGGGCTTGTCGTCTTCACTCATCGCCCTCACATAGCGCCGACGGCCCTCAGCGGCTATGACCCCCGCCCATCATCCGAAAAGGAAGCGCCCCATGGCCGACCAGACCCTGACCCTGACCCTCGACACCGGTGACGTCGTCATCAAGCTGCGCCCCGACCTGGCGCCCAAGCACGTCGAGCGCATCACCGAGCTGGCCAATGAGGGGTTCTACGACGGCGTGGTCTTCCACCGCGTGATCCCGGGCTTCATGGCCCAGGGCGGCGACCCGACCGGCACCGGAACCTCGGGATCGTCCAAACCGAACCTGAAGCAGGAGTTCTCGTCGGAGCCGCATGTGCGCGGCGTCTGCTCGATGGCCCGCACGTCCAACCCGGACAGCGCCAACTCGCAGTTCTTCATCTGCTTCGACGACGCGACCTTCCTGGACCGCCAGTACACGGTCTGGGGCCAGGTGATCGAAGGCATGGAGAACGTCGACGCCCTGCCGAAGGGCGAGCCGCCCCGCGCCCCCGGCAAGATCGTCAAGGCGACGGTCAACTAAAGCGGAACAGGGTGGCCTTTGCGGGCCGCCCTTTTTCTTTGCGGGTCAGTCGCCGCCGTACCAGTTCAACTTCACGCCTGAATAGCTCTGGTCGCCGATCCGGATCGTGGCCGTGATCGCCGGCTCTTCCGATCCGCCCAGATTGCGGCGCGCGGTGGCCAGAGTCCCGGCGTTCAGCTGGCCGTCGAAGGCGATCCGGTCGCCGTTCGCGTTGGTCCCGGTCATGCGGATGCGGTCGTCGCTGACCGAATAGCTGGTCGGCAGGACCCGCTCGGTCGTCTCGCCGGGCGCCAGGAACTCCAGCATCACCGGCGCGAACGTCGCCGAGCGTTCGCCCGCCTCCCAGTCCCCGAACTCCTGCGCCTGACCCACGAACAGGTGCGTCAGGGAGAAGTCGCCCGGCCCGACCTGGGCCTCCCCGGCCATGTAGTAGCCCGACAGGTCCTCGCTCTGGCTGTGGGAGAAGGCGCCGGCGGCGGGCGCAGGCGCGGAGGTTGCGCCGGGTCCCGAGCTCGCCCTCTCGCCGTTCGCGGGCGCGTTGAACATATCGCAGCCGCCCAGCACGAGCGCCGTCGTCGTCAGCAGGATGATCGTTCGCATCATGGGCTCCCCTTTTCCTTCGGACAGGACCACGCGCCGGCGTCCCGGTCCACTCGAGAACCTGAGCGATCAGGTTTCGTCCGTCAGGGCAGACGCATCAGCACCGGCAGCCAACCCGCCGCCTGCGCCCAGTCCACGCCCTCAAAGATCGGAATGGCGAGGAGGAAGACCAGGCCGTCCCGGATCGTCGTGAGGAAGAACCGTGGCTTGATGCTGAGCTCGTCGGTGTCGCGCCATTTCGAGAAGTCCGGGCCGCAACGCGGCGTGCGCGCCATGTAGTCGCGATAGGCTTCTCCGAACTCCGCGGTCAGCCAGGCTTCTTCCTTGGCGATGGTAAAGTGGAACACTACGACGGCGATGAGAACGAACAGGGCTGCGATCGTGATGCTGCCCGTCTGTGCGCCGACCCCGAACGCTCCGGCATAGCTGAAGACGTAGAGCGGATTACGGCTCAGGGAATAGGGCCCCGTAGCGACCACCTCGGCCTTCTTGCGACCGCCGATGTAGAGCGAGCACCAGGCGCGTCCGACGATGCTGATGACGATGGCCCCCAAGCCGACGGCCTCGACCGCCTCGTGGGCCTCGCCGTCCCCTCCCCAGGTGGTGGTGAACAGTGCCAGCATGACGACCGCCAGGAGGCAGAGCCCAATGGCCCACTTCCGGATTTTCTGAATGCGCTGGAGGTCGAACGTCTCGGGGGTCGCAGTCGTCATGGGTCGTTCCGCGGCTCTGGATCAGCAGCCCTGACCCAAACGCCGATCCCGGACCGGACGCAAGGCCTATCTTTGCAACTGAAACTCGACCGCGATCACCGGTCCAGGGCCTTGTCCAGGGCCTGGAACGACGCCCACGACAGCTCCACCGCGCTCTGGAACACCGACGGCGTGATCTTGTCGAAGTCGTCGGACGGGCGGTGGTAGTCGGGGTGGTAGTTCACGCCCAGATACAGGAACGGCACGTTGGCGTCGTGAAACGGCCCCTGGTCCGAGGCGTCGACCCAGTTGTTCTCGCCCGTGTCCTGGGGCGTGTCCTTGCCGAAGGCCAGGGAGACCGCGCCATTGGCCGGGATGCCGGCCAGGATGGGGCGGAAGGTCGGGTTCTGATAGGTGCCCGTGACCCACAGGAAGCCGTCGGTCTCGGCCCGCGCGATCATGTCGAAGTTCAGGTTCATCGTGATCGACGACAGGGGCACCGGCGGCGCCTGGACGAAATGCTTGGCGCCGAGCAGGCCCCGCTCCTCGCCGTCGAAGCCGACGAAGATGACGCTGTGCTCGGGCTTGGCCGCCTGAAGCCGGGCGGCGATCTCCAGCATGGTGGCGACGCCCGAGGCGTTGTCGTCGGCGCCGTTGTAGATCTGGCCGCCGTTCGTTCCGACATGGTCGTAGTGGGCGGTCACGACGATATAGCGGTCGGGCACGCGCGTCCCCTCGATCAGGCCGAGGATGTTGACGCCGTTGAAGGTCTTCATGCCCTCGCGGGTGCGGCCCTGCGCCTCGAATGGCTGGAGGCGGCCGACCGGCGGCGCGCCGACGCCCAGGGCTTCCAGACGTGAGACGATATAGGCCCGCGCCCGTTCGCCGCCCGGCGTCCCGGTGCCGCGTCCCTCCATGTCGTCTGCCGACAGGATGCGCACATCGGCCATCAACTGGGTGTAGTCGGCCGGCGGGGTCGCTGAGGCTTCGGCCGAAGGGGTCTCGGCGACCGGCGGCGTCTCCCCCGTTCCCGCGCAGCCGGCGAGGACCAGGAGGGCGACGGAGGCCAGCGAAGCGGCGCGAAGGGTGCGGGACATGCGGATTCTCGAAACGTTGTCCCGTTTGAATAGCCGTCCGTCAGCGGCGGGTCCGATTAAATTCGTGTCATCAAGCGCGACCGCTCCGCTGGCCCGCCGCGTCGCGAGTGCTTAAACCGTCGTCATGGCCGATCCCTCCGTCGAATCCCTGAGCGAAACCGAGGCCCAGGCCGAATTGGCCCGGCTGGCTGCCGAGATGGCGCGCCACGACGCCCTCTACGCCGAGGCCGCGCCCGAGATCAGCGACGCCGACTACGACGCCCTGCGCGCCCGCAACCTCGCCATCGAGGCGCGTTTCCCGGCCCTGGTCCGCGAGGATTCGCCGTCGAACAAGGTCGGGGCGCCGCGCAACAGCCAGTTCGCCGAGGTCCGCCACGGCGTGCCTATGCTGTCGCTGGACAACGCTTTCGACGACGGCGACGTCACGGATTTCGTCGCCCGCATCCGGCGCTTTCTCAACCTGCCGGCGGACGAGGTCGTGGCCTTCGTCGCCGAACCCAAGATCGACGGGCTTTCCGCCAATCTGCGCTATGAAAATGGAATTCTGGTCCAGGGTGCGACCCGCGGCGACGGTCGGGCGGGCGAGGACATCACCGCCAACCTGAAGACGCTGAAGGACATTCCCCACAGGCTGAAAGGCTCCGGCTGGCCCGCCGTGATCGAGGTGCGCGGCGAGGTCTATGCACCGAACGACGCCTTCGCGGCCTTCAACGCGGAGGCCGAGGCGGCGGGGCGACGGACCTATGCTAATCCCCGCAATTTCGCCGCCGGATCTCTTCGTCAGATCGACCCGACTGTGACCGCCCAGCGTCCCTTGAGCTTCTTCGCCTACGCTTGGGGCGAGACCTCGGAGCCGTTCGCCACGACGCAAGCCGAGGCGCTGGAGAAGTTCGAAAGCTGGGGCTTCCCGGTCAATCCGCGTTCGACCCGCGTCGAGGGCGCGGAGGGCTTGGTCGCCATCTACCACGGGCTCGAGACCGACCGGGCGGGCCTCGGCTACGACATCGACGGCGTGGTCTACAAGGTCGACCGGCTGGACTGGCAGAACCGCCTCGGATTCGTCTCCCGCAGCCCCCGCTGGGCCATCGCGCACAAGTTTCCGGCCCAGCAGGCGACGACCGTGGTGGAAGGCATCGACATCCAGGTCGGTCGCACGGGCTCCCTGACCCCTGTCGCTCGTCTGGCCCCCGTGACCGTTGGCGGCGTCGTCGTCCGCAACGCCACCCTGCACAACGAGGACGAGATCGAGCGTAAGGACGTCCGTATCGGCGACACCGTCATCCTGCAGCGCGCCGGCGACGTCATCCCGCAGATCGTCTCGGTGGTGTCGGACAAGCGCCCCGCCGACGCCGTGCCTTACGTCTTCCCGACCCACTGCCCGGTCTGCGGCTCCGAGGCCGTGCGGCCCGAGGGTGAGGTGCGGAGACGCTGCACCGGCGGACTGATCTGCGCCGCCCAGCTGGTCGAACGGCTCAAGCATTTCGTCAGCCGCCGCGCCTTCGACATCGAGGGTCTGGGCGAGAAACAGCTCATCGCCTTCCACGAGCGCGGCTGGATCCACGAGCCGGCCGACATCTTCCGCCTGGCCCGCGATAGCGAGAAGCTCGACGCCCTGCGCGAGGAAGACGGTTACGGCGAGACGAGCGTAAGGAACCTCGTCGCCGGCATCGACGCCCGCCGCACGATCGCGCTGGAACGCCTGCTGTTCGGCCTCGGCATCCGCGACATCGGCGACCAGACGTCGCTGTTGCTGGCCCGCCATTTCGGCGACTGGAAAAGCTTCCACGCCGCCGCCCTGGAGGCCGCTTCCGGCATCCCCTCCCCCGAATGGACACAACTGGCCGAGGGCCACGGCGTCTCGGCCCGCACCCTGTCGGTCATGGCGGCGGCCGAGCTGTCGCTCGCCGATCCCTGGCCCGAGGCCCCGTTGGACCAGAAGCTGGCCCTCGCCTTCCCCGGCGTGGCCGCCCCTGCCCGCCGGGCGCTCGCCGAGCTGACCACCGACTGGACCAGCATCGTCGAAATGGCCCGAATCGCGCGCGAAGACGGCCCCTCAGCGACCCTTGGCGAGATCGCCGGCGTCTCGGGCGTCGGTCCCGTCGCCGCCCGTGCGATCGCCGAGTTCTTCCACGAACCGCATAACCAGGCGGTCGTCGCCAACCTGATTGAACAGCTCGACACGATCGAGGACGCTGAGCGTCCCAAATCCGACACCCCCGTCGCCGGCAAGACCGTCGTCTTCACCGGAGCGCTGGAACGCTTCACCCGCGATGAGGCCAAGGCCCGGGCCGAAAGCCTGGGCGCCAAGGTGTCGGGTTCCGTGTCCAGGAAGACCGACTATCTGGTCGCCGGCCCGGGCGCCGGGTCCAAGCTGGCCGACGCCCAGAAGCACGGCGTCGCCGTCCTGACCGAGGACGAATGGCTGGCGCTCATCGGCGGCTGAGCGGCGCCACGAAAAGCGCCTGATCGGCGTTCACCAAACGAGACCCAATCGGAGTAAGCGTCTCATGATCCGCACCCTCGCCCTCGCCGCTCTGGCGGCCACAGCCCTCGCCGCCCCCGCCTCGGCCCAGCAGGCCGATCCGACGGGTCTGTGGCAGACCCCGACCAACGGCGGACAGGTCCGCATCGCCCGCTGCGGCCAGGCCCTGTGCGGAACGCTGGTGACCTCGGACCATATCCGCCGTGATCCCACCGCGCTGGACGAGAACAACTCCAACCGCGCTCTGCGGACCCGGACGCTGCGCAACCTGCCCATGCTCACCGGCTTCACCGGCGGGCCGACGGAGTGGCGCGGCGGGTCGGTCTACAATCCCGCCGACGGCCGCACCTATCGCGGGACCATCACGATGACGAACGCCAACACGCTCAATCTGCGCGGCTGCGTCGTGGCGCCGCTCTGCCGCACCCAGACTTGGACGCGGGTGCGCTGAGACAAGCTCGGCGCACACAGGCGGAGTTGCGCTGAACTAGCGGTTCAGCGCGCTCTGGGCTGCAGGCGCATAGCGATGACCTGAGGCGGCGTCTTTCGGGAAGACCGTCTCGATGGCTTCGACGTCCTCTGCCGTCAGGGTGATGTCCGTCGCCGCCGCGTTCTGCTCCAGGGTGGCGATCCGGCGCGTGCCAGGGATCGGGACCAAGTGGTCGCCCTGGGCCAGCACCCAGGCCAGGGCCAGCTGGGCCGCCGTGACGCCGCGATCATGGGCGATGGCCTTCACCGCCTCGACCAAGTCCAAGTTCTTCTGGAAATTCTCGCCCATGAAACGCGGGTTCGAGCGTCGGAAATCACCCTCCTCCAGGTCGTCGATGGACTTGATGTCGCCAGACAGGAAGCCGCGCCCCAGAGGACTGTAGGGCACGAAGCCGATACCCAGTTCGCGCACGGTCGCCAGGATTTCGTCCTCCGGCTCGCGCGACCATAGCGAATACTCCGTCTGCAGCGCCGTGATCGGATGGGTCGCGTGGGCGCGGCGGATCGTTTCCGGGGCCGCCTCGGACAGGCCGAGGAAGCGGACCTTGCCCTCCTTCACCAGTTCGCCCATCGCCCCGACCGTCTCCTCGATCGGCGTGTCCGGATCGACGCGGTGCAGGTAGTAGAGATCGACATGGTCCATGCCGAGGCGGGTCAAACTGCCCTCGATGGCGCGGCGGACATTGGCGGGCGATCCGTCCACCTTCAGCGCGGTCCGGTCCTCGTTCCAGCCGATCCCGAACTTGGTGGCGACGAAGGCCTTGTCCCGCCGATCGGCCAGCGCCTTCCCGACCTGGATCTCGTTCGTGTGCGGGCCGTACATCTCGGCCGTGTCGAAGAAGGTGACGCCCAGCTCCAGCGCGCGGTGAATCACCGCCGTCGCCTGCGCCTCGTCCGACGGCGTGCCGTAGAAGGACGCCATCCCCATGCACCCCAGGCCGATGGCCGAAACTTCGGGACCGCTCGGTCCGAGACGACGGGTCTTCATGGGGCGATCTCCTGCAATGGGTGAGACCCTGAAATTGGATCTCACCTCGCAACGCGCAAGGTCGTCAGAGCGGCTTGCACTGGCTTTCCAGCCAGGCCTTCGCCTCGCCGTCCAGCAGCGGCCCGACCTTGGCCCAGGTCTCCGCGTGATAGGCGTCCACATAGGCGCGCTCGTCGGCGGTCAATAGGCTGACGTCGATCAGCTTCCGGTCTAGCGGCGCGAAGGTCAGCTGCTCGAAGCCGTGCATCGGCCGCTCGCCGCCGGGGATCGGCTCGGGCGCCGTCACGACCTGCAGCGTCTCGATACGGATGCCCCAATGGCCTTCGCGGTAGTAGCCGGGCTCGTTCGACAGGATCATGCCGGTCAGCAGGGGCTGCGAGTTCACCGCCTTGGCGATCCGCTGCGGCCCCTCGTGGACGCCCAGATACGACCCTACGCCGTGGCCGGTGCCGTGGTCGTAGTCGAAGCCCGCCATCCACATCGGCGCGCGGGCCAGCGCGTCCAGCTGATGCCCCGAGGTGCCGACCGGGAAGCGGATCACGGCCATGGCGATGTGGGCTTTCAGCACCAAGGTGAACATGCGGCGCTGATCCGCCGAGGGCTCGCCGATGGCCAGGGTGCGCGTCACGTCGGTGGTGCCGTCCAGATACTGACCGCCGCCGTCCACCAGCAGCAGGGAGCCCTTCTCCATCTTGCGGATGGTGCGGGTCACCGGCTTGTAGTGCGGCAGGGCGGCGTTCGGCCCGACCCCGGCGATGGTGTCGAAGCTGAGGTCCTTCAGGGCGCCGGTCTCCTCGCGGAACCGCTCCAGCGCCTCGACGACGCCGCGCTCGTCGGGCAGTTCGACCTGGGCGACCGTATCGACCCAATGCAGGAAGCGCGCCAGCGCCGCGCCGTCGCGGATGTGGGCCTGACGCGAACCCTCGATCTCGACCGGGTTCTTGGCCGCGCGCGGCAGGGCGCAGGGGTCCATGCCGCGCACCACGGTCGCCCCGACCAGCTCCAGCCGGTCGAAATACCAGGCAGAGGATTGCGCCGGGTCGATCAGGACCTTCAAGCCCTTCATCCCCTCCAGCGCCTGGCCCAGTTCGGCGGGGTTCATCAGGGTCACGTCGTCGCCGAGCCAGCCCGGCAATTCGTTGGTGACCTTCGCCGGGTCGAGGAACAGCATGGCCGTCCCGTTCGCCGCGACGATGGCCTGGGCCAGCGGCAGGGGTGAGCGGATCACGTCGCCGCCCCGCACATTGAACAGCCAGGCGATCGACGAGGGCGCGGTCAGGACGACGGCGTCGGCTCCGGCGGCGGCGACGGCCTCGCCGATCCGCTTGCGCTTGGAGGCGCTCGTCTCGCCCGCATAGCGATCTTCGTGCGGCACGACGGGGGCCTGCGGCTGGCCGGGACGGGCCTCGGCCCAGGCTTGATCGACGGGGTTGCCGTCGACGGCCTTCAGGCTGGCCCCCGCCTTCGCCGCCGCACGCTTCAGGGTGGCGAGCGCATCGGGGCTGTGCAGGCGCGGGTCATAGCCGATGACGGCGCCGCTCGGGACCTTCTCCAGATAGGCGGGCACGCCGCCCTCGACGAGATCGAGGATTTCGAACTGGTTCGCATCGACCTGGGCCCGGACCTGAACCGTGTAGCGACCGTCGGCGAAGACGGCGGCCCGATCCTTCATCACCACGCCCGCGCCGGCCGAGCCGGTGAAGCCGCTCAGCCAGGCCAGCCGGTCGTTGGCGGCGGGCAGATATTCGTTCTGATGCTCGTCCTCGTGCGGGACCAGGAAGCCGTCCAATCCCTGTTGCGCCATGGCGGCGCGCACGAGCGGAAGGTGCTTCGCCCCGAAGGACGGCGAGGTGGTTTCGTCGAAGGACTGGCGCATGACGCAGCCATAGCGCCCCCTCCCGGCGATTGGGAGGGGGCGAAGGCGCGGATCTAGTTCTGCGGCGTGGTCGAGGTGATCACCGCCGCGCCGCCGGCGGGTTGTGCGGGCGCAGCCGGGACGGTGATGACGACCGGAGCCGGTGTGGAGGTGGCGGCGCGGGCCATCTCGGCGCGGGCTTCGCTGGTGGCGCGGGCGGCGTCGGCCTGGGCGCGGGCGGCGTTCATGCGGGCGATATCGACGCTCTGCTGGGCTCCGGCGATCTGACTCTGGACCACGGCCTGATCGGCGCGCGCCTGCGCTGCGGCCGCATCCGCCTGAGCCTGCGCGAGCGCAAGTTCGGTCTCGTCGTCCCGCCCTCGCGACGACAGGATCCACAGCACAGCGATCAGGACCGCAGCGGCCAGGCCGCCCGCGATCCACCAGCCGGTGCTGGATTCGCGGCGGACGACCACCGTCTCGGTATAGACAGGCTCGGTCACGACCACGCGCTCGATGGTCGCGTTCGGGTCGATGTTCGGATCGTACTGGCTCACGGCTTACCCTCCATTGAGCCAGCAAAACGGCGCCGCTTGCGGACGGTTCCGCTTACGCCACTCGCCTCAGCACCAGCGCGCTCCACGCGTCGCGGTGGATGCGCCGCTCCAGTTTGAAGCCGCGTGACAGATAGGCCGCCGACACGCGGCGCTCCTGCGTCCGCAACAGGCCCGACAGGATCGCCACCCCGCCGATCCGGAGCGACATCTTGATGTCCTGCGACAGGGCGACCAGCGGCGGGGCCAGGATGTTGGCGAACACGAGGTCGTAAGGCGCGGCAGCCCGCACCTTCATGTCATTCAGGCCCGAGGCGTGGACGAAGCGCGCATTGGCCTGATTGAGCTTGGCGTTCTCGTTGGCGATCCGGACCGAGGGTTCGTCGATGTCGGTGCCGATGGCCACGGTCGATCCGGTCCGCGCCGCCGCGATGGCCAGCACGCCCGTGCCGCAGCCGACGTCCAGCACCCGATCGAACCGCTCGCGCTTCAACAGATCGTCATAGGCGATCAGGCAGCCCACCGTCGTGCCGTGGTGGCCGGTGCCGAAGGCGGCCCCGGCGTCGATCTTGAGGTTCACCCGGTTCGGCGGCACCCGACCCTGGTCATGAGCGCCATAGACGAAGAACCGCCCCGCCTCCACGGGCGGCAGGCCAGAAAGCGACATGGCCAGCCAGTCGGCGTCGGCCAGGGTCTCTATCTTTACGGTCACATCCGGATGCTGGGCGAGGCGCGCGGTCAGGATGTCGACCTCTTCCTGCGACGTCGGGAAGGCGTCGATACGCCAGATGCCGCGATCCTCGTCTTCCTCCAGTATGGAATAGGTCGCGCCTTCCAGCAGGACGTCGGAATCGATGTCGGCGGCTGCGGCTTCGGCGGCGGCTCTGGAGCCGTGAGCGATTATCTGTACGGGATTATGGGACATTTGTTCAAACGCCGGTATCATTGCGAATCGATACTGTTGAGTTTGCGCCTTTGCTCTCCCGCAACGGACGCGATCGTTCCAACCGAGGGGTCGGGGAATACATGGCCAAGTCACCGTCTACTGCGTCGCCCAAGGCGCCCGCCGCTTCCAAGCCTAAACCAGCCGCGAAGTCGACTGCGAAAACGGCGAAGCCCGCTGCAGCCGCGAAGCCGACCGCTGCCAAGCCCGCTGACGTGAAGGCCGCACCGGCGGCGAAGTCGGCTCCGAAGGCTGCCGCGACGCCCGCCGCCAAGCCGGCGGCTGCGAAGGCTCCAGCCGCCAAGGCCGCCGCTCCGAAGACCACGGTCAAGGCCGGCGCTCCGAAGGCCGCCGCCAAGGCCCCAACCAAGGCCGCCGCCCAGCCCGCCGCCAAAGCCGCTTCGAAGGCCGTTGCCAAGCCTGCGGCGAAGCCCGCCGCCAAGGCGGCCCCGAAAGCCGCCGCCAAACCGGCCGCGAAGGCCGCTCCGGCCGCCAAGCCCGCTGTCGCCCCTGCTCCGGCCGCCAAGCCCGCCGCCACGCCCGCGCCGAAGCCGGCCGTGACCGCCGCCCCGGCTCCGGCTCCGAAGCCCGCTGTTACTGCGGCTCCGGCCGCCGCAGCGCCTGCCCCGGCCCCGAAGTCCGCCGCTCCGGCGCCGAAGAAGGGCTTCTTCGACAAGCTGGCCGACGCGATCTTCGGCAAGCGCTGAAAACAGCGGCTTGAAACGACAAACGCCGGGCGGTTCGCACCGCCCGGCGTTTTCGTGTCTGGAACCCGGCGGGATCAGTCGGCGGGCAGGTCTTCGGCCAGGATCGCCATCTCGAACATGAAGCTGCCGTCCTCGTCCTCGTCCTCGAAGACGACGCCGATGAACTCGTCGCCGACATAGACCTCGGCCGAGTCGTTCACCTTGGCCCGGGCCTTCACGATGATGCCGCCGGTGTTGAAGGTGCGCTTCAGGTGCGTCTCGATGCGCTTCATGTCTTCGTTGGTCACGGGGGCCTCGGTGGTCGGGAATGAAGGCGCGGACCCTAGAGAAGCGGCTCCCCCAAGGGAAGCCCGACGCGTCAGATCACGAAGTCGTACACGATGTCGGCCAGGGTATGGTCCATCGTCCGGGCCGGCGTCGCGTCCGTCGGACAGTTGACGAGCCGCGCCGGCACGCCCGCCACCGTGCAGCCCGGCGGCACCGGCTTCAGCACCACCGACCCCGAGGCCACCTTGGCGTAGTCGCCGACGACGATGTTCCCCAGGACCTTCGCCCCGGCGCCCAGTAGCACGCCCTTGCCGATCTTCGGATGGCGGTCGCCGCGCTCGGCGCCCGTCCCGCCCAGGGTCACGCCGTGCAACATGGAGACCTCGTCCCCGACCACCGCCGTCTCTCCGATAACGATCCCTGTTCCGTGGTCCAGGAACAGGCCGGAACCCATTCGCGCGCCCGGGTGGATGTCGATCTGGAACAACTCGGAAATCCGGCTCTGGAAATGGAAGGCCAGGGTCTCGCGCCCCTGGGTCCACAGCCAGTGGGCCACCCGCGACGCCTGCAGCGCCTGGAAGCCCTTGAAGTAGAGAAACGGCTGCAACAGCGTCTTGATCGCCGGATCCCGCTCGGCCACGGCCTGAAGGTCCGCTTCCGCCGCCGCCACGATGGTGGGGTCCGCGTGGAAGGCCGAGAGGCAGACCTCGCGCACCGTCATCGCGCGCAGTTCTTCGTCGCCCAGCTTCCTCGCGATCTGGAAACTCAGGGCCGCCGACAGGTCGTGGTGCGACAGGATCACCGCGTTCACCAGCGAGGCCAGATGCGGTTCCTCGCGCGCGGCTTCCTCGGCGGAGGCGCGCAGCTGCGTCCACACCGTGTCCTGCGACGCGACGACTTCAAGCTTGTGCATCACCGGCTCCATTCGCCCATCATACCCGCGTCAGCATGGCGTGCGCCAGCCAGCCGGGGATCAGGGCCTCCTTCGCCATATGGTAGGCGCGCAGGGCCGTCGCCACGGTCAGGGAATCGCGAACCGCGCCCCGGTCGATCTCGCGCATGAGGGTCATGAAGGGCACGCGCGCCAGGGCGATCACCTCGGTCGGATCCGGCGCCTTATCCACCTCCGCGAGGTCCCAGGCCAGCCAGCAGATGCATCGTTCGTCGGTCACCGAGTTGGACAGCTCCATCCGCAGCACCTCACGCCAGGTTCCGGCCGCCAGCCCCGCTTCCTCGGCCAGTTCGCGCTTGGCCCCCTCCAGCGGGTCCTCGTCGTAGGGCGCCCCGCCTTCAGGCATCTCCCAGGAATAGTTGGCCAGCGGGAACCGCGCCTGGCCGACCAGGGTCACCGTCCCGTCGGCATGGATCGGCAGCACCCCCGCCGCCAGATTCTGGGGTCGCATGACGACATAGGTCGCCGGCGCGCCGGTCGGAGCCGTGGCCGGGTGAGAGGTGACCCGCATCCACGGGTTCTCGAACACCGTGGTCTCGCCGTCGCTCTTCCAGGTCGGCCGCGCGGGCGGGTTCTGGTCCCAGACGGGCACGGGGCGGTTGGCGTCGAAGTCGTCGCGGGAGTCCATCATCCGCCGCATATGGCGCCGCAGAGGTCGAACGCCTAGCTACGGCGTATGACCCTGCCCCCGCCCGTCGACCTCGGCGCCCCTCTGCCCTCGCCCGTTCCGTCCGCCGAACTTGTGAACCGGCTGGCTGTGCGCCGTTCCGCTCCGGCCCAGGGCCTGACGGCGCCCGGGCCCGACGCGGCCCAGATGGCCGAAATTCTCACGCTCGCCGCCCGCTCGCCGGATCACGGCAAGATGACCCCCTGGCGGTTCGTCGTCATGGGTCCGCAGAGCCGTGCAGAGATCGCCGACCGTCTGCGGACCATGGCCGTACAAAAGGGCCTGCCCAGCAAGGCCCAGGCCGTGCTGGCCAAGCTCGTCGCCTCGCCCGTCTGCGTCCTCGTCGTCTCGACCGCCGCCCCGGGCGCCAAGCCTGTGTGGGAACAGGAGCTGTCGGCCGGCGCCGTCTGCATGAACCTGGAGCACGCGGCCTCGGCCTTCGGTTTCGCCTCCAGCTGGATCACCGACTGGTACAGCTACGACGTCGACGCCCTGCCCCTGTTCGGCGTGACGGAGGGCGAGAAGGTCGCCGGCTTCATCCACCTGGGCACGCCGGCCGAGCCGCTGCTGGAGCGCGACCGGCCGGATGTCGCCGCCTTGACCAGCACCCTTCCCTAGGGCTTCGCCCACTCCATAAGCATGAACCATGGCGCGCGGTCGTAGTGGGCCTGACGCGCCGGGTCGCCGCCATGGGCGCGCGGCTCGTCGAAATGCGTCAGCATGAGCCCCTGATCCAGCAGCAGGGTCATGTAGGTCGACAGCGGCCTGTGCCAGTTCCGGATGCGGATGCCCTTCCACGCGATCCAGTTGGCCTTCTCCTCCAGATAGTGGTCCATCGCATGCGCCCGCCGTCCGTCCGGAAGGGTCGTCCAGCCCAGGTCGTTGGCGTCGCCGGCGGAGTTGTAGCTCGCGAGATTGGCGATCAGCAGCCGCCCGCCCGGAGCCAGCACCCGCGCCATCTCGGCGATCGCGGACCTGACGTCGGGAATGTCGATCAGCGACAGATAGCTGACCACCAGATCGAACGAACCATCCTCGAACCCCAGCGCCTCAGCCGCCTCGGGGCGATAATCGCCGCTGGGATCGAGCCGTCGCGCGTGGTCGACCAGGGCCTCGGTCGAGTCGATCCCGACCGCCTCGATCCCCTCGGCCCTCAGCATGCGACAGAACCGTCCTTCGCCACATCCGACGTCGAGAGCGCGCCTGTAGGGTCTCAGCCGCACCCGCTGCAGCATCGGCGCATCCATCACCCAGCGCCGACCGAAGTCGCCCTCCTCGCCCTGCGATGCGACCCAGGCGTCTGCCGATTCCGTCCATCCGTCGCTCATCGCGGCTCCTCCTCCGGGCGATGGACGATCGAGACCATCACCACCGAAATGATCATCAGCAGATACCAGCTGCCCAGCTTGGCCAGCGACACCATCTCCCATCGGTGCTCCTGCGCCGGATAGGCCCAGGCGCGACCCAGGGTGCCCAGGTTCTCCGCGAACCAGATGAACAGCGCGACCAGGAAATAGCCGAGCAACAGGGGCATCCTCAGCCGCATCCGGTCCGCCGTGAACCAAAACCACCCTCGCCCGAACAGCAGGGCCGCAGCCACGAACAATCCGAGCCGAATGTCCGGCAGCCAGTGGTGGACGAAGAAGTTGACGTAGATCGCCGCCGCCAGCGCCCAGGTCGTCCAGATCGGCGGATAGCCGCGCACCCGGATGTGGAAGATCCGCTGCACCCGCGCGATGTAAGACCCCACTGCCGCATACATGAAGCCCGAGAACAGCGGCACCGCCCCGATCCTGAGCACGCTGTCCTCCGGATAGACCCACGACCCGTGCGCCGTCTTGAACAGCTCCATGATCGTCCCGGCGATATGGAACAGCAGGATCACCCGCGCCTCGGCCCAGGTCTCCAGCTTCAGGCACAGCATGGCCGCCTGGATCAGGACCGCCCCGACCACGAGGAAGTCGTATCGCGAGATCGGACTATCGTCGGGCCACAGCAGGAAGGTGGCGAGGATCAGCCCCAGCATCGCTCCGCCGAACAGGCAGGCGTAGGCCTGCTTCAGCCCGAACCACAGGAATTCCAGCAGCGCCCGCCGCCACGCCGACGGCGCGGCCCAGGCGTCCGCCGCCGCCAGCGCGCGACGACCCCAGGCTTCGAGCGGCAGACGAGACGGAGCGATCATGACACCAGCCTAGATCGCGCCGCCGAACCGCGCATGAGCGATTCCTGAGCTTTCGGCGAAATCGCCCTAGAGCACGGCCGCGGCCATGGGCTCGGCCCGCAGCCGCTGCAGGTCCCGCCCCGGCGGCTGGCCGAATTGACGGCTGTATTCGCGGCTGAACTGGCTCGGGCTGTCATAGCCGACGGCGAATCCAACCCCCGCGATGTCGTGGCCGTCCGACAGCAGCCGATTTCGCGCCTCCTGCAGCCGCACCTGCTTCTGGTACTGGAGCGGGCTCATCGAGGTCACCGCCTTGAAATGCCTGTGCAGCGAGGTCTCGCTCATCCCCGCCAGTTCGGCCAGGTCCTCGATCCGCACCGGCTCGGCATAGCGCTCGCGAAGCTGGCGGATCACCCGCTGCACCCGCCCTAGCCGGCCGTCCTTGGCCCCGATCTGGCGTACCATGGCGCCGTTCTCCCCGACCAGCAGCCGCCAGACGATCTCCCTCCGGATCATCGGCGCCAGCACCGGGATGTCGGCGGGTCGGTCCAGCAGCGCGACCAGGCGGCCGACAGCGTCGAGCAGACCCTCGTCCATTCGGCTGACCGCTAGGGCCGGGGCGGCCGCCTCGTCGACGCCATCGCCGGCCTCCTGCATCAGTTCGGTGATCACCGCCGGGTCCAGAGCGATTCCGACCGCCGCATAGGGCGCCTCCAGGACCTGTCCCGAAACCGGCAGATCGGCCGAGACCACCAGATAGTCGCCCGCATGATAGTCGAACGTCCGGCTGCCCAGCGTCGTCCGCTTGGCCCCGGCCAGGATGACGCACAGCATCGGCTCGTAGACAATCTGCTGCGCCGGGGTGACCGTCTCGGCGGTGATCAGCATGGCGTCCGGCCCGCCCACCGTCATCGCGGTCGCGCCCGCGTGCCGGCGGATGATCTCGGAGAGTTCGTGCAAGCGGTCCATGGGGATACTCAACGCCTCACAACGCACTCAGGCAAGCGGAACCCGACGGCTTGGCAGGATCGTGCAAGAGACTGGCGCCATCCGTCTACGCCCCGATCGGGCCGGGGCGCATACAGCGGTCCTCATCCAGAGGAGCCATCTCATGACCACCACTCCCCGCACCTGGTTCATCACCGGCGCCGCTCGCGGCCTCGGCACGGCCATCGCACAGGCCGCCCTGAACGCCGGCGACCGCATCGTCGTCGCCGGCCGCAACCGCGACGCCCTGGTCAAGGTCTTCGGCGAAGACAGCGACCGCGTCCTGTCCCTGACGCTCGACGTCTCCGACCTGACCGCGGCCCAGCCCGCCGTCGACGTGGCCCTTGAACGCTTCGGCCGCATCGATGTGCTGGTGAACAACGCCGGCTACGGCAACCTCAGCCTGTTCGAGGAATCCACCGCCGCCGACGTTCAGGCCCAGTACGACACCAATGTCTTCGGCCTCATGGCCGTGACCCGCGCCGTCCTGCCGTCGATGCGGGCCAACCGCTCGGGCCGAATCTTCAACGTCTCGTCCATCGGCGGCATCGCCGGCGGCGAGAGCGGGACCCTGTACTGCGCCTCCAAATTCGCGGTCGAGGGCTTCTCGGAGAGCCTCGCCCAGGAGGTCGCCCGCTTCGGCATCCAGGTGACCATCGTCGAGCCCGGCTTCTTCCGCACCGACTTCCTGGAGCCGACCTCGGTCAAGCATGGGTCGCAGCCCATCGCCGACTATGCCGAGGCCGCCGAAGCGCTGAAGACCTTCTACGACGGCCGCAGCCGCAATCAGGCGGGCGATCCGGCCAAGCTCGGCCTCGCCCTTGTCGCCCTGACCAACGCGCCGCAGCAGCCCGTCCGCTGGGCCGCCGGGTCGGACGGCTTCAAGATCGTCCAGTCGAAGATCGACAGCCTGCAGGCCGAGCTCGACGCCTGGAAGGACCTGACCCTGTCGACCGACGGGGACTTCGACTTCCGCCCCGAGATCGCCACCGGCGCCTGGGCCTGACCGGCATGCGCGGCGAAGGGTCGCCCTTCGCCGCGCCTCATGGCGGTTTGTGCGAACCGTGATAAGGCGACGGCGATGCTTCGCCTCCTGCGCAAGATGATCGCCCGCATGAGCCTGGCCGGCGCCCTGCTGCTGAGCCTGGCCTTCGCCGCGCCCGCCTTCGCGGTCGAAATCTGCATCGATACCGACTGTGCCGCCTCGACGCGCACCGCCTTCGAGGTCGCCCCCGACAACGGCGCGCCCTGCCCCGACTGCGGCCCGGCCTGCGCCAACGGATGCTGCCACGCCCAGCATGCGGCGACCGCGCCGGACGTGTTCGCGCCGTCTCCCACCCGCCTTGCCACGCGCACGGCCGAGCTCTGGATGCATGAGGCGGCCCCGCCTCTGGCCCGGCCCGCCGGACCCGAACGCCCTCCACGCCTCTGATCCTCGACCGGGTCCGATCCCGGTCCGTGCAGAACCTCGCGCGGCCTCGCTGTCGCGCGTCCTGAACTCTGTGCCCGGTCATGCGCCGGGCGAGGATCCGATATGCAATCGCAGAAACACTGGCTGATGACCGGCGCCGCCGTCTTCGCCGCCCTGGGCGTGGGCTTCGGCGCCGCCCAGCTGATGAACCGCCCCGCCCCCGAGGCCGCCCACGCGGAAGAGGCCCATTCCGACGGGGAAGGCGAAGCGGCCGTCGTCGCCCTGTCCCCAGCCGAGGCCGCCGAGGCCGGCGTCACCCTCGTCGCCCTTCAACGCGGCGGCGGGTCGGAGCTGAAGTTACCCGGTCGCGTCGACTTCGCGCCGGGCGCCGAGGCCGCCGTCGACGCACCCCTTGGCGGCGCCGTCACCCGCGTCCATGTCGGCCTCGGGGACAGCGTCTCGGCGGGTTCGCCCCTCGTCACGGTCCGAAGCCCCGACGGCGCCGCCTCCCGCGCGGAGGCGGACGCCGCATCCGCCTCCGCCGACGCCGCCCGCGCGGCCGTGGATCGCGACCGCCGCCTGTTTGATCAAGGCTGGGTCTCACAGGCCCGGCTGGACATCACGGCCGCTGAGGCCCGCCGCGCCGAGGCCCAGCTTCGCGCCGCCCGCGCCCGTGTCGGCGCCTTCGGGACGCCCGGCTCGGACGGCCTGACCGTGGTCCGCAGCCCGATCGCCGGCGTCGTCACCCGCATCAGCGCCGCTCCCGGCCAAGTCCTGCACGAGGAGGCGCTCCAGGTCGCGGCCGTCGCCGATCCGGGCCGCGTCGAACTGGTCTTTGAAGCCCCGCCCTCGGCCGCCGCCCTCATCCGCATCGGCGACCGGCTGGAAAGCACGCTGGCCGGTTCCAGCGCCGTCTCCGGCGTCGTCACCGCCATCGCTCCCGCCAACGAGGCCGGCGTCGTCATCGTCCGCGCCCGCCCTGACGGAACCGTCCCGCCCGCCGGCTCCGTCCTCTCCGCTCGCATCACCGCCGGCGCAGGGACCGGCGCCTTCGTCGTCCCGCTCGACGCCGTCCAGACGATCGAGGGCGTCCCGTCCGTCTTCGTCGCCGAGGCCAGCGGCTTCCGCGCCCGCCCCGTCGTCACCGGCCGCACCTCCGACGGCCGCATCGAGATCGTCTCGGGCCTCGACGGATCCGAACGCATCGCCGGCGCCGGCGCCTTCCTGCTCAAGGCCGAACTGGCCAAGGGCGAAGCCGAGCACGGTCACTGATCATGCTGGACCGCATCATCGACGCCTCCGTACGTTTCCGCTGGCTCGTCGTGGGCCTCGCCGTCGTCCTCGCCGTCCTCGGCGGGCGGGAACTTCTGCGCCTGCCCATCGACGCCGTCCCCGACATCACCAACCGACAGGTCCAGATCACCACCGTCGCCCCCGCCCTGGGGCCGGAGGAGGTCGAGCGCCAGGTCACCTTCCCGCTGGAGACCGAACTGGCCGGCCTGCCCGGCCTGATCGAGACCCGCTCCCTGTCGCGCCACGGCTTCTCCCAGATCACGGCCGTCTTCACCGACGCCACCGACATCTATTTCGCCCGCACCCTCGTCAACGAACGGCTCCAGGCCGCGCGCGAGGACCTGCCCGAGGGCCTGTCGCCCTCCATGGGCCCGGTCGTGACGGGCCTCGGCGAGGTCTACATCTGGACGTTGGACTTCACCGGCCCGGCCGCCCGTTCCGGCGTCGCCTATGTCACGCCCGAGGGCGAGCGCCTCGTCACCGATCCGGAGAAGGCCACCTATCTCCGCACGGTTCAGGACTGGATCGTCGCGCCCCAGCTCAAGACCGTGCCGGGCGTCGCCGGCGTCGACGTGCTGGGCGGGTACGTCAAGGAATACGCCGTCCACCCCGACCCCGGCCGCCTCGCCGCCTACGGCGTCGGCCTGGTGCAACTGGTCGAGGCGCTGGAGCACGCCAACCGCATCGCCGGCGCCGGCTACGTCAACCGCGCGGGCGAGGCCTATATCGTCCGCGCCGACGCCCGTCTGAAGAGCCTCGACGACCTCGCCCAGACCCCGATCCTCAACCGCGGCGGGCAGGTCATTCGCGTCTCCGACGTCGCCGTGGTCGAGATCGGCCGCGCCCCTCGCCTCGGCTCCGCCAGCGCCGACGGCCGCGAGACCGTGATCGGCACCGCCCTGATGCTCCAGGGCGAGAACTCCCGCGAGGTCGCCCGCCGCGTCGGCCAACGCCTTGAAGAGATCAAATCGAGCCTGCCGCCCGGCGTCGCCCTCCGACCCGAACTGGACCGCACCGACCTCGTCGAAGCGACCATCGCCACGGTCGAGCACAACCTCGCCCTCGGCGCCCTTCTGGTCATCGCGGTGCTGTTCTTCGCCCTCGGCAACGTCCGGGCGGCGGTGATCACGGCCCTGGTCATCCCCTTGAGCTTCCTGTTCGCAGCCTCGGCGATGAACCGCTTCGGCATCAGCGCCAACCTCCTCAGCCTCGGCGCGCTCGACTTCGGCCTGATCGTCGACGGGGCCGTGGTGGTGATCGAGAACACCCTGCGTCGCCTCGGCCTCGCCCGGCACGAGGCAGGCCGCCCCCTGACCGTCGCCGAGCGCCTGTCCATCGCCGCCGCCTCGGCGCGCGAAATGGCCCGTCCCGCCGCCTTCGGTCAGGCCATCATCCTGCTCGTCTACGCCCCCCTCCTCATGTTCGAAGGCGTGGAGGGCAAGATGTTCGGCCCCATGGCCGCGACCGTCATGCTGGCCCTTTTGGCCGCCTTCGTCCTCAGCTTCACCTTCGTCCCGGCCATGGCCGCTCTGATCGTGAAGGAACCGAAGGCCGACCATGAGGAGACCCAGCTGACCCGCGCGGCCAAGGCCCGCTACGCCCCCCTGCTGCGCACTGCCATCGACCGTCCCCGCGCGGTCCTGATCGGCGCCGGCGTCGCCCTTCTGGCCGGCGTTATCGCCTTCGCCACCCTGGGCCGCGAGTTCGTGCCCCAGCTCGACGAGGGCGACGTCCTGGTCCAGGCCCTGCGCGTCCCCTCGACCTCGCTCGAACAGAGCCAGGCCATGCAGTTCCGCGTCGAGACCACCCTGAAGGCCATGCCGGAGGTCGAACGCGTCTTCACCCGCACCGGCACGGCCGAGGTGGCGTCCGACCCCATGCCGCCGTCCATCTCCGACACCTTCGTCATGCTGAAGGACCGTAAGGACTGGCCGGACCCGGGCGAACCCAAGGCCGCCGTCGTCGAGCGGATGGAGGAAGGCCTCTCCCGTCTGCTCGGTAACAACTACGAGTTCACTCAGCCGATCGAGATGCGGTTCAACGAACTGATCGCCGGGGTCCGGTCCGACGTCGCGGTCATGATCTACGGCGACGACTTCCCCGCGATGGAGCGGACGGCGCAACAGGTCGCGACGATTCTGAACGGCATCGACGGCTCGGCCGACGTCCGCGTCGAACAGGTCTCGGGTCAGCCGACCATCACGGCCACCGTCGACCGCACGGCGGCGGCGGCTCAAGGGGTTCACGCCTCTGACGCCGCCGACGCCTTGGCCATCGCCCTGGCCGGTCGGTCCGCCGGTCAGGTCAACGAAGGCGACCGGCGCTTCGACGTCGTCGTCCGCCTCGGCGACGAGTTCCGCAACGATCCGACCATCATGGAACAGTTGCCGGTCATGCCCGAGAACGCTCAGGCCGGCGCCCCAACCGTCTCCCTGTCGTCGGTCGCCCGCTTCGACGTCGCTGAAGGGCCGAACCAGATCAGCCGCTCGGACGGCAAGCGCCGCATGATTGTCCAGGCCAACGTCCGCGGCCGCGACCTCGGCAGCTTCGTCGCCGAGGCGCAGAGCAGAGTCGCCGCCGAGGTCACGCCTCCGCCCTCCGGCTGGATCGACTGGGGCGGCCAGTTCGAGAACCTCCAGCGCGCCTCCGCTCGCCTCGGCTTGATCGTCCCGATCGTCTTTTTGACTATCGGCGGCCTCCTGTGGATGGCGCTCCGCTCGTGGAAGGACGCGGCCATGGTCTTCGCCGGCGTCCCCCTCGCCCTCGTCGGCGGGGTCCTGGCGCTCGCGGCCCGAGGCATGCCCCTGTCGATCTCGGCGGCGGTCGGCTTCATCGCCGTCTCGGGCGTCGCCACCCTGAACGGCCTCGTCCTGATGCAGGCCATCCGTGAACGCACCGCCGCCGGCGCCTCGCCGTCCGACGCCGCCTTCGAGGGCGCGGTCTCACGCCTGCGCGCCATCATGACGACGGCGCTCGTGGCGGTCCTCGGCTTCGTCCCCATGGCCTTCGCCTCGGGCGCCGGCGCGGAGGTCCAGAAACCCCTCGCCACCGTCGTCATCGGCGGCCTGACGACCGCGACGATCCTGACCCTCTTCGTCCTGCCGACGCTGGTCAGCCTGGTCGGGAGGAGACGCTAGGGAGGCTCAGCCCCGTCCGCGATAGGTCGGCACGCCCTGGTCGGGCAACCACAGACCTTCCGGCGGGGCCCCTGTCTGCCAGAACACGTCGATCGGAATGCCGCCGCGCGGATACCAGTAACCGCCGATCCTCAGCCATTTCGGCTGCAACAGGTCGGCCAGCCGCTTGCCGATGGCCACGGTGCAGTCCTCGTGGAAGGCGCCGTGGTTCCTGAACGCGGTCAGGTACATCTTCAGCGACTTGGACTCGACCAGCCAGTCGCCCGGCGCATAGTCGATGACGATGTGGGCGAAGTCCGGCTGGCCCGTCACCGGGCACAGCGACGTGAACTCCGGCGCCGTGAACCGGGCCAGATAGAGGGTGTCGTTGTGCGGATTGGGAACCCGCTCCAGCACCGCCTCTTCGGGTGATGCGGGCTGGACGATATGCTGGCCGAGCTGGCTCAGGCCGGAGGTGTCTGTGGTCATCGCGGGGATTTAGCGCCTCCGCCTGCGCAGCGAAAGGCGCGGCGCCAGTGGGCCTCGGCCTCCGCCCGACGCAGCCTCGCGACGATCTGCACGTCAGGCCGGTCAGGCGCGGTCGGGTGTGGACTCGAGTCCAAGGATCTTCGACAGACAGAGGGGAGATGAATCAATGATCTGCCGGGCTTTCCTGCTGCGACGTCTCGGATCTGGACTCTCTGGACTCGGCTCTCCCTGAGTCCAAGCCACGGGCGCCCGCCGGCCATTTGCATTCCGCAGCGACACCCCGCTATGCGTAGCCAAACGAAACGTCCCCAGAGAGACACAGGAATCGCCATGGCCATCCCCGCCTCCCTCCAGAAGGGCCTCAAGCTGCCGGTCATCGAGGCGCCGATGTTCCTCGTCTCCGGCCCGGACCTGGTGGTCGAGTGCTGCAACGCAGGGGTGATCGGCACCTTCCCCTCGCTGAACGCCCGCACGACCGAGGGCTATCGGGAGTGGCTGATCGACATCAAGTCGCGCCTGAGGCCCGACGCCGCCGCCTTTGGGGTCAACCACATCGTCCACCCGACCAACCCGCGCCTGATGGCCGACGTCATGGTCTCGGTGGAGCAGCAGGTCCCCCTGATCATCACCTCCCTGGGCGCCGTGCGCGACGTCGTCGATGCGGTTCACGGCTACGGCGGCGTGGTCTTCCACGACATCGCCAACGTCCGCCACGCGAAGAAGGCCGCCGAATCCGGCGTCGACGGCCTGATCCTGGTCGCCAACGGCGCCGGCGGTCACGCCGGCATCATCAACCCCTTCGCCCTGGTCAATGAGGTGCGCGAGTTCTTCAAGGGCACGATCATCCTGTCCGGCTGCCTGTCGAACGGCGGCGACGTAGCGGCCGCCCTGATGATGGGGGCCGATTTCGCCTACATGGGCACCCGCTTCATCAACACGACCGAGGCCATGGCCCCAGACGGCTACAAGGACATGATCATCGACAGTGGCGCGACCGACATCGTCCACACCCCGGCCGTCTCGGGCATCCCCGCCAACTTCATGACCAAGTCGCTCGAGGCCAACGGCATCGACCCGAAGGCCCTGCCCGAACACAAGCTCGACATGGGCGACGAGGCCAAAGCCTGGAAGACGGTCTGGTCCGCCGGACAGGGCGCGGGCACGATCCACGACGTTCTGCCGGCCGCCCAGCTGGTCCAGCGCCTCCGCGACGAATATGCGCAGGCCACGGATGAATTCGCCAAGAAGGTCGGCGTCGCCTAAACCGTGGCCGGATGATCCGTCCGCTTAGCCTCGCCGCCCTCGCCCTCGTCGTCCTGACGCCGACCCTCGCCCAGGCCCAGACGTCGGGCGACTGGTCTTTCGCCCTCGGCGCCACCACCGACAACCGGTCCAAGGACGCATCGAAATCGGCGGGCGATCCTTCGATTTCCGGCCTGGCCGAGTGGTCGACCGCCGACGGCCTGTTCTACGCCGGCCCCGCATTCGAGACGATCCGGTCCTCGACCGGATCCGATCTGGAGGTGTCCCTGCTCGCCGGGGTGCGTCCGGAAGTCATGGGCTTCGAGGTCGATCTGAACGTCGAGCACAAATGGCTGGTGGACGCTGCCCCCGGCTCGGACGACGCGAGCTGGGAGTTCACGGCCAATGTCTCGCGCGACATCGGACCGCTCGGGACCCGGCTTCAGGTTCAGCATTCGCCGGACGGCTCGGGAACGACCAAGGCCTGGACCTGGGTCGAGGGCCGCATGGGCTGGGACTTCACCGACCGGCTGGAAGGCACGGTCGCCGTGGGTCGCCGTGAACAGGACGCCGCGCCGGACTACACCGGCTGGAACGCGGGCCTGCGCTACGCCCTGACCCCGTCGCTCGACGTCGACGTCCGTTATCACGACACCGACGCCGACGCATCGAATCCCCAGTACGCCAAGGCCCTGGTCGCCAGCGTCACGACCTACTTCTGAGGGCTAGCTCAGCGCCTGCTCCAGGTCGGCGATCAGGTCGTCTAGATCCTCGACCCCGACCGACAGCCGGATCAGGTTTTCGGTCACCCCGCCGGCCTCGCGCACCTCTTTCGGCACGGAAGCGTGGGTCATGATGGCCGGGTGGTTCACCAGGCTTTCGACCCCGCCCAGCGATTCCGCCAGGGTGAAGACCTGCACCCGCTCCAGCACCTGTTTGGTGCGCGACAGGTCGCCGTCGATGAAGACCGTGACCATGCCGCCATACCGGCCGTTCATCTGGTGTGTGGCCAGTTCGTGCTGCGGGTGGCTGATCAGGCCGGGATAGAGAACCTTGGCCACCCCGCCGCTCGGCTTGCCGATGCGCGCCTCAAGCCAGCGCGCTATGGCCAGCGCATTCTCGTTGTGCGCCTTCATGCGCAGGCCCAGCGTCTTGAGACCCCGGTTGGCCAGGAAGGCGTCGAACGGCCCCATGACCCCGCCAATGGAGTTCTGAAGGAACTTCAGCTCCCTGGCGATCTCTTCGGAGCCCGCCACCAGAACTCCGCCGATGATGTCGGAATGGCCGTTCAGGTATTTGGTCGCTGAATGCATGACCACGTCGGCGCCCAGCTTCAGCGGCTGTTGGCTCCACGGCGTGGCGAAGGTGTTGTCCACCACCAGCAGCAGACCGTGCCGCTTCGCGATCCCCGACAGGCCGGCGATATCCGCCAGCTTCATCAGGGGATTGGTGGGCGTCTCGGCCCAGATCATCCTGGTCTTCGGCGTGATCGCCGCCTCGACGGCGCTCAGATCCGCCATGTCGACATAGGCGAAGTCCAGCCCCATCGACCGGCGCCGCACCCGCTCAAACAGCCGCCACGATCCGCCGTAGAGGTCGTCCCCGGTGACGATGTGCGACCCGGCGTCCAGCAGTTCCAGCGCCGTCGAGGTCGCCGCCATGCCCGAGCCGAAGCCGAAAGCCTGAACCCCGCCCTCCAGATCGTTGATGCAGGCCTCGAAGGCCTCGCGCGTCGGGTTCTTGCCCCGGGCGTACTCATAGCCCTTGTTCACGCCCGGGCTTTCTTGGGCGTAGGTCGAGGTGGCGTAGATCGGAGTCATGACCGCACCCGTCGTCGGGTCCGGCCGCTGGCCGGCATGGATGGCTCGGGTCGAGAAACCCTGGCTGTTCTTCAGGTCTGCCATGGATTTACCGATTCAGGCTGAGGTGGTTGATCAGGTCGACGCGGGCGATCAGCCCGACGAAGGTCTCGCCGTCCAGCACGATCGCCACCCGGTCGCGGTCGAATAGGGGGATCAGGGCGTCCAGCGGCTCCGTCACCTGGACCGTGTCCAGATCGCGCGTCATGGCCGAGGACACCGGCTTGGCGAACCGCTCCTTACGGGTGATCTCGTCGGTGTTCATGATGTGGACGATGTCGCTCTCGTCCAGAATGCCGACCAGACGGCCGTCTTGGATGATCGGCAGCTGCGAGACATCGGCCCCACGCATCCGCTTGAAGGCGGTGTCCAGCGTGTCCTCCGGCCCCGCCGTAACCACGTCGCCCTTGGCGTATTTCCGCGTGATCAGGTCCGACAGGTCGCCATGGATCTCGCGCTCGCCCAGACCCTGATCGGCCAGCCAGGCGTCGTTGTAAACCTTGGACAGATACTTGGCCCCGGTGTCGCAGACGAAGGTCACGACCCGCTTCGGCTCGGTCTGCTCGCGGCACCAGCGCAGGGCCGCCGCGATCAGCGTCCCCGACGACGACCCGGCCAGAATGCCTTCCTTCAGCAGCAGTTCGCGCACCGTCGCCACCGCCTCGGCGTCCGGAATGGAATAGGCCTTGTCGATCAGGCTCATGTCCGCCGTCTCGGGCACGAAATTCTGGCCGATCCCCTCGACGGTGTAGGAGCCTTCCGGCCCCGGCACGCCCTCGTTGACGATTCCCGCCAGCACCGACCCGACCGGATCGGCCAGGATGATCTCGGTCTTCGCTCCGATGCTCTTCAAATACTGGGCGACGCCCGTGATCGTGCCGCCCGAGCCGATCCCGGCCACATAAGCGTCGACGTCATGGCCCATCTGTTCCCAGATTTCCGGCCCCGTCGTCTTCACATGGGCTTCGGAGTTGGCATGGTTCGCGAACTGGTTGACGAAGAACCCGCCCGGAATCTGCTGCGCCAGCCGCTCGGCCATGTCGGTGTAGTACTCAGGGTGACCGTGCGCGACGTCCGACCGCGTCAGGCGCACATCAGCGCCCATGGCCCGCAGATGCTGGATTTTTTCCTTGGACATCTTGTCCGGGATGACCAGCAACACCTTATATCCCTTGGCCTGCCCCACCAGCGTCAGCGCTAGGCCCGTGTTGCCGGCCGTCGCCTCGACGATGGTGCCGCCGGGCTTCAACCACCCTTCCCGCTCCGCCGCCTCGATCATCGAGACCGCGATCCGGTCCTTGATCGACCCGCCGGGGTTCTGCGCTTCCAGTTTCAGGAACAGGCGGCAGGGGCCCGTGTCGATCTTCGTCACCTCCACCATCGGCGTCCTGCCGATCAGGTCCAGCAGCGAACCGGTCGGCGCGCTCAGGGTCGGGTGTTGGGACAGGGACATGGGCGTTCGACTCCATCGGATTCGTCTGGCTCCCGATCTAGGTCGTCTGGGTCCGAATTGCGAACCGGGGCAAAAATGGCTATACTTATGGCCAGATTTGGAGAGTTCCGGTCATGGCCAGCTACGGCGTCGCCGAGGCGAAGAACAACTTCACCCACCTGCTCGATCGCGTGCAGGAGGGGGAGCGGATCACCATCACCAAGCACGGCAAGCCGATCGCTGAGTTGTCACGCGTCGCCGTTCCGGCACGTCTGAGCGGCGAGGAGCGACTGGCTTTCATGAAAGAGTTTGCTCGTCGCCGGGATGAGCGACCACCCTTGGGCATGTCCGCCGCCGAACTGGTGCGCGCCATGCGCGACGGAGACCCTGAGTGAGGCTTTGGCTCGACGCCAGCGCGCTGGTCGCCCTGATCACCCGCGAACCGACAAGCCATCAGATCGATGACGTTCTTCAACGGAGCGATCCGCCTCTCGTCAGTGATTTCTGCGTCGCCGAATCCTCCTCGGCCATCGCCCGCCTGGTCCGGATCGGTCACCGGACGCTGGACGAGGCGGATGTTCTGTTCAGAGATCTCGATGTCTGGGTCTCATCCTCATCTGATCGTCTCGCTGTCGATCAGGGAGATATCGAAAAGGCCACCGCCTTCGTCCGCCGCCCTGGCGTCAGCCTCCGCGCTCCGGACGCCATCCACCTCGCTGCGGCCCACCGCCTCGGCGCAACCCTTCTCACGCTCGATCACGGCATGGCGCGCGCCGCCGCCGCATTGGGCGTAGACCATCTCAATCCCGCCGACGCGGATGCGTCCGGCGAACCGAAAGACTGAATGACCAACCAACCCAAGAAACCCGCGGCCGGACTGCCGGATGAAGCCACTTTGCTGGCCTTCCTGCGCGAAGCCGGCTCGGCGGAAAAGGGCGACATCGCCCGACACTTCGGCCTCAAGGGCGAAGACCGCAGACGCCTGCGCGAAATGATCCGGGGCCTCGAGGCCTCCGGCAAGCTCGGCAAGCGCGGCCGCAAGGGCTTCACCGAAGCCGGCGCCCTGCCCCCCGTCGGCGTCGCCGACGTGGTCGAGCGCGACAACGACGGCGACCTCTACGTCCGCCTGGTCGAGGCCTCGGCCGACGCCCCGCGCGCCCTCCTCGTCCCCGACAAGACCAAGACCGCTCCCGGCCTCGGCGCCCGCGTCCTCGCCAAGTTCGAGCATGGCCCGAACGGCTGGGAAGCGCGCCTCATCAAGGTGCTCGATACCGGCACCAACCGCGTCCTCGGTGTCATCAGGAAGTCCAACAAGGAGACCCGCGTCGAGCCCGTCGACCGCCGCTCCAAGGACGTCCTGATCGTCCCCGCCGTCCAGGCGGCCGATCTGCGCGACGGCGACCTGGTGCTGGCATCCATTGAAAAGGGCGATCACCGCTACGGTCCCAAGCGCGGCAAGATCCTGGAGACCATCGGCAAGGAGGACGACCCTCGCGCCGCCTCCCTGATCGCCATCCACACCCACAACGTCCCGATGGGCTTCTCCGAAGCGGTCGAGCAGGAGGCCGAGAATCAGGACCTGCCGACGTTGAAGGGCCGCGACGACCTGCGCGACATTCCCTTCATCACCATCGACCCCGCCGACGCCCGCGACCACGATGACGCCGTCTACGCTCAACGCGACGACGATCCGAAGAACGAGGGCGGCTGGATCGTCTGGGTGGCCATCGCCGACGTCGCCGCCTACGTCCGGCCCGGCACGGCCCTCGACCGCGAAGCCCGCGCCAAGGGCAACTCGACCTACTTCCCCGACCGCGTCGAGCCCATGCTGCCCGAGCGCCTCTCGAACGGTCTGTGCAGCCTGAAGGAAGGCGAGAACCGCGCGACCCTGGCCGTCCGCATGGTCTTCGACAAGGATGGCCGAAAGACGGGCCATCGCTTCCACCGCGGCCTGATGCGCAGCCACGCCAAGCTCAGCTACGAGCAGGCCCAGGCCGCGATCGATGGCCCGGACAAAGGCGGCGGTACCGATGACGCCACCGGTCCGATCATGGACACCATCCTGTATCCGCTGTGGAACGCCTACCACACCATGCTGAAGGGCCGCCTGAAGCGCGCCCCGTTGCAGATCGACTCGGCCGAACGCCGCATCCGCATGTCGCCCGACGGCGGCATCGCCTCGATCGAGAAACGCGTCTCCCTCGAAGCCCACCGGCTGATCGAGGAAATGATGGTCCAGGCCAACGTCTGCGCCGCCGAGACCCTGGAGCAGAAGAAGACCCCGCTCATCTTCCGCGTCCACGAGGCGCCGAGCCAGGAGAAGGTGTTCAACCTCGCCGACTTCCTGTCGACCATCGGCAAGCCGTGGAACAAGGGCGAGGCCCCGACCACCAAGCGGTTCAACAAACTGCTGGACGAGACCCGCGACGGCCCCCACGCCGAGGTGGTCAACGAGGTCGTCCTGCGCAGCCAGATGCAGGCCATCTATTCGCCCGAGAACCTCGGCCACTTCGGCCTGAATCTCGACCGCTACGCCCACTTCACCTCGCCGATCCGGCGCTATTCCGACCTGATCGTGCACCGGGGCCTGATCCGCGCCCTCAACCTCGGCAAGGACGGGCTGACCGACCGCGAGATCGCCGAACTGCCGGCCATCGCCGATCAGGTGACCCAGACCGAGCGCCGCTCTATGGCCGCCGAGCGCGACGCCATGGATCGCTACATCGCCGCCATCCTTTCGGACCGCGTCGGCGCGACCTTCACCGGCCGCATCACCGGCGTGACCCGCTTCGGTCTGTTCGTCCGGCTGGAGGAGACGGGCGCCGATGGTCTCGTTCCCGTGGGCTCGCTGGGCAATGAGTATTTCACCCACGACGACCGCGCCCACGCCCTCGTCGGCGAACGCTCGGGCCAGCGCTACACCCTGGGCCGCATGGTCGAGGTCAAGCTCAAGGAAGCCACGCCCATCACCGGCGGACTCCTCTTCGAGATGCTCTCCGACCCCGAATCCCGCGACCCCAACGCCCCGGCCCCGCGCCTGGGCATGCGCGGACGCGGCGGCGACGGCCCTCCCTCGCGCGGCAAGAATCGTCCCGGCGGTCCGAAGCCTCGCAACGGAAGCAAGCCCTCCGGCGGCCTCAAGGGCGTCCGGAAGGGCAAGCGGCGCTAGATCAGGTCGACAGGCGCCCGGCTCTACGTCCTGAACGCCTCCCAGCGAGAGCTTCTGCTCTCGCTGGGAGGCGGTGGCGAAACGGCAGCCGGCGCCGCGGCCACGGTGGTCCTCGCCGCCGACTGGCGACGCCGGGACCATTCTCGCCGATTTTCGCCCTCATCCCGCACGGCGGAGTGCTAGTCTTTCGCCGTGCCGACTTCCCCGTTCCAGCCCTTCGACGCCGCCCAGGATCTCCGCGACGCTCCGCGCGCCACGGGGCCGCGACAAAGGCCGAAGGACGCCGCCACCTTGATCCTCGTCCGAGACGACAAGAGTCCTGAAGTCCTGATGGGCCGCCGCGCCCCCGGCCACGTCTTCATGGCGTCGAAATGGGTCTTTCCCGGCGGCCGCATCGACCGCGCCGACTTCACCGCAGCCGCCTGCAGCGACCCGGCCGCCGAAACCCGCGCCCGTCTCGAAGCCGAAGTGACCGCCCGTCGCGCCCGCGCCCTGTGCCTGACCGCCGTCCGCGAGACCTTCGAGGAGACCGGCCTGATCCTCGGCCGCGCCGCTCCGCCGGCCTCCGTCGCCGGGCCCTGGCGAGAGTTCCGCAAGGCGGGGGCCCTGCCCGACCTGGCCGCCCTTTCCTATGTCGCCCGCGCCATCACCCCGCCGGGTCGCACGCGGCGCTTCGACGCCCGGTTCTTCATGGCTGACGCCTCCGCCCTGCTGGCGCCCGAGCCCACGGCCGGTTCCGGCGAACTTGACGAGATCGCCTGGCTTCCGCTTGCGGACGCCCGCGCCCTGGACCTGCCCGCCATCACCCGGTTCGTCCTCGGCGAGGTCGCCGAACGCCTCCACGCCCCCGACCGCCCGCTGCCCTTCGTCCGCATGGTGCGCGGCGCCCATGTGGTGAGCCATGATTGAGACCGTCACCCTGCGCCTGACCATCGCCGACCCCGTGCCGGGCCTGCACTACTGGCGCCAGGACGCCAGGAACGCGCCCCACGACATCCGTCTGTCGACCGAGGCGCCCCTGACTTTCGACACGCCGGTCGACCTGCGGCCCGACGGCAAGCTCGGCGGGACCTGGGTCCGTCGCGAGGGCAAGGACCGCCGCTTCGTCTATATCGCCATCGGCGGCGCCATGCCGGGGCTGCCCGTCGTCTCTCGCCGCGCCAAGATCGACGTCCACGACATCCCCGCCGTCTTGTTGAAGCCCGGCGCGGTGATCGCCGTCACCCTGCCCGGTCGCGACAAGGACGGCACGCCCGCCTGCGCCACCGTCCGCCCCCTGACGCCGTGGACAAGCGTCGACTGAATCCGGCCCTGATCCGGCCACGGTCGCTCGTCAGCTTGGCCATGCCGACGGGGAGGTAGCGTGGTCGACGCCAGTATGAGTTTCGCGCGCCCGCATCGCTTCGGGCCGAAGGATCGCCGACGCGCCGCCCTGCTGGCGGGGTCGATCCTGTTCCACCTCGCGGTCATCACCCCCATGGCCATCGGCCTGCTGGGCGGCGATCGCCCCGTCTTCGTCGAGGATCCTGAGCCCCCGATCTTCGTCGAGATGGAGCCCCGCCCCCTGCTCCAGGGCGAGATCGCGCGCGAACCCGCGCCCGCCAGCCTGGCCGCCCGCGAACAGAGCCCTGCGCTGGATGAGGCTCTGCCCACGGTCGCCCGACCCGATACGCGCCGCGAAGAGGACGAGGAGGACCGTCCCACTCCGCCCGTCCCCCGCATAGGCTCCAGCCCCCTGGTCGATCCGCCCCCCGCCTCCGCCGACCCGTGGCAGGTCCGGCCCGAGGGTATGGCGGCCGCCGTCGGCCGCTCCATGCGCACAGGCGCGGGCGGCTGCCGGATGATGGACGGCCGTCTCTCGGCCTCGGAACAACGGCTCTGCGATGACCGCTTCAACGCGGCGGCCGGCGCGGCGGGGCCGCTGGGTCCCCGCACCCTGACGCCTTCGGAACAGCGGCGTGAGGCCCAGTTCGCTCAGGACGGCGCCGCGGCCCTGGCGGCCCACGATTCCCTGCGTGGCGGTCGCGCCGGTCCCGGCATCACCCTGGCCAGCCCGGACTGCCCGGGCGGCAACCTGCGCGGCAGCTGCGCCGGCGCTCACCTGCGCCCAGGTTTCGAGATGACCGACGAACGGCTGCGCAACAACCGCAAGATGGAGTAGCGGATCAGGCCCGCGTCACGGCCCATCCATGGTCCGGACAGAAGGCGTCATGCGCCGTCGCGGCCCGCTCCGTCGCACAGGTATTGGCGGTCGCCTAGAGAGTGGCTGCCGCGACGAGGCTCAGGGCGATCCATGCGCCCGTCGCATCCGTATCCTGCTCGTGCGGCCGCTCCCTCCGTTGCACGGCAAAGGTGTGCGTGCGGACGTGACGTCCGCACTCCAGACAAAAAGGGCCCGGATCGCTCCGGGCCCTCTTCAGTCTTCAGCTGATGAAAGCGATCACTCGCTCTCGGCCAGCTCCAGCTGCAGGTCGGCCGGCAGGGGCTCGACCGCCGCTTCGCGGTTGTTGGTCAGCACAGCGTCACGCTCGTTGGCGATCTTCTGCAGCGACCGCAGGTAGGCGCCCGTACCGGCCGGGATCAGGCGGCCGACGATGACGTTTTCCTTCAAGCCTTCCAGCGTGTCCTTCTTGCCGTTGACCGAGGCGTCGGTGAGGACGCGGGTGGTCTCCTGGAACGACGCCGCCGAGATGAAGCTGCGGGTCTGCAGCGACGCCTTGGTGATGCCGAGCAGGACCGGCTGCGTGGTGGCGATCCGGCCGCCGCGCTTCTCGACCTTGTCGTTCTCGAGCTGGGCCTCGGCGACCTCGACCGTGTCGCCACGGATCAGGGTCGTCTCGCCCGAGTCGATGATCTCGACCTTCTGCAGCATCTGGCGAACGATCACCTCGATGTGCTTGTCGTTGATCGGCACGCCCTGCAGTCGGTAGACCTCCTGCACTTCGTTGACGAGGTACTCGGCCAGCGCCTCGACGCCCTGGATGCGCAGCAGATCGTGCGGATCCGGGTTGCCGTCGATGATGTAGTCGCCCTTCTGGATCAGATCGCCGTCGTGGACGGAGATGTGCTTGCCCTTGGGGATCAGGAACTCGACCGGTTCGCCCTGGTTGCCATCGGCATCCGGCTCCGGCGTGATCTTGATGCGACGCTTGTTCTTGTAGTCGCGGCCGAATTCGACGCGGCCATCCATCTCGGCGATGACCGCGCAGTCCTTCGGACGACGGGCTTCGAACAGCTCGGCCACCCGCGGCAGACCGCCGGTGATGTCGCGCGTCTTGGCGCCTTCGGTCGGGATACGGGCCAGGATCTCGCCGGGCTTCACCTCGTCGCCGTTGGCGACCGACAGAATGGCCCCCACCGGCAGCAGGTAACGGGCGTCGGAGCCCGAGGCCAGCTTGGCGTAGGTGTCGCCGGTCGTGATGCCCATGGCCGGACGCAGGTCCGAACCACGCGGCGAGGCGCGCCAGTCGATGACGACGCGCTGGGCGATGCCCGTCGCTTCGTCGGTTTCCTCGCGGAACGACAGGCCCTCGGTCAAGTCCTCGAAGCGGACGACGCCGCCCACTTCGGTGATGATCGGGGTGGTGTATGGGTCCCACTCGGCCAGACGCTGGTTCTTGGCGACGGTGTCGCCCTCCTTGACGCGGATGCGGCCGCCGTACGGGATCTTGTACGACTCGCGGTCCTTGCCATCGACGGCGATGGTGACGACTACGTTGCGGCTCATCGACACCAGGTCGCCGTGGGCGCCGGTGACGGTGGGGCCCGCGACCTTGATCACGCCGGCGTTGGTCGCCTCGTAGAACGAGGTTTCCGCCACCTGGGCCGTACCGCCGATGTGGAAGGTCCGCATCGTCAGCTGGGTGCCCGGCTCGCCGATCGACTGGGCGGCGATGACGCCGACCGCTTCGCCGATGTTGACGTTGGTGCCGCGCGCCAGGTCGCGGCCATAGCACATGCCGCAGATGCCGGCTTCGGCCTCACAGGTCAGGGCCGAACGGACCTTGACCGACTGGACGCCCTCGCGGTCGATGACCTCGACCACGTCCTCCACCAGATAGGTGTCGGCCGGGAACAGGACGGTGTCGGTGCCCGGAGCCTTGATGTCCTCGGCGTTGTAGCGACCCAGGACGCGTTGACCCAACGAGACCAGGACGTCGCCGCCCTCGACCACGGCGCGCAGGGTGATGCCCCGCGTGGAACCGCAGTTGTCCTCGGTGACGATCGAGTCCTGCGCCACGTCCACCAGACGGCGGGTCAGGTAACCCGAGTTGGCGGTCTTCAGCGCGGTGTCGGCCAGGCCCTTGCGGGCGCCGTGGGTGGAGTTGAAGTACTCCAGAACGGTCAGGCCTTCCTTGAAGTTCGAGACGATAGGGGTCTCGATGATCTCGCCGGACGGCTTGGCCATCAGGCCGCGCATCCCGCCGAGTTGCTTCATCTGGGCCTGCGAACCGCGGGCGCCGGAGTTGGCCATCATGTAGACCGAGTTGATCTCGGCGGTACGACCCGAGGCTAGGACGCGCGGCTGCGCGATCTCGCCCATCATCTCGTCGGCGACCCGGTCCGTGGCCTTGGCCCAGGCGTCGACGACCTTGTTGTACTTCTCGCCCTTGGTGATCAGGCCGTCGGCGTACTGCTGCTCGTATTCCTCGACCAGGGTGCGGGTGGCGTCGACGATCTCGGTCTTCTTGGCCGGGATCACGATGTCGTCCTTGCCGAACGAAATGCCGGCCTTGGCGGCCTCCTTGAAGCCCAAACCCATCATCTGGTCGGCGAAGATGACCGTCGCCTTCTGACCGCAGTGGCGATAGACCACGTCGATCAGGTTGCCGATTTCCTTCTTGGTCAGGTTCTTCTCGAGCAGGCGGTAGCCCACGTTCGGGTTCTTCGGCAGCAGGGCGCCCAGCTTCATGCGGCCCGGCGTCGAGTCGATGACCTTGGTCACCTCCTCACCAGCAGCATTCAGCTCGGTCCAGCGGGCCTTGATCCGCGTGTGCAGGGTCACCACGCCGGCGTCGAGCGCGGCGTCGATCTCGCCCATGTTGGCGAACAGCTTGCCTTCGCCCGGCTCACCGTCCTTGACCAGCGAGATGTAGTACAGCCCCAGGACGATGTCCTGCGACGGCACGATGATCGGCTTGCCGTTGGCGGGCGAGAGGATGTTGTTCGTCGACATCATCAGGACGCGCGCTTCCAGCTGGGCCTCGAGACTCAGCGGGACGTGCACGGCCATCTGGTCGCCGTCGAAGTCGGCGTTGAACGCGGCGCAGACCAGCGGGTGCAGCTGGATGGCCTTGCCCTCGATCAGCTTCGGCTCGAACGCCTGGATGCCCAGACGGTGGAGCGTCGGCGCGCGGTTCAGCATGACCGGGTGCTCGCGGATCACCTCTTCGAGGATGTCCCACACCTGCGGCTGTTCACGCTCGACCATGCGCTTGGACTGCTTGACGGTGCCCGACAGGCCCTTGGCGTCCAGACGCGCATAGATGAATGGCTTGAACAGCTCGAGCGCCATCTTCTTGGGCAGACCGCACTCGTGCAGCTTCAGGTCCGGACCCACGACGATGACCGAACGACCCGAGTAGTCCACGCGCTTGCCGAGCAGGTTCTGACGGAAGCGACCCTGCTTGCCCTTCAGCATGTCGGCCAGCGACTTCAGCGGACGCTTGTTGGCGCCCGTGATCACGCGGCCGCGGCGGCCGTTGTCGAACAGGGCGTCGACGGATTCCTGCAGCATCCGCTTTTCGTTGCGGATGATGATGTCCGGCGCGCGCAGCTCGATCAGGCGCTTCAGGCGGTTGTTCCGGTTGATGACCCGGCGATACAGGTCGTTCAGGTCGGACGTGGCGAAGCGGCCGCCGTCCAGCGGCACCAGCGGACGCAGCTCCGGCGGGATGACCGGGACGACCGTCAGGATCATCCACTCGGGCTTGTTGCCGCTCTCGAGGAAGGCCTCGATCAGCTTCAGGCGCTTGGAGGCCTTCTTGGCCTTCATTTCCGAAGGGCTGTCGGCGAGTTCGCCGCGGTGCTTTTCGGCTTCCGCGTGCAGGTCGATGCCCATCAGCAGGTTGCGCACGGCCTCGGCGCCGATCTCGGCGGTGAAGCCGTCATCGCCGAACTCGTCCTGGTAGCGGTAGAACTCGTCTTCCGTCAGCAGCTGGTTCTGCTTCAGCGGGGTCAGGCCCGGCTCGGTGACGATGTAGTTCTCGAAGTAGAGCACGCGCTCGACGTCCTTCAGCGCCATGTCCAGCATCAGCGAGATGCGCGACGGCAGCGACTTCAGGAACCAGATGTGGGCGACCGGCGAGGCCAGTTCGATGTGACCCATCCGCTCGCGCCGAACGCGGGCCAGGGTGACCTCGACGCCGCACTTCTCGCAGATGATGCCCTTGTATTTCATGCGCTTGTACTTGCCGCACAAGCATTCGTAGTCCTTGGTCGGGCCAAAGATACGGGCGCAGAACAGGCCGTCACGCTCGGGCTTGAACGTGCGGTAGTTGATGGTCTCGGGCTTCTTGATCTCGCCGAACGACCACGAGCGGATCTTTTCGGGAGACGCGAGAGCGATCTTGATCTGGTCGAAGGTCGGGGTGACCGGGACCGCGTTGAAGATGTTCAGGACTTCCTGGTTCATCTTGTTTTCCTTCTGCGGCGGGGGCCGCGAAAAATATCGAAAAGTGGAGAGAGCGAGGGCCCCCTCCCCGCCTTGGCGGGGAGGGCTAGACCGGTCAGCTGTTCTCCAGCTCCACGTTCAGACCCAGCGAACGCATTTCCTTGATGAGAACGTTGAAGCTCTCGGGAATGCCGGCCTCGAAGCTGTCGTCGCCGCGGACGATGGCCTCGTAGACCTTGGTCCGGCCGGCCACGTCATCGGACTTCACCGTCAGCATCTCCTGCAGGGTGTAGGCGGCGCCGTAGGCTTCCAGAGCCCACACCTCCATCTCCCCGAAGCGCTGACCGCCGAACTGCGCCTTGCCGCCCAACGGCTGCTGGGTGACCAGCGAGTACGGGCCGATGGAGCGGGCGTGGATCTTGTCGTCGACCAGGTGGTGCAGCTTCAGCATGTAGATGTAGCCGACCGTGACCGGACGCTTGAACTGCTCGCCGGTCTGACCGTCATAGACGATCGACTGGCCCGACCGCTCCAGACCGGCCTTCTCCAGCAGGTCCTCGATGTCCGAGATGTGCGCGCCGTCGAACACCGGGGTGGCGAACGGAACGCCCTTGGACAGGTTCTGCGCCAGCTCGACCAGATCCTCTTCGTCCTGCGGCAGCGGGGTGTCCGCGCCGTAGATGCCCGAGAGATGGTCGATCAGCGCCTGCTTCTGGCCGCCGCCCTGCCAGGCTTCCAGCAGGCCCTGGATCTGACGACCCAGGCCGGCGGAGGCCCAACCCAGGTGGGTCTCGAAGATCTGGCCGATGTTCATGCGCGACGGCACGCCCAGCGGGTTCAGAACGACGTCGACCGAGGTCCCGTCTTCCAGGTGCGGCATGTCCTCGATCGGCAGGATCTTGGAGATGACGCCCTTGTTGCCGTGACGGCCGGCCATCTTGTCGCCGGGCTGAAGCTTGCGCTTCACGGCCACGAAGACCTTGACCATCTTCATCACGCCCGGCGGCAGTTCATCGCCGCGTTGCAGCTTCTCGACCTTGTCTTCGAAGCGACGATCCAGAGCCTTGCGCTGGTCCTCGAAGGCCTTCTTCATGGCCTCCAGCTCGCCCATGGCCTTCTCGTCGTCCAGCGCGATCTGCCACCACAGGCCGCGCGACAGTTCGCCCAGCTTGGCTTCGGTGACTTCACCGCGACCCAGGCCCTTCGGACCCGAGACGGCGTTCTTGCCGGTCAGCAGCGGACGCAGGCGACCGTAGACGTTGCGCTCCAGGATCGCGAGTTCGTCGTCCCGGTCCTTGCCCAGACGTTCGATCTCGTCGCGCTCGATCGACATGGCGCGCTCGTCCTTGTCGACGCCGTGGCGGTTGAACACGCGCACGTCGACGATGGTGCCGGCGACGCCGGGCGGCAGGCGCAGGGAGGTGTCGCGGACGTCCGAAGCCTTCTCGCCGAAGATGGCGCGCAGCAGCTTCTCTTCCGGGGTCATCGGGCTTTCGCCCTTCGGCGTCACCTTGCCGACCAGGATGTCACCCGGCTGGACTTCGGCGCCGATGGCCACGATGCCGGCCTCGTCGAGGTTGCGCAGGGCTTCCTCGCCGACGTTCGGGATGTCGCGGGTGATTTCTTCCGGCCCGAGCTTCGTATCCCGCGCCATCACTTCGAATTCCTCGAGGTGGATGGAGGTGAAGACGTCGTCGCGCACGATGCGCTCCGAGATCAGGATGGAGTCCTCGAAGTTGTAGCCGTTCCAGGGCATGAAGGCGACGAGCGCGTTCCGGCCCAGGGCCAGTTCGCCCAGGTCCGTCGATGGGCCGTCGGCGATCACGTCGCCGGCCTTCACCTCATCGCCCACGCGCACGATCGGGCGCTGGTTGATGCAGGTCGACTGGTTCGAACGCTGGAACTTCGACAGGCGATAGATGTCGACGCCCGAACGGCCGGCGTCCTGCTCGTTCGTGGCGCGAACCACGATGCGGGTGCCGTCGATCTGCTCGACCACGCCGTCGCGGCGAGCCACGACCACGGCGCCCGAGTCACGGGCGACCACGGCCTCCATGCCGGTGCCGACCAGCGGCGCGTCCGACTGGACCAGAGGCACGGCCTGACGCTGCATGTTCGCGCCCATCAGTGCGCGGTTGGCGTCGTCGTTTTCCAGGAACGGGATCAGGGCGGCGGCGACCGAAACGACCTGCTTCGGCGACACGTCCATCATGTCGACGTCGGCCTTGGTCAGCAGCTGGGATTCGCCGTTGATCCGGCCGGGGACCAGGTCCTCGACGATCTGGCCGTCCTTCAGCTCGATGTTCGCCTGGGCGATCGTGTACTTCGACTCCTCCATGGCCGAGATGTAGACCACCTCGCCCTGGGCCTTGCCGTCCTTCACACGCCGGTAGGGGCTCTCGATGAAGCCGTACTTGTTCACGCGGGCGTGGGTCGCCAGCGAGTTGATCAGGCCGATGTTCGGGCCTTCCGGCGTCTCGATCGGGCAGATGCGGCCATAGTGGGTCGGGTGAACGTCGCGGACCTCGAAGCCGGCGCGCTCACGGGTCAGACCGCCCGGGCCAAGCGCCGAAAGGCGGCGCTTGTGGGTGATCTCCGACAGCGGGTTCGTCTGGTCCATGAACTGCGACAGCTGCGACGAGCCGAAGAATTCGCGCACCGAGGCGGCGGCCGGCTTGGCGTTGATCAGGTCGTGCGGCATCACCGTGTCGATATCGACCGACGACATGCGCTCCTTGATCGCGCGCTCCATGCGCAGCAGGCCCACGCGGTACTGGTTTTCCAGCAGCTCGCCGACCGAACGGACCCGGCGGTTGCCCAGGTTGTCGATGTCGTCGATCTCGCCGCGGCCGTCCTTCAGGCCGACGAGGATCTGCAGGACCTTCAGCACGTCGTCTTTCTGCAGGACGCGGATTTCGTCCGAAACCTCGGGGGTCTCCAGACGCATGTTCATCTTGACCCGGCCCACGGCCGACAGGTCGTAGCGCTCGCTGTCGAAGAACAGCGAGTTGAACATGGCCTCGGCGGCTTCCGGGGTCGGCGGCTCGCCCGGACGCATCACGCGATAGACGTCGAACAGGGCGTCCTCGCGGCCGGTGTTCTTGTCCACGCGCAGGGTGTTGCGCATGTAGGCGCCGACCGTGACGTGGTCGATGTCCAGCACGTCGATGGTGGTGAAGCCCTTGGACTCCAGCAGTTCGATCGTCGGGGCGTCCAGCTCGTCGCCGGCCTCGGCGTAGATTTCGCCGGTCTCGTAGTTCACGGCGTCGGCGGCCAGGTAGCGGGTCACCAGGGCGTCGGCGGCCAGCGACAGCGACTTGGTCGTGTCGCCCAGCTTCTTGGCGGCGCGGGCCGAGATCTTCTGGCCGGCCGAGGCGACGACTTCACCCGTGTCGGCGTCGATCAGATCGAACTCCGGCTTCACGCCTCTCCAGCGTTCGGCCTTGTACGGCGTGACCCAGCCTTCGCCGCGCTTCTCGTAGGGAACGGTCTCGTAGAAGGTGCGCAGGATCTCCTCGCCGTCCATGCCCAGGGCATAGAGGAAGGTGGTCGCCGGCAACTTGCGGCGACGGTCGATACGCACGAACACCACGTCCTTGGCGTCGAACTCGAAGTCCAGCCAAGAGCCGCGGTACGGGATCACGCGGGCGGCGAACAGCAGCTTGCCCGACGAGTGGGTCTTGCCCTTGTCGTGGTCGAAGAAGACGCCCGGCGAACGGTGCATCTGCGAAACGATCACCCGCTCGGTGCCGTTGACGATGAAGGTCCCCTTGTCGGTCATCAGGGGGATGTCCCCCATGTAGACGTCCTGCTCCTTGATGTCCTTGACCGAGCGCGCGCCCGTCTCCTCATCCGCCTCGAAGACGATCAGGCGCAGCTTGACCTTCAGCGGCGCGGCATAGGTCATGTCGCGCTGGATGCACTCCTCGACATCGTACTTCGGGTCCTCGAACTCGTAGGACACGTATTCCAGCACGGCGCGTTCGTTGAAGTCCTTGATCGGGAAGACCGACTTGAAGACCGCCTCGATGCCCTGGTCGCGGCGTTGGCCCGGACGGACCTCGCGCTGCAGGAACTGTTCGTAGGAGGCGCGCTGAACCTCGATCAGGTTCGGCATCTCGACCGCCTCGGGGATGCGCCCGAAGGATTTGCGGATGCGCTTCTTGCCGGTGAAGGTCGTGGCGGAAGCGATCTGACCGTTGATGGCGAGACCGTTCAGGACGTCAGTCATTCTGTTTTCCCATGGCGCTCGTCCGGGGAGACGGGCGTGAAATGCAGCAGCCACGGCCATGCGAGCGGAGCATGCCGTGACAATCGGTTTCGGCCTCCACCCTCGACGCGCCGGAGCGGTCAGGAGGCCTGAAATCTGAGAAGCTCCCTGGGGAAGGAGCCACGCCTTCGCTCGGTCGGAGGGCGACGGACCGGGCCTCGGCGCTTTCGCGCAGACTCATCTGAGCTGTTGCGGAGAGCGGACATATACGCGCTTCTCCGGCGAAATAAAGGCCCGCATACGATTTCCGCCGACTTCGCAAGCGGTTTTTCTTCGGCTAGCGTCCGGGCATGAAAATCATCCCCACCTTCGTGGCCGCATCCCTGTCGGCGCTGGCTCTCGCCGCCTGCGCCACCGCCCCTGAGCCCGCGCCCGTCGTCGATCCGAACGCTCATTCGACGCCAGCCGAATACGAGGCCGGTCAGGCCGCCTACCTGTCCTGGAACGGCGCCGGTCGCGGCTGGACCACCACCGAGTCGGGCCTGCAATACCGCCGCGAAGGCCGCGCCCATCCCGAGGGCCGCCAGCCGACCGAGACCGACACCGTCCGCGTCCACTACGAGGGGACCTTCATCGACGGCCGCAAGTTCGACTCATCCTATGACCGGGGCGAGCCGGCCGAGTTCCCCCTGAACCGCGTCATCAAGGGCTGGACCGAAGGCGTCGCCCTCATGCACGTCGGCGAAACCTTCTACTTCGCCATCCCCGCCTCGCTCGGCTACGGCGACCGCTGGGTCGGCGGCGACGAACTCCCGCCCAACTCGACCCTGCTGTTCAAGGTCGAACTTCTGGAAGTGAAGTAAGCCTATCATCCCTCTCCCCTTGCGGGAGAGGGAAGCCGCATACGGCGGCGAGATCCGTCGTCCTTGTGCGGTCGGGTGAGAGGTCGCACCGGCGGTCCGTGCAGGCTGAGCGGGCGCCGGCTCCGGCCGTCGGCGTAACCCCTCATCCGACCTCGCACCGCTCGGCCACCGTCTCCCGCAAGGGGAGAAGGACGCGCTTTGACTTGACGAAATGTCGCACCCGGCGCTGTCTGCGCGCCTGTTCATTTCCCGGTGCCCTCCATGAAGCGTCTCGCCGTCTCCGCCTCCCTCGCGGTTCTCCTGTTCGCGTCCGCCCCGGCCTTGGCCCAGACCGCCCCCGTGGTCCCGCCGACGCCCCAGACCATCCCCGCCGCCGTCGATCGCGCCTGGCCCGGCGTCATCCATCTCGACGTCGACGCCACCGACCTCAACCGCCGCATCTATCGCGTCCGCGAGACCATTCCGGTCGAGGGCCCCGGCCCCCTCACCCTCTTCTTCCCGCAGTGGCTCCCCGGCGAGCATGGCCCCACCGGCCCGATCAATCAGCTGGGCGGCCTGATCTTCACCGCCAACGGCCAGCGCGTCGAATGGGTGCGTGACGCGCTCCAGCCCTGGGCCTTCCACGTCGTCGTCCCCGCCGGCGCCACCGAACTGGTCGCCGAGTTCCAGCACCTGTCGCCGACGACCGGCGCCCAAGGGCGCATCACGATGACCGGCGAGATGCTGAACATCCAGTGGGAGAAGATGCTGCTCTATCCCGCCGGTCGCTATCACCGGAACATCACCATGCAGGCCTCGGTCACCCTGCCCGAGGGTTGGAAATACGGCACGGCCCTTCGTCCCGCCGGCGCGGCGACCGGGGATACGACCACCTTCCAGCCCGTGCCGCTCGACGTCCTCGTCGACAGCCCGATGTTCGCGGGCGAGCACTATCGCCAGATCGACCTCGACCCCGGCGGCCGCTCGCCGGTGATGCTCAACATCGTCGCCGACGCCGAAAGCCACATCGCCCCCACCGACGACCAGATCGGCATCCTGCGCTCCATGGTCCAGCAGGCCGACCGCCTGTTCGGCGCCCGCCACTACGACCACTACGACTTCCTCGTCGCCATGACCGACCGCATAGGCGGCATCGGCCTGGAGCATCACCGCAGTTCGGAGAACAGCGTCGACCCGGCCTTCTTCACCGAATGGGAGAGCCAGCTCGGCGACCGCGACCTCCTCAGCCACGAATACACCCACTCTTGGGACGGCAAATACCGGCGCCCCGCCGGTCAGGACGTCGCCAACTACAACGTCCCGCTGCAGAACGAACTGCTCTGGGTCTACGAGGGCCAGACCCAGTTCTGGGGCAAGGTCCTCGCCGCCCGTTCGGGCCTGCACAGCCGCCAGCAGGCGCTGGACGCCCTCGCTCTGGACGCCGCGACCTATGACAACACCGTCGGCCGCGAATGGCGGGCGATGCAGGACACGGTCAACGACCCCATCATCACCCAGCGCCGACCGATCGGCTGGCGCTCCTGGCAGCGCAGCGAAGACTACTATGTCGAGGGCCAGCTGATCTGGCTCGACGCCGACACCCTGATCCGCGAGCGCACCAATGGTCGCAAGTCCCTCGACGACTTCGCCCGCGCCTTCTTCGGCCTCAACGACGGCGCCTACGACGAGGCCCCCTACTCGTTCGAGACCGTCGTCGAGACCCTGAACGGCGTCGTGGAATACGACTGGGCGACCTTCCTGCGCACTCGCCTGGACGGCCACGGCCCGGGCGCCCCGCTCGACGGCCTCACGCGCGGCGGCTACCGCCTCGTCTACACCGACACCATGAGCGACTATCAGAAGACGCTGTACGGCAACTACGGCCGCAACGACTTCACCTATTCGCTGGGCATCGTCACCGGGGCCGACAACACCATCGGCAGCGTCCTGTGGAACAGCCCGGCCTTCCAGCAGGAGCTGGCCGTGGGCATGCAGATCATCGCCGTCAACGGGGAGGCCGCCTCCGCCGCCAACCTCCGCGCCGCCATCACGGCCGCCAAGGGCACGGACGAGAAGATCGAGCTGATCGTCCGCGACAACAGCCACTACCGCACGGTCGTCTTCGACTACCACGAGGGCCTGAAATACCCCCACCTGGAGCGCATCGAAGGCACGCCGGACCGACTTGGGGACCTGTACACGGCGAGAAGGCGCTGATCGCCTCCCTCTCCCCTTGCGGGAGAGGGACATCGCGCACGACGGCGCAGCCGTCGTCCTGGCGCGATCGGGTGAGGGGTCACTCAAGCGTCCAACGAAAGGCCGCCTACGCCACCAGCGCCGAGCCCCTCATCCGACTTCGCTTCGCTCAGCCACCTTCTCCCGCAAGGGGAGAGGACGGTCTCCACCCCTTGCCCCCCGCCCTGTCCCGTCGCTAAATCCACCCCAGCATGAGCCACTCCCGCCACGACAATCTCGAAGCGGCTCTGGCGCGGGTTTTCCAGGATCAGAACACCAAGGCCAGCTGGTTCGCCCTGACCGGCGGCGAGCTCCTGTTCTCGGCCGGGGACGAGCCGGACAGCCTCTATCTGGTTCGCTCGGGCCGGCTCGGCGTCTTCCGTCAGGACGAGGACCAGCCGCCCCAGTTCCTCGGCGTCATCAAGCCGGGAGAACCCGTCGGCGAGATGGCCCTGATCGCCGGCACGCCCCATTCCGCCAGCGTCGTGGCGCTCCGCGATTCCGAGATCCTCGCCCTTCCGCGCGAGGTCTTCTTCGAGGCCGTCCGCACCCAGCCCGACGTCATGATCGAGCTGTCGCGCCTGATGCTGCACCGCGCCCGCGAACGCGCCCCGGGCGTGACCGAACCCAGCGTCTTTGGCTTTATCTCCGTGCGCGGCCGTCCCATCCGCCCCTTCGTCGACCGCGTCGCCGCCGCCGTGGAAGCCCAGGGCAAGACTTGCCAGGTCATCGACCATTCGGCCCTGTCTTCGGTCTCGGAGTGGTTCTCCCGCATGGAGGACACCCATGATTTCGTCCTCTACGTCGCCGAACTGGACGAACCCTCCTGGGCCAACCTCTGCGCCCGTCAGGTCGACCGGCTGTTCCTGGTCGGCGATGCCCTGACGGTCCCGCCGTCCAACATCCCCATCCGCACAGCCCACGGCCTGCAGCAGTTCACCGATTTGATCCTGCTGCGCGACCGGCGCATGCGCCGCCCGGCCAACACATCGGTCTGGCTGAACCAGGTCAATCCCGGCCGCTGGTTCCACGCCATCGAGGGCGACGCCGCCGACGCCTCCCGCATGGCCCGCATCGTCACCGGCACGGCTATCGGTCTGGTCTTGTCGGGCGGCGGGGCCAGGGCCTATGCCCACATCGGCGCCGTGCGCGCCCTGCACGAGGCGGGCGTCAGGTTCGACTTTCTGGGCGGATCCTCCATGGGGGCCGTGATCGCCGCCGGCCCGGCGCTGGGCTGGACCGACGAGGAGCTCGACGCCCGCATTCGCACCGCCTTCGTGCGCTCGGATCCCCTGTCGGATCTCGCCTTCCCGATCATCGCCATGACCCGCGCCGGCAAGGTCGCGGGACTGCTGCAGGACGCCTATGGCGAGATCGACATCGCCGACATGCCCCTGCCCTTCTTCGCCTGTTCGTCAAATCTGACGAGCGGTCGGATCGAGGTGCATCGCCGGGGCCTTCTGCGCCGGGCCATGCGCGCCTCCATCTCCATCCCCGGAGTCATGCCGCCCGTAGTGATTGACGGCCAGGTCCTGGTCGACGGGGCGGTGCTGAAGAATTTCCCGACCGAGGTCATGCGCCAGATGAACTCCGGCCCCATCGTCGGCGTGGACATGTCCCAGACGCGGGGCGTCGATCCGGCGACCCTCGCCAATCCGCCGTCCTGGTGGCGCTGGATCGCCACAGGAGCCTGGAAGAAGGGCCCGCCGATCGTCTCGGTCCTGATGCGTTCGGCGACCATCACCACGGACGCCGACCTGGAGGCCTCGCGGGCCGAGGCGGATCTGCTGATCCTGCCCGAACCCGAGGGCTCCGATATCCGCGACTGGAAGGTCTACGAGCCCGTGGTCGAGGCCGGGCATGCCGCGGCTGTCACGGCCCTCTCCGAACTGGACGGCCCCATCGAGACCCTTCGCCAACGGCCCGACGTCACCGCCTCGCCGCTGGACCAGGGCGCCGCCGGAATCGACGCGGCCTGACGCCCCCGCGCCGTCTGAGGTTAGAGCCCGACGTTGCCGCCGCAGCCATGGACGGCGCCCGCGGACTGACCGCCCTGATATCGGACGCGCTGGCCCTCACGCCGCAAGCGCAGGGCCGGTGTCGATGTCCATGGGGGAAGGAATGGTACCACCTCTCAGGCTTGAACTGAGGACCTCCGGTTCCACAAACCGGCGCTCTAACCAACTGAGCTAAGGTGGCACAGCGCCCCAAGGGGGCGACGCGAGCCGCGTTCTCTAGCGGCGCCGCGTGCGACGATCAAGGCCAGTCGGAGCCCTCTGGTCGATCTGGCGAAGAAAAACATCGCTCTCCCCTGCCGGCCTGGTTTCCGCCCGTCTGGTCCCGCTTGGCGAAGCTCGAACGAAAAACGCCCCGAGGTTTCCCTCGGGGCGCATTCCTTGGTCCGCGTTCGGGCCGATCCTCAGTCCGGCAGGTTGAACCTGACGGTGAAGCGAACCGTGCCCCCGGTGGCCACGCCATCGACCGAACGGGGCGACAGGCGGGCGCTGCGGGCTGCAGCCAGGGCGGCGCGACCGAAGCCGGCGCCCGACGGCGTTTCCGAGACGACCGAGCATCCGGAGACGCTGCCGTTCGGATTGACGGTGCAGCTCAGATCGGCGCTGCCCGAGAGGCCACGCTCGAGAGCGCGATCCGGGTAGGTCGGGCGGGGCTGAGAGGCCCAGCTCGGGTTCGTGATCACAGGCGGGCGAACCGGAGCCGGCGGGGCCGGCGGCGGCGGAGGTCCGGGGACGATGACGGGCGGACCCGTGTATTCGACCCGGTCTTCCTTCTTCGTCGGCTCGATCGGCAGGGTGATCGGCGGCGGAGGCGCCTGGGTGTTGATGACCGGCGGACGGACCTGCAGCTTCGGCGGCGGCGGGGTGTCCGGCGGAGGCGGAGGCGGCGGAGGCGGCGGCGGAGGCGGCGGGATCGGTTCGACGATCTCGACGTCCACGGCGTCGTCCGAATACTCCTGCATGCGCAATTCGAACCGGGTCTTCTGGAGGTAGAAGATCATGATCGCGAACAGCACGGTCACGACGCCCAGGGCGATCAGCCAGATGTGCGGCGCGACCCCCATGAAGCCCTTCTTGCGAGGGGCGTCATAGCGACTGCGGTGATACTCAACGGGAGCGTCAGTCATGCTCAGCCTCCTGTCGACTGGGGCGAATTGTCTTCGCCGACCAGGGCCACGGAGTAGAAGCCGTTGTCCTGCAGGGCGTTCATGACCTGCATGAAGTCGCCGTAGCGGGTCTGCTGGTCGCCGCGGATGAAGATACGCTCTTCTTCCGGGTTCCGCGTCCGGATCAGGCGCCGCAGGTCGTCCCCAAGCTGTTCGGGGCTGCTGCGTCCGTCACCGATGAACACGTCGCCGTCGTTCTGGATGGAGATGAACACCGGCTTCGGCGGATTCTCCTGGGGCGGTGCGACTGCGGTGGGGAGCTTCACCTCCACCGACACGGTGGCGAGCGGGGCCGCCACCATGAAGATGATGAGGAGGACCAGCATGATATCAACGAAGGGCGTGACGTTGATTTCGCTGTTCTGCTCGACGTTGTACTTCCCGCCGCCGCCGCCTGAAAGTTTGGCGGCCATCCGTCTTACGCTCCCTTGTCGAGTTGACGCGAGATGGCGTTGATCAGCTCAGCCGAGAAGCCGTCCGAACGGGTGCCGTACGCCGAGATGCGGGTGTTGAAGTAGTTGTAGAAGATAACGGCCGGAATAGCGGCGAACAGGCCGATACCGGTGGCGAGCAGGGCTTCAGCGATACCCGGGGCGACGACGGCCAGGTTGGTCGTGTTCGACTGGGCGATACCGATGAAGGAGTTCATGATGCCGTAGACGGTGCCGAACAGACCGACGAACGGACCGGTCGAACCGACCGAGGCGAGGAAGGTCTGGCCACCCGACAGACGGGCGGCGAGGCCGGCTTGCACGGCCGAGACGGCTTGCTGAGCGCGCAGCAGGGCCGAGTCGGCGTGGTCGCCGTGAACGTTCAGGCCGGCCTGGCGCGACAGTTCGATTTCTTCGGTGGCCGCGGCGGCCATGTCGGCCAGCGGGTTGCCGTCGAACTCGTCCGACGAAGCGACGCGGCGCATGTCGGCGATGGTGCGGGCGCCGCGGAAGGCTTCCAGGAACTGGTCGGTCTTGCGGTTCAGACCGCCGAACTCGAGCAGTTTGATGAGCAGCAGGGTCCAGGAGAAGATCGAGGCCAGCAGCAGGCCGATCATGACGATCTTAACGACGATGCCGGCTTCCATGAACATGGAGATCGGCGTGATGTCGCCGTGGCCCGAACCGCCGACGGCGTCGCCGACCGATTCCGGATCGGTTTCAGCGGCCGGGGCGGCGGTGTCGGCGGCCGGAGCGGCCGGGGTGGCGGCGGTCGGAGCGGCGGTGGTGGCCGCGGTCGCGTCAGGGGCTGCCGGGGCTTGCGCCAGAGCCGGCGAGCCCGCCATCAGGACGGCGGCGCCGGCCAGGGCGAGAAGGGTGTTGGTCTTGATCATGTGTCGCCAGTTCCTGCTTTTTTGGTCTGACTCGTGGAACCCAAAGGATCGGAGCGCGTCAGGGGCGCCCCGCCCTCTTTATGAAATCGGTGTTGTCCCGCCATCGGCCGAGGTGGCCAACGGCGGAACGCCTTCTGTCGCATCCGGTTGCCCGAGGGCGCCCATCGGCGGGTTGGTCGAGGCCCGAATGACACGGGTGTCAGACAGGCTTCGGCCGCTCACGCAAAGGAAGCGGTCAAGCTCCTTTGGCGAACCGATAACAGAGCGTCAAGGCTTCTGAGGTGCTTTTCGCCCCCGGAGCGAGCGCCAAGGTCGAATCCCCGCAATGTCTTACCACTGCTGCATTTCGCCGTTAGGTTAACGGGCTCGTCGACACCGACGCGGCAGCCCAGGCTTACGTTTGGGAATGACGCGACGCGGACGCGAAACGGCTCGCGCCGACGCCCGGCCGATCACGCCGGCGCCCCGCGCACGAGGACCGCGAAGGGCCCGGGTCGGACATCGATTTTCATGGGGAAAAGAAAGAGTGGTGCCTGGAGGCGGGTTCGAACCACCGACACATGGATTTTCAATCCATTGCTCTACCAGCTGAGCTATCCAGGCGCCCGCGCCGAAACGCGAGAGGCGGGTCTATAGGCGAGCCGATCCGGGGTGTCCAGCGGGTTCAGTCGTCGTTTTCAGGATCGTTGTCCGGGACCGCCTCGTCCGTCTCCGGCAGGACATAGGACCCCACCAGCCACCGCTGCAGGTCGACATCGGCGCAGCGCTTGGAGCAAAAGGGCTTGTAGGCCTCCACCTTCGGATTGCGCTTGCAGACGGGGCACATCGCCTCTTGCGTCGCCATGGGCTTCAACCCTCCTCGATCACGAAACGCCCGGCCTGCAGCGTCGGGTCCGCCTTCAGCCCGGCACGCGGTCCCAGGCGCGCGACCAGCGGCGCGGCTCCGGCGCTTTCGTCCGGCGCGCAGCGGGCGACGAGGCGCGGAATCGTCGTGTCGCTGAGCAGGGCGTGCTTCAGATGGCGGGCGACATCGATGGCCCGCGTGGTCGCCGACCGCCTCCCGCCCGGTTCGTTCAGCGTCTCTTCGACCGGCCGGGTCCTCCACGGCAGGGCCAGTTGCAGCAGACCGAACCGACTCAGCGGCCCGAAACTGGCGTCGTCGCCGGCGAATGCCGTTTTGGCCATGTCCGCGATCTGGCTCGGATCCAGCGCCGTCCCGACCAGGTCCACGGCCACCAGACCGCCCCACCCTTTCAGTCGGATGAGACGCGCGGCCTGAACCAGCCCCTGCCGATTCGCCGTCGCCCGGCCCTTGCGCGCGTCGCGGCCGGCAATATGCATATAGTCTATGTCGACGGCGATCAGGGCCCGGGTCCGCTGCACCGCCACGTCCAGCGCCCACTCCGCGAAGAAATCGCTGGCGGCCAGCGCCTCCTCTTCCGCATCCCGGCTCGACTGGATGGCGGGGACGCCCGTGATCGGCTCCACCCCCGGCGCGAGAGCCCGCAGCCGCGCGGCGACATCCGGTCCCGGCGCGAGCAGGCGGGGCCTGCCCTGCCCTGCCCCCAGCCGCTTCAGGACCGGCCCCTTGGCTTCACGCGGCTCGGCCGTCACCTCGACCTCGATGATGTCGCCGGTCCGGATCGCCTCGCGTTTGCCCAGAGGCAGGAAGCCGGGCTTGCCGGCCCCGCCGAGGTCGACGAAGGCCGCCCTGAAGGCCACATCCGGCTCCATCACCCGGCCTGTCAGCCGCGCGCCCAGCCGATGTTCGGGCGGATCGTCCTCGCGCTGGATGATCAGGCGTTCGAACCGGCCGTCCCGCGACACGACGCCCCGGACCTCGCCGGGCGTGTCGTCCAGGAAGACCTCGACTTCGCTCATTTTCGCCAGCCGGCGCCCGCCAGCAGGTTGACTGTCTCTGGCAAGGGGAGGCCCATCACGGCCGGGTGGCTGCCCACGATTTTCAAGACGAAGGCCGCCGCCGGACCCTGGATCCCATACCCGCCGGCCTTGCCCTTCCAGTCGCCCCCTGTGACGTAGTCGGCGATCTCGGCGTCCGACAGGCGCTTGAAGGCGACCCGCGTTTCCACGGCGCGATGCCGCACGCTTTCGCCCGAGGCCACGGCCACCCCGGTGAAGACGCGGTGATTCCTTCCGGACAGCAGGCGCAGGAATGTCTCGGCCTCCGCCGCATCGGCCGGCTTCTCCAGCAATCGACGCCCCACGGCCACCACCGTGTCGGCGGCCAGGACGACCGCGCCCGGCGACCGGTCTGCGATCGTCCGGGCCTTGGCGCGGGCCAGCCGAACGGCGAGGCGCGGCGGCGTCTCGTCTTTCAGCGGGGTCTCGTCGATGTCGGCGGGATCGATGCGATCGGGGGTGATCCCGATCAGCGCCAGCAGTTCGATGCGGCGCGGGCTGGCCGAGGCCAGCACCAATTCAGGCTTGGCGGTCACCAAGCCTTACTTGAAGCGATAGGTGATGCGACCCTTGGTCAGGTCATAGGGGGTCATCTCGACCAGGACCTTGTCCCCGGCCAGCACGCGGATGCGGTTCTTGCGCATCTTGCCGGCGGTGTGGGCGATGATCTCGTGATCGTTCTCGAGCGTCACGCGGAACGTGGCGTTCGGCAGCAGTTCGCTGACCGTACCGGGAAACTCGAGCAGTTCTTCCTTAGCCATGCGGCCTCTCGCGTCCATGCGAATACGAATCAAGGCCCGCGCCGGACGAAAGCGCGAGCCGTAAGAAGTCGGCGCTAATGCACCAGATGACGCTGAAAGTCGAGTTCAGCCTCGTCGATACAGCGCGCAGACCAGCGTAAAGAGCCGCCGCGCCGTCTCGTGGTCGATGGCGACCTTGCCCTCCAGCCGCGCCTTCAGCTGTTCGGCGCCTTCGTTGTGCAGGCCCCGCCGCCCCATATCCACGGCCTCGATCTGGCTCGCCGACGACCCGCGCAGCGCCTCGTAGTAGCTGTCGCAGATCAGCAGATAGTCCTTCAGCACGCTCTTCAGC